>CAYZGW010000013.1:0-32018 GCA_964478195.1 uncultured Candidatus Saccharibacteria bacterium
TGTGGGCGAGTTCGCTCAAAGGGTTGATCTGGTCCATGAACTGTGAAAGCTGTGAGCTTGCAAAGAACTCACGAACAGCAGCAACAACTGGGCGAGCGTTGATCAGCTGGCCGGGCTGCACTGTTTCGATTTCACTCATAGACATACGGTCCTGGGTGTTGCGAACCATGCGCAATAAGCCAATACGGAACTGTCGCTGAACTAATTCACCGACCATCTTGATACGGCGGTTGGCCAGTGAGTCAATGTCATCGCCGGGTTCTTGAGAGATATTCAGTCGAATCAGCTCGGCCACAATAGCTACCAAGTCATCAAGGCGCATAATGCGGTTCTCGGCAGTGTTGGCGACATCGAGACCCAGGCGCTTGTTAAGTTTGTAGCGGCCCACGCGGCTGAAGTCGAAGCGCTTGTAGTTGTAGAACATGTTTTCGAGTAGCGATCGAGCATTATCAGTGGTGGCCATGTCGCCCGGGCGAAGGCGGCGGTATACTTCGATGAGTGCTTCGGAATGACCCTTGGTCGGGTCCTTATCCAACGTAGCTTCTAGATAGCTACTCTTCGCATTATCAACATGCTTGAAGGCTTCCTTCATCTGCGCTTCAGTCATACCTAAAGCGCGCAGCAATGTAGTAACAGGAAGCTTGCGCTTGCGGTCAATCTTCACATAAAGTGCCCCGTTAGCCGCAGTCTCAAACTCTAACCAAGCGCCCCGGCCAGGAATAACCTTTGCGCTGTATAGATTGTGCGTGCCATGCAGCTCGGCGCTATAGAATACACCAGCCGAACGAATCAACTGACTGACCACCACGCGCTCAGCACCGTTAATGATGAATGTGCCACGGTCGGTCATCCATGGGTAGTCACCCAAATAAATTTCCTGCTCTTTAACTTCGCCAGTTACCTTGTTTGTTAGCTCAACAACAGCTTTCAGCGGTGCTTCATAGCTGACGTTGTTTTCGCGGGCATCTGTCTCACTCAGTTTCGGGCTTTCAAAGTGGTAATCTTTGAATCGCAAGGTGAGTTTAGTGTTCGTATAGTCATCGATTGGGCTAATTTCGGCCAGGAGCTCACCAAGCCCCTCTTCGATTAGCCACTGGAACGACTTATTTTGATGGTCTACCAAATTTGGCAGCGTCATGTTGTCATTCGCATCTGTAAAAAAGACGCGGACACCCGACTTTGCCTTTGGTGTTGCTGCTTGCGCTTTTGCCACGTGCAATGTCCCCTATTTATAAATTGATACACTGATGCGTCTGCAAGGGTCTGGCTATATCCTAGGAGCGCTCTAAATAGCACACTTCAAATAGAACCGTACTGTTTGCCTACCGCTTTTTGTTGTTTCGCCCGAAGAAAACTAAGTGGGATTTTGGTGCCGATACCCCCTACGCTTAGGAGGTAAAACTGCTTTGGCCAGTAGCAGCACAGCCCAACTTACACTACTTCTTGCTTACAAGTATACGCAGTAAAATCTACTACGTCAACGGTTTTTAAGCAGTTATACGAAATCAGCTACTTATCATTTACAGTTTTCGAGGCTGGTATTGAAAAACTTGCACAGAACCTGCTGTTCGCAAATCGTAATCTGGCTTCCAGAATGGTACTCGCACAGGGCCAGGGTTACCAACTGGGTCCATGATAGCTCGAACTGCACGTGCCCGTTGCTCCTCCCCTGGTGACATAGTCGCCAGTACACCCCTCCCTGAAACGGCAGCACAGCCCAACAGGTCTAACACAACTGCCATCTCTAGCTCAGAATCTATATTTTCCCGGGTCCAGTAATCAATCTGCGGGCCTCTCATCAGCCAAGGCGCTTTGCTACCGGCAGGACGTCGAATAGTTAAATCGTGGACTTGCGTGCCAAGACCAACAGATTGTCCATTATCAGACAGAACAAAGCCACTCATATCATGACGCTGAACCAATCGGCCTAAGCTTTCCAATGCCACGTCCGCATCGGAAAAGCGCCGAAAAGTATTTAGTCGGTTATCACGCATCCACGATTCATCGGCTTGCACCAATTCACTCAGTTCTGCGGCAAAATCCCCATAGTTTTCTGTAGTAAGTGCTTCAGCGTGTGCCATATAAGTATATTATATACTACATATAGTAGTCTGTCTATCCTAGGCTGCCTTCTGCGAAACAGTGATATCCGCAATAATCTTGTCCACTAGGCCATACTCCAAGGCCTCGTCGGCGGTCAACCACTTGTCGCGCTCCATATCCTCGTGAATCTTTTCTGGTTTTTGACCAGTGTTTTTAGCCATGATTCCTTCTAATAAGCGCTTGATGCGGAGACTTTCCTGAAGGTCAATCTCTTGGTCGGTTACTTTACCACGAGTACCACTGGAGGGCTGGTGAATCATAACAGTACTGTTGGGTAGCAAAAAGCGCTTGCCCTTTGCGCCGCTACTCAGTAGAAACGCTGCGGCAGACGCCTGTATGCCGATGCCAATAGTCTGCACATCGTTGGTCACATATTGCATAGTGTCATAAATAGCCAGTGCGTCGTACACGCTACCGCCAGGACTGTTGATGTAGAAATAAATGTCTTTTTTGGCGTCTTCGGCCTGCAAGAACAGCAGCTGCGCTACCACCACATTGGCGCTGGCTTCGTTCACATCGGTGCCCAAAAAGATCACCCGGTCTTTTAAGAGCCGGCTGTAGATGTCATAGGCACGCTCATAGCGGCCTTCGCTTTCGACTACGGTTGGGACCAGTACGCTCATATTGTTAACCCCCTATAAAAGTTACTTGGATTTGTAGGCCAGCGCAGAGTATGAAGCAAGCTGCTGGCGTCTGCAGCGTTTACACCGTATCAATCATAAAAAATTAGCACTCCTTAGTCAAGAGTGCTAATCAGACTATTTTAAACCTTTTATTTGGCTGCAGCGTAATCGGCCAGCTTGGCGATAGTCTTTTCGGTGAGTAAACGACTGCCCAGTTCACGGCGATTTTCCGTCTTATCCAGTTCGGCCTGCATTTGCTTGTCGGTATATTGCTTCTTTAACTCGGCAATTTGCTTGTCAATTTCTTTATCAGAGATGATAATCTTTTCGGCCTCAGCAATTTCGCCCAGCACTAAGCCGGTCTTTACGCGTGTGGTAGCCTGTTCACGCAAACCTTCGCGGTGCTCAGCATCAGTCTTGCCTTCGCGCTTAAGATGCTCTTGCCACGTCTCACCACGATAGACGAGATTGCGCTTCTCCTCTGCCTCCATGCGATCGATTTCTTCGTCAATGAGCGTCTGCGGAATATCGGCTTTAGCCTTATCTGCAACAGCAGTTAGTAGGTCATTTTCAAAAACACGTTGAGCCTGATTTTCCTTTTCAGCAGCCAGTTGTGCTTTGATATCTTTCTTTAGTTCGTCAACGCTCTTGAACGGACCAACCTTAGCAGCGAAAGTATCATCTAGCTTAGGCAGCGTTACTTCACGGACCGTTTTAACCGTCACGGTAAATGTCACCTTTTTGTTCTGCAGCTCAGCAGCGCCGTAATCGGCCGGGAAAGTTATGTCGAAGGTCTTTTCATCGCCAGCCTTCAGACTAACCAGTTCGGGCTCGAAGCCAGGAATAAACGTGTTGCTACCAAGAATCAGCGGGTAATCACTGCCTGTGGCACCGGCAATAGCGTCTTTAGTTTTGGCGTCAACGCCGCTAAAGTCAATGACCACTTCGTCGCCATCTTTAGCAGCGCGCGTAACATCGGCTTTTTGGCTATCACGGTGGCGCAGATCATCTAGTACAGCAGCTACATCTTTATCGGTGGTAGCTTCCACTTTTTTAGCCACCTTGATTTTCTTGTAGTCAGACAATGTGATTTTACCAACCACTTCAACGGTCGCTTTAAACTCCAAGCTAGTAAACGGTACGAATTTGGTAACACTGACTTCTGGTTGCGAAACCGGACGAAGTTTTTCTTGGACGGCCGCTTCTACATATAGATCGTTTATGGCATGGTCCAGAAAACGGGTTTGGAGCGTGCTTGCGTCAACGCTCTTTTCGATCAGCGCCTTGGGTGCATGACCCTTGCGAAAACCGGCCATATTCACATCTTTGGCAAGATCTGCCAGCACGTGTTCTTTAGTGGCATCCAAAAAAGCCTGGTCAGCGCTAATGGTTAGTTCAACTTTGGTGGGGGTGATGTCTTTACGAGTAACTTGCATGAGTTGTAACTATACCAGATGAACGGAGGTACAGACAAGTAGTCCGCCCTTTGTTTGTACCGAGCATGTCAGGTTATATCGCCTTACTGATACAAACAGGTGCGGCAGCCACTTGCTAGAGGTACCTACCAAGAAGCACACTAAAGCCCGCAAACCATGCCAGCTCAAGCCAAACAAGGCGTGGCCCCGTTTTCCACTGCACCCATGAATGAAATTTCAAAAACCAGTTGCTACGTGGCTTTTCGTGACCCATACGGCGGCCATATAAAAAGCGTGGTATCCAAAATAGATCAGGACTGGCTGCCAAAAACGCGCATACGGCGGCCACTAGCCAGTGCTGTGGCCGAGCGACCGCCAGCAGCAGCACAATTGCCATGCACAAAACTGCGCCAACTACCAAGAACTCATACACAAATCGTTTTGACGTAAATCGCTTGGGTCCATCTTCTCCGGGTGGGTCGTAGTGTGGGATGGCATCACAAATAAAATGCGACAAAAAGGCCAGCGGTAGTGCTAGCAGTGGAGTACCAACGGTTAGCCCAATAATTGCGCCTGTTAGCGCATGATTGGGTGCGGTCATAGGTCTTCCGCGTCAGTATCAACAGGTGTTTCACCGACGCGGCGGCGGTCTTTCACGATGCTAACAATCCGCTGCAATCCGTGTGATTCTTCACTGCCATCTACTAGGTTGCGTAGCTTCAGCTGTTCATTACTTAGCTCTGCTTCACCGATAAAAATTGCATAGCGCAGGCCCTTTTTAACAGCCGCTTTAATCTGCCTGTCTAGTTTACGGCCAGTAGTGTCGACCGCTAGATTCAGCCCCATTTGGCGCAGCTCCGCCAATACCGGCAGAGCCTTGCGGTATATATTTTCACTGGCCAGTATCACGTATGCATCAGTCTCGGGGTGCATGTGCGGTAGTAAGCCATGCGTTTCAAGGAAGTTCTGCAGCGTAACGTCACCCATGCCAAATCCAGCAGTAGCAACTGGCTCAACGCCAAACAATCCGACAAGACCATCGTACCGCCCGCCGCCAAACATGCTACGGTTATTGTCTGGATGATTATCAAACACTTCAAATACAATATCGGTGTAATAATCAAAGCCGCGCATCAGTGTAATGTCAAACCGGTAATTTGATACTTTTGAACCGTCCAACATATCGATTAGTTCTCGCATGTGCAGCACCGCAGGATGACTATGTAGTTCACTATGTAGATCTTCCAGTCTTTGCGTCTTTAGCAAACTCAAGAGCGTCTCCAATTTACCAGCCTCACGCTGAGTTGGCGTTAGGATAGCATCGGCCTGGGCTGTAAAAACGGCATATTCCATTTTCTTGATACGATCAATCAGCCGTATTAAAGTGCTGCGCTGCGTTACATCCAACCCCAAATAGTTGCCAAATAGCTCATCCATCAGTTTGCGACTGTTAAGCAAAATGGTATAGCTACTACGCTTGGCGCCGTAGCTTTTTAGAATTTGGTCGGCTACCATGATGATTTCGTGGTCCGCTTCGACGCCGTCCACACCAAAAATATCAACGTTCAGTTGCCAGTGTTCGCGCAAACGCCCCCGCTGCGGGCGTTCATAGCGCCATAGATTAGGAATGCTATAGAGACGCATTGGGTAGGGCAATTCTTGGCGGCGGGCGGCTACCATACGACTGACCGTCGGTGTCATTTCTGGGCGGATAACAACGTTGCGCCCGCCACGATCTTGAAACAGATAGGTTTCGTCATTGACCATTTCCTGGTTGCTTTTAGCTAAATATAGCTCCACAGGCTCCAGGATGGGGGCGTCGTATTCTTCGTAGCCAAAGCGTTCACAGATCTCGCGCATGCGCGCAAACATATATTTCTGCAGACGCTTGTCTTCGGGATAGAAATCCCGGGCACCTTTATAAGGTTGTGTGCTTAAACTCATTTTAAGTAATTTCCTTTTACCATTGTAACAGATTAAGGTTCGCTTGGCTCTTTTGAGCTTCTAGGCGGGCAACCCCGCCAATTGGCAACGTGAGCATCGGCATGGTGTGTCCAAAATCTACATCGGCTATCACTGGTATGTTAGGCAACTCTAGTTTAGTCACAATATGTCGCACGTCTGACATCGTAACGCGGCTGCTGGGCTGAAAACGACCAATCACTAGCCCCTGGGTGTATTCTCGGACACCAGGTAGTTGTAAAAGCGATTCCAGTCGCCGATCAAATTCGCGGGCACTATACTTGCCCGGCTCGTCGTCATCTTCAGCTAGCAAGATAAAGGGATGGTTAAATTTTGGCTGGCAAGGGGTGCCTTGCAGCAGATAAAAAGTACCCATATTACCACCTATCAGCACGCCTTCGCCGATACCTTCTTGCAGCACTTTCCAGGGCCGGGTTTTACTGAGCGGACCGCGTCGTATACGCTGCCATTCACTGCTCCGACGTAGCTCAAGTGGTGCCTTACTCATGGTTACGTTACGGAAGTTATCAAATGTATAAGTCAACATATGCTTGGAACCGAGCGCCGAAAATGTTGGACCTAAATAGTTAATTGCCCCGGTTTGGGCAAATAATGCATTCACTAACACCGTAGTATCCGAATAGCCCATGAGCGGTTTAGGATTCGCCCTAATAAGCTCCCATTGCATGCCGCGCAGTAGCGCATTTGCCGACCAACCGCCATGCAGCGCGATAATTAAGCGGACCTTAGGGTCTCGGTAGGCATCATGTAAGTCCGCTAACCTGTCGGCCACCGTGCCGGTCCTGAACCTATCCTCACTCCCTATGTGCTTGCCATAGGTGACGACGAGACCGAGCGCCTCCAGGCGCAACTTTGCGCGTTCATACGCTTCAGCCCCTTTGTTTCTCCAGCCGTCCGATGGCGCAATAACGCGCACTTCGTCGCCGGGTTGTAGTTGCTGGGTTTCCATATCTTTTACTCTATCAGATTTCATACGCTAGCTTCTTATGCGCCCAGTTATTTGTAAGCGTTTTACCTCTGTTTCGTCCAAAAAGTTCAGATTTGTCCAGTCCCGTTTTTCGGGGCGCAGTTCGTTGGTGAGAAGCGGCTCGACCCCGAACGCTTCACATGCGGCCGCATAAGCAGGCGCCATGACCCGATCGGCAAATGCCGTTGGCGGTGTGTCAAACAATACGGCCCTGCCCGAGGCATAGAGAGCCATAGCCGCCCTATAGTAAAACGACGACCTAGAGCGTTCACCATTCCAGCCAAAACGCCGCGCCTGCAGCGTATACCACCTACTAAAATCGACTACCCTGTCATTAGTGGGCAAGCGACTTTCCTCAAGAACAGGCCTGCGCAGCCCTTGCCAATAACCTACAATGCTCAGCCCTGAATAGATGGTAGGCGCGGTACCGACTACACCCGATTGATAGGCGTCGTCCACCACCCATTGGCGTACTCGCTGGTTTCGCGGTAATTTAAGCGGTGCCCGGTAGCAATCAACCAGTCCCGGGTTAGCCGTAACGTATTCGGCGTCTGTATAGGTGGCGATGGCCGTCGTAAAGCCACTCTTACGCGCTATCCGTAGCGCCGCTATCTCTGTCTCACTGCCCTTAGCCAGATAGGGCGCATAGACTGCTGCTGGCTCATCAGGCTCTTCAAAGCCGCGCGGCCAGACATTGCCCAGATAGGCCGCCACTCTGTTTTGCAGCACGTTGTCACGCAGCCGCCGCCCGGCCAGCTCATAAGCTTCGCTGGGTAGTATATATTCCAAACTCATAGTATGCTCCAAATTTTGGTAATAAAAACAAACCGCCGGAGTATTCGGCGGTTTGTAATATTTTAAAGAATTACCAAACTAACCGACAAACTCCGGCGATCTATGTGCATGATGGTTAGCAGTGACAAACATACTGAGGAGATTATACTATAGTACCTACGATATCCTAAGCCGGCTGCCGTTCAGCCACCTGCTTTAAGTTACCCAAGACCATTTGCCAGATTTTCAAAGAGTTATCACGGTTTTCGATAGATTTTAGATCCCGCTCCCTAACCGTCACCAGCGTACCTTGCGGAGCGGCTGAAAGATAAAAACCGACATGCTCATAATTTTCGGGCACGTCTGCAAGCCCGGTCCGGGAGCTAAAGTGAGTGTACTCAAACATCTCGCCCGGTATAATCGCTACGACTTCGCCCTTATCTTCGTATGACTCACCCTGCCATTCGCCCCGGAAAACAATAGGGCTTCCTTTTTCCCAGGTAGTCGATAGCTCTGTACCAAAAAACCATTGTTTCACTAGTTCTGGATTAGTCAGCGCTTCCCAAACTGCTGCTTGTGAAGCCTTAATTTCAATAGAGCTTTCTGATGTTAGATCTTGCGACATTATATTCCTCCGGTTATTTACTGGTTGTCCGGCTAACTATGCTCTGCGATATACTCAACCGCCTCAAGTAATGAAGGCACCGTCACTACGGCCTGCTCGGAAACAACCGTAGGTACGCCGGTTAGCACTAGGATAGACTTGACACCTGCATTGACACCCGCCATAACGTCAGATGGCCGATCGCCAATCATCCAGGAGTTGGCTAGATCTATATCATATTCCTCTGCTGCGTCTAGGAGTAGTTTTGGTTTGGGCTTACGGCAGCCACAGCTGTCGTTTTCGCCGTGCGGACAGACGTACACCCCACTAATTTGAATACCGCTTGGCGCTAGTAGCCCCATAAGCTTGTCCTGGATAGCAGCAAACTCACTCTTGTCAATGAGGCCCTCGGCCAGACCAGCCTGGTTAGTCACAATAAAAACTCGATAATCTAGTTTTGCCAGCTTAGTGAGCGCCTCTATCGTTTTAGGCAAAAGCCTAACCTTATCAAGACTGTCAACCCGTTCGTATGTGGGCGTACCGACATCTATGGTGCCGTCACGGTCGAGAAATACAGCCTTATAGGACATCACCGCTAAGTATAGCATAGCTATTATGGAGTCTGCGTGGCAACGACCACCTCGATAGTCACTTATCTACCGCTGTAGCCGGCGAAGCTAAATTGCTATACTAGCGATAAAATGATATAATTTATGTATTATGGTTGGCACTGGTGAGACCATGCTAGATGAGAGCTTAGTCGCATACGTAGACAGTTTTGATACGCAAGCGATCCAAGGCGTCACCGAAGCTGACATGATCGACTTCTGCTCGACATACGGACCCGAGGAAGCCGAGGATAGACTACTGGAGCGTCTTGACGCCGGACTTAGCAGTATCACCGAAGACTATGTTACAGAAGTTGAGAAGTTTCTCTCAATCTCGCCTGACTATGGAATGCTCTCGTTCGCGACTAGGCGCAACGCTTTCTCGTACGTACCGCCGCCGCTCCATCAGTCATACGGCAGAGAACTTGAGGGATGGCTTAAGGTTGCCAAAAAACACTTGCCCGGTGCCGAAGATGAGGCCATGGATGAAATCGTGGCCTGTATTACTGACCCTGATCTTTTTGACCCCTTGAATTTTGAGCGTGCAGTCAGAGAGCTATCGCCTGACCTAGAACCTGGCAAAGAGTCCCCCGAGGAGAAGTTCGCTCGGGACGCACTCGAGCAATGTGGGCAGAATCTTGCAAAGACAACTACTGAGCAGCTTTGCGACTACGCTACCAATCCAGGGACAGTCCAGCGCTTTGTAGACTCAAGCTTTATGCGGGCGTTCGGTGATGAAGCTCAAAAGACTATGCTATATTTGCGCATACTTGCGCTAAAAGGTGAATACCTGCGGCCTGACCAATACGCATTAGCGGCGAGTACCATAGATACAGACTCGCCTCGTGATCTTGCGCGACATCTTGGTCGAGTTTTCCAATACGGCCCCGAGATTGCAGCACGTATCGTTGCCGAACATCCACATAAACCCCTTCGACTGCTTAGTGTCGGTCGAACAGCTCTGGAGCTTATTCAACCCGAGTATAGAACCAAGACATACTCTAGTGTCGGCACTGAAATTGAAAAGCAAGTCTCTGATAATCTACGCCACTACGGGCAATTTATAGAATGGCATTTCCAAGAAACGGGAACGTTTGAGCCAGAGCATATCCACCGACTTAAAGAGCTCGTAGAAGCTGCGGAAGTAGCAAAACCTGCAACCTTTGAAGCTATGGATGTACTTGATGTTGTCTGCGCTAATCTGCCCATTGGCGAGCTAAACGAATTTGCTGATGCGTACCCGGACTTGGTACGGTCTTTCAGGGCCGCGCCTGTTTGTGTGCGCCGTTTTGCAGCCAATGGTCAGACAGAAAGAGCCTTTGCTCTCGCTCGCAATGCCGACAGGATAGGCGGATACTGGGATGTATTGGAAGTAGCTCACAAGTTATTAAGCATCTATGATGAAACGGGTGATGAGTCGGCGTATGACGAGGCTGAGCAGCTAGTGGAAGGCATCAAAGACGAAAGAATAAATGGCAAAGAGATTCACCAGGTGCTTGTCCATATTTTTGCTGCGGCGCGCCGGCATGGCCACGCAGAGCGCGCCGAACAAGCCAGGCTAGGTATGGAGCCTTACTACGCTAGCGCTGATAGTAAGACCCGCAATGAATGTCTTGAGCAAAGAGTGCATGTTGCCTTGGATGATGGTGATCTGCAAGACGCTGAACACTTTGCCGCCCTACTATATGCCTCAAATACCTACATCTCAGGAATAGGAACTACAAAAGGAGAACATGAGATGTATAGGTCTGCTACGTTGCTATACGTGCTCCGTGCTTATATGAAGGTTAATGACGTTACGAGCGCCACAAATCTAGTAAAAACGTACTTTGCCACCGAAAAACCATACCCCGTACTAAGGCAAGCAATGGCAATTCTAAAAAACGAACCGTGCGACCCCTTGCCGAGCCTTTTTGGAAAGCGCATCAATGCTATCGCGAAGGTAATGGATCCCCGAGGTGGGCTTTAGCCAACAGCGAGTGCTACTTAAAATACATACCTAAGAAAGTTACGCAGAGACAGGTTACAAAGCGCTTGAAATTGAAAAAATTCCAGAGCTCAACAAACTTTTTCGAGCTTGTATCATCTGGAATATCTTCATTGGTGCGGATGACTGGACTTGAACCAGCACACCTTACGGCATTAGCTCCTAAAACTAACGTGTCTACCAATTCCACCACATCCGCCTACATACATGAGAGAACCTAGGTTCTCTCATCGCGCGGGCTTTGGTAAAACCAAAGGCTCCGGCGACTCCTTCCTGAACTTCAGGGAGCACAAGGTAACGAGCATATTTTACGGCACTTGGTGCAAAAAATCTACAGGATACTTAAGGTTGGTCGTTTGTAGAAAATTAATTGGGCGTCACCATATGATTTGTGGGAAATTACTTCTAGCCCGGCAAAATCACGCACTAGCTCACTGCCTGGCCATGAGAGTACAAGCAGGCCGCCAGGTCGTATGTGCACGCTTAGGCGCTCTAAGACATCAGGCCGGATATCATTGTAGGGCGGATCAGCTAGCACAATGTCAAACTGTTGCGCCTGATTGTTGCGTGACCAACCGCTGACGTTTTTACGCCGCACTGTAATCGTTTCTTCTAGCCCAAGCGCGCGCACATTCTCAGCTATCGTTTTAACTGCTTCAGGGTCAATATCAATGGCCAGCACCTGTTTTGCGCCCCGGCTCACCGCTTCAAGGCTGCAAGCACCGCTGCCGGCAAAGGCGTCAAGCACTGTAAGTCCGTTTAGGTCGCCCAAGGCATTAAATAATGCGCCGCGCACTTTGTCGCTCATAGGATGAGTACGACGTGTTTTAGGGCTTAAAAAATTGCGGCCGCCCAGCTTGCCAGCGATAATTCTCATGAGCTGCCGTAAGCCTCCTGCACCGCTAGATACCAAGCAACAGTGACCATATTAATAATCCGCGGCAAAAGTTCACGGCGCGCCTGCTTAGCAAGCTTTGGTGTCCAACCAGACTTATAAAACTGATCATACATTTTTAGTGCTACTACCTCTTTGGCGCAAACCAAAAACGCTTCGCTTAAACCAGCCTTGGCAGCGGCATCCAGCTCAGCCTGAGTCGGTGCCACACGGCTAAACCGCAGCGGTGCAATCATGGCAGCTACGCCCCATTCAAAGGCAAAGTGCGTGGCTATGAGCCCTTTATCTCCCCAAACTTGCCAATTCTTGCTAACCGTTTCCGGCAAAGTGCTGCCAGGAATTAGCAGTTTATCCTTAGGGGTTATGCGCGTTTCGATGCCTTCGCCGCGCAGGCGAACTAGCTCGTCTTCGTAGGGATAGTGGTGAGCCGGCGTTAGGCCGTCAACAATGCCATGCGCTAGCCAAGCGGCCTCAAAAGCCGCCCTGGTACGGTTGCCACCCTTTAAGGCGGCGACCAGTTCCTGATAGTTATACTCAAGAATCTCCAGCAACTGACGATCATCTTCGTTGTCAGGGTTTATGTAGTGCCAAAGCTCGCCCTGTGCCGGCGTTTTGCGCTTAATGCCGTCGGGTCCGTCCATACCCTCAAACCGGAGGATGTCTTTTGAGCTAGGAAAACTTTTGTTTCGAGAGAGCAGCTGATTAAGATGTAGCCGTGCCACCCGATCTATTTTCTGATGAGCACCAAACCATGCATCAAAATGACGCATAGGACGAAGTGTGGTGCCAGAGTACACCTACAGGCTCCCTAGAGTTTTAGTTGGGTTGAGGCTATGGTTTATAAAAATCATTAGTTCAAATTGGTAACGGTACGCAGACGCGTTACCCGCTGATGTAGCTCTGTATAGTGTAGCAAATCCTCGGCCTTTTCGATAAATTCAGCCGCTGCCTTACGGGCGTTTGCTATCAATACAACATCGGTGAGTTTTGCGACGCGCAAATCGAGCGCACCGTGCTGCATTTGGCCATAAATAGCACCAGGGCCCCGCAGTTCTAAGTCTAGCTCGGCTAGCTTGAAGCCATCTTGGCTACTTTCAAGGGCGCGGAGGCGCCTAGAAGGTGCTGCAGAATCACTCATCAACAGATAACAATAGGCCTTGTGGCCGCCACGTCCAACTCGGCCGCGTAGCTGATGCAGCTGGGCAAGCCCAAAACGTTCAGCACTCTGAATCATCATTACGCTGGCGTTAGGTATATCCACGCCGACTTCAATAACCGTAGTAGATACCAAGATATCAAGCTCGTGGGCTACAAATTGCTGCATTACCGCGTTTTTGTCTTCGGCCTTTAATTTACCGTGAAGCAGTCCCACTCTATATATCTTAAACTCTTTCTTTCGGAACTGTTCGTAGATCTTCTCGGCCGAGTGGGCCTCCATGGCATCCGATTCTGCTATAAGTGGGCACACCACAAACATCTGCCGACCAACGTCTAAATCTTTTCGGATATCATCGTACACCGGCTCAATCGAATTCGGTGACACAATTTCGGTGTGAATCGGCTGGCGGCCGGACGGCTTAGCGCCTAGTATTGATATGTCCAGTTCACCATACAGCGTAAGCGCCAAGGAGCGTGGAATTGGCGTAGCAGTAAGCGACAGTAAATGTGGCATGTGACCGGCCTTAGCCATCAGCCGCTTGCGCTGATCTACTCCAAAACGATGTTGCTCGTCGATGATTACTAGGCCAAGTTTCTGCATGTCTACTTTTTCTTGAATCAGCGCCTGCGTTCCGACGATAAAACGGCCCTTGCCTGTTGCAATCATAGCGTGGGCCTGCTTTTTCTGAGCAGCCGAAAGCGCCCCTACCAGCAGTGTCAGCTCCCTTGCCATACCCAGCGGCTCCAGCAATTTATAGATGGTCTCCGCATGTTGCCTAGCTAGTAGCTCGGTGGGCGCCATAAACGCCACCTGATAGCCCTGGTGCAAGGCCATCACAGCCGCCATAGTAGCAACCACTGTTTTACCAGAGCCAACATCGCCTTCCACTAGCCGGTTCATGGGGTGTTCACTTTGCATATCCTGGTAGATTTGCCAAACCGCCTTTCGCTGCGCATCTGTCAAGGTAAATGGCAGATGTTTTACAAAATCCTTTGCCAGTTGCTCGTCGAATCGAATGAGCAGGGATTCATCCTGCGCCAGCTCTTGCTTGTTCAGCAAACTCGCTAGGCTGAGCTCAAATACTTCCTCAAACCCGAGTCGACGCTTTGCCTCGGCTAGCTGTGCGCTATCCGCAGGAAAATGCATGGCCAGCACGGCTTCAGCACGGCTGAGCAGCTTTTGCTCCTGCACAAGCCACGCAGGCAAAGTCTCCGGAAGCTTTCGAATCATACCCTGACATCCACTAACCATTTTGCGAATTTGTTTGCTCGTAATACCTTTGGTCTCGCGGTACACTGGCACAATACGGGCGGTATTGACCGTAAAATCACTGACCAGTTCAGCACTAGGGTTAGTGAGCTGCATACGTTGATAACTTAGTTCAAACAGACCCGAAAAATAATACTCAGCACCGATCTTGAGCGCTTTGGCACGATACGGCTGATTAAACCATATAATTCTTAAGCTACCCGTCTCGTCGGCTACAACAGCTTCGGTAAGGTGCATACCACGGCGTACGTAGCGACCGCTTACCTGTCTTACTGCCGCTTTTACGGTTACGGGACCAGGTTGGGTATCACGGATGGCTACTATTTCAGAATAATCTTCGTAGCGACGCGGCAAATAATCAATCAGCTGGCCAATGGTCTTTACTCCAAGTACCGCAAGCTTTTTTGTAAGCTCCTCTCCCACACCCTTTAGCTCTGTAACTGAACTTGCTAGCTCCATTGCTCCATAGTATAGCGGCTCCGCAGATTCAAGTTGCGGTATTTTACAAAACTACCACAGTAAGATTACGGCTGTTTCAGTATTTACGAGTCTTGGCCGATTGGCGAGTTAGCACTGCGAGTTTGTCATCAATTGGCTGTAGTGTTGCTTGAGCACCCTTACGCTCCAAGGCGAGCCGAATAAGTCCATCAGCTAACCTAGGGTTATTGGGTAATACCGGTCCATGCATATAAGTGCCGATCACATTGCGAGTGCGAGCACCTTCGGTTTTATCGTCGCCGTTATTGCCATTACCGCGAACTGCCATGCCAAACGGTATTTGTTGATCACTAAGCATTGTGCGACCACTATGATTTTCAAATCCGTAAAGCGTGCCAAAATCGATTGTTTCAATGGCGATATTTCCAACCAACCGCTTAGGACCAGCTATTGTTTCCACATCAAATATCCCGATACCCTTAATTTCGTGATCGTCGTTGGTTATGAATCGTTTGCCAAATAATTGATAGGTACCGCAGACCATTAGCATCGGAACGCCGGTGTCAGTCAAATCATGCAATTTATCCTGGATACGCAAGATATCACTCTGAATTGCGCCCTGTGCCGAATCCTGGCCACCGCCGCCCAGTACTATATCAACGTTTTTAGGAAATGCGTCTCCTGCGTGATAGTAATGGATGACTGGTTTCAGCCCATGCCATTCTGCGCGTTGCCTTAGTACCAGCAAGTTACCCCGGTCACCATAGGTGTTCATTTCGTTAGGATAAATGTGTACAATGTGGAGTTCGGTCATAATGTTTTTCCCGCCTGTTTTCCAAGCAGCGTGTGGAGCCTAAGCATGGCTGTATAGGTTGCAAATATCACTTTATCACTCGGCGTTTTACAAAACGCTTGCAAGGCTTGTTCCATATTAGGCTCAACCGTCTTTACGGTAATGTCATCATATTGCAAGCGCAAAGCCATATCCGCTGCACGACTGCCCGTCACTAATGCCACCTCGGGCTTTTGCAGGCTGGTAAAATCAACATCCCAGAGCCACGACATATCGCGGCCGTCAGCAATATTGTCGTTTATCGCAAACATCAGCGCTATGTATGGCTGCACATACGACGCTAGCCCTTGCCGAAAACTAGCCGGATTTTTTACCAGGTTCAGTTGCAGCGTTGATCCATCTTTGAGTGTATAGGACTGCCCGCGCCCAAAGGCTGGCTGTACCACCGATAAATCCTTAACGAACTGAGCTGGATCTGCCTTCGGTAAAATAGCTTGTACTAGCGCCAGCGCACCTGCTGCATTCTGAAAATTATGTTGCCCAGTTACTTGCAGTGCTGCGTCAAACCGCACTTTGCCTAAACGGTATGTAGCTTGATTGCCCTTAAAACTAAGTAGCTCAACCGCAAGTGGTACGCTGGGGGCTTGCAGAGTTGGTGCCTTAGCATTGACCGCGACTAGCTCGTCATCCCGCGGAAAATATTTGAGCAACTCTGGAGCAACACCAAAATAAATCACTGGTATTTTTGCCTGTGTAGCAGCCCTGCTCAAACGGATATCATCAGCATTAGTAATAATCCGCTCGCTAGCCGAGAGCATAGTATCACCAATCAGACGCGCCACAATATCCACCTCGCCGAAGCGATCTAGCTGATCGCGACTAGCGTTAAGACCCAAAACAAAACGCGGTTGCACCACTCGGGTAAACTGGTAAGCATAGGCTTCGTCCAGCTCAAATATGGCAATATCAAATGGCAGCCGGCCAACTTTGGTGGCTTGCTCGCTAACGCTACTAATAATGCCCCGGGTTAAATTGCTGCCGGTAGCATTGGTAAGTACGCGTTTGCCCGCAGCTCTTAGTAACTCTACGACCATTTTTGTTGTAGTAGTCTTACCGTTTGTGCCCGTAATGAGCGCTACACCATCTGGCAGCTGCTTGAGCATGGCCCCTAAATAACCTGGGATTACTGTCTCAACTATCAGCCCCGGCATCGCCTGGCCACCACTTTTGCCTCGCAGTTTCACAGCCTGTGCTACTGATTTTCCAAGCAATGTGCCAACAGCTTTGCGCATAATGTAACGCTAGTCCTGCAGTTCGACTAAGGCTGAATCTTTAAAGGCTTTGCCACGCCGTAGCAGCAAACGGCTGTTTTTGAAATCGCCTGCCTCAAAGGTTTCGCGCTGTACCTTTTGTCCATTAATACTAACGGCGTTTTCTTTTAAGAAGCGGCGTGCCTCGGTGTTAGAAGTAGCTAAGCCGCTCTGGACTAAGGCTTCGATTATCGAACCCCTTTCAGTAACACGAATAGCAGAAACTTCCTTGCGCATCTCTAGTAGTATCACTTGGCTAACTTCACTAATCTCTGTACGGCCGCGCAACACATTTGTGACTACACGTGCTGTATTAGCAACATCTTGACCGTGGACTAGCTTTGTCACTTCTTCCGCTAAATGCCACTGAGCCTGTCGTTCTGATGGGTTCTTGCGATGTTCCGACATAATACCTTCGATCTCATCCTTATCGAGCAATGTGTAGATCTTTAAATAGTCCTCCACGCCTGCATCATCGCAGTTAATCCAGAACTGATAAAACTGCGTCGGGGTAGTCTTGGCTGAGTCAAGCCACACAGCTCCAGCTTCGCTTTTGCCAAACTTAATACCTGTTGTCTTGTTTACAACAAGTGGTACTGAGTAGACGTTGGTTTCCGCACCCGTCACACGGCGGATTAAATCAACCCCCGTAATGCTATTACCCCATTGATCCGCACCACAGACTTGCAATGTGACCCCATGCTCGCGGAATAAATGTAGGAAGTCGTAGCCCTGAATCAGCGAGTAGCTAAACTCAGCATAGCTAATACCAGCCCCATCTTCGCCAAGTCGACTCTGTACAAAATCACGTCCCAGCATCTGGCGCATCGGTACATGTTTGCCAACTTCCCGCAAAAATTCCAGATAGCCAATACCCTTGAACCATTCATAGTTATCTACAAGCGTAAATTCCTGTCCAGCAAATACCGTCCGATACTGCCCTGCAATTGCGGCTTTATTATGCGCTATATCCTCAAGCGACTGCAGGTCTCGCTCTTGTTTCTTACCATCAGGATCGCCAATCATGCCTGTAGCGCCACCAACCAGCAAAAAGGCTTTGTGGCCATGGTTAATGAAGTGGCGCACCATCATGGCTGCGGCTAAATTGCCTATTTGCATACTATCGGCGCTTGGGTCAACGCCAAAATAAAAGCTGATCGGGCCGCCATCAAGTGTTTTCAAGTCTTTAAAGGTAGTCTGGTTTACAAAACCACGCCAGGTTAGTTCTTCGGAAAGCGTCATCATAGAGTAGTATACCGTTTAATGTTTGTAGATAAAGCTAGAGAATACATTGCCTAATAGGCGGCACTACAGAGGTACAAATGGACATAGAAGTAATTGCTGCTAGGCTGCTTAATCATAGGTATATGATGCCATAGGCGGCGAATATAGGCAAACAGCCCTTAGGCCTCTTCCGTGGCCGCAACACCAATAGACTCTGCCTGCTAAAAAGCTGGCGGTCTGGACCTAAAACATCACGCTTGTTTTCTAAAACTTTGCTATACTTGAGGGGTATAAATGTGAGTTTGAAGTGAGACCAAAACGAAGCATGAGCGATTCGAATCAGCGTCCGCGGCGTCAACCCGCTAAACCCAAGAATACTTTCATCACCAAGAGCGGCAAAACTATAAAGATAAACCGTAACTTAGGCGAGCGTATGCGTGCCGGCCGTGAGGCACGAGCACAGCGTAAAGCAGCATATTTAAGCACCCTTCCCAAAGAGCCATGGAAACGATGGCTGTACCGTATGCATCCCAAGCGCCTATACAAGTACTGGTTTAGTCGTGATGGCGCTATTATGGCGCTCAAGATTGCAGGTATATGTTTCGTGGTCGGTTTCTTGTTGGTAGTCGGTTTGTTTGCCTACTTCCGCAAAGATTTGCCTAAAATTCACGATATTAACAGTGCTGATTCCGGCGGGAGTATGGCCTACTACGATCGCACCGGTCAGACACTCTTATTCCAAGATTATGATGCTTTTAAGCGTATACCAGTTACTAGCGGCAGCATTTCATCCTACCTAAAAGAGGCTACTATTGCCATAGAAGACAAAGACTTCTACCACGAAGGCGCATTTAATGTTAAGGGCATCACCCGCGCCGCCGTTAATAACCTAAAAGGCGGTAGCACCCAAGGTGGATCAACTATCACCCAGCAGCTCGTGAAATTAAACGAAGGCTGGACCAGTGATCATACGGTTAGCCGTAAAGTAAAAGAGTTAATTTTGGCCGTCGAGCTAGAGCGCGAATATAGCAAAGATGATATCCTGACCGCCTACCTTAACCTGGCTCCATATAGCGGACTTGACTACGGCGCTCAGGCCGCTGCCCAAGATTATTTCCACGTTGACGCCAAGAATTTGACGCTTGCTCAGGCCGCAATGCTTGCTTCTATTCCAAAAGCGCCGGGTAGCCTCTCTCCCTACAGCGACCCCAGGTACAACCCATCGATTACCGCCAGCTATTTCGACGAACCCTCTCTCATCAACCGCCAGCACTACGTGCTTGATCTGATGGCAAAACAGGGATACATTACCAAAGCTCAAGCTGACCAAGCAAAAGCGGTTGACGTTGCGGCGCTTAATGTCCAGCAGATGCCAACCAGCCACTATGCCGGTATAAAATATCCTTACTTCGTGCTTGCCGCCCGTGAAGAGCTACAAAAGGACTTTCCTGCTGCTGTTATAAAAACGGGCGGCTGGAAGATAATTACTACGCTAAATGTTAGCTTGCAAGACTTGGCTGATAAATCATTGGCTGACCATATGAGCCTGCTAAAAAAATATAAGGCTGACAACGCTGCCTTTGTTGACGAAGACAATGCCACAGGCCAGGTTTTGGCGCTCATAGGTGGCACCGACTTTAGCAATGATGTTTATGGCAAACTCAACTACGCTACTGATGTAAACATTTCACCCGGCTCCAGCGTAAAGCCATACGACTACACCAACTTCATCAATAGCAACAATAACGTCGGTGCAGGTAGCGTGTTGTACGACCAAACCGGCGCCCTACCCGTAAACGGCTACCAGTGTACCGACCACACGCTACCAGGCACCGATCCAAAAAAACCTGGCGGCGGTAACTGCCTGTACGACTACGACCGCAGAGGACGAGGACCCATTACCCTTCGTTATGCACTTGGCGCTTCGCTAAACATACCGGCCGTAAAGTCTGTAATTTCTTCGGTGCCCGGTGATACCAGTACCAATCGGACCGTGTCTATCAATAAGAATATTTCGACCATGAAGGCGCTCATGGGCAACCCAGATGGTTATCGTTGTTACAACCCTGGGGTCGAAGACTTCTTTAGCGTCACCAAAGCAGATGAAACCCAATGTTATGCCGCCTCGGCAATTGGAGACGGCGCGTACTTACATTTAAATGACCATGTTAACGGCATCGCTAGCCTGGCACGGCTAGGTAAGGTCATCCCGCAAACATTCATCCTAAAGGTTACTAATAGTGCCGGCAAAACAATCAAGCAATTTGAGCAGCCTAAGGGTACGCAGGCTGTACGCACAGACGCAGCTTACATAGTCGACAACATGGCAGCCGACCCTAAAGCTTCATACCTAAGCGGCAACTGTAGCGACACCACTTGCACCGGTATGAAGTTCCACCGTTACAAGGGTTGGAACACGGCAATCAAAACCGGCACAACCAACTATAACTTTGACGGTCTAATGATGAACTGGAACACACAATTTACTACTGGCATATGGATTGGCAATCACAGTCGTACCACTCCTTTCAACACCTCGCCCGAGAACATCACCGACCCTATCATGAAAGAATTTACTCAAGGGGCAATTGATTTGCTTGGCAACGTAAAACCGCAAAACTGGATACAGCCAAATGATATTAAAACGCAGTCAGCCTTCGTTTTCACCAACCGCTACCTTGGGCAAGTTACGCCAAGTCCGAGTAACGACCTGTTCCCCAGCTGGTACGTAGGAAAGACCTCCACTAACAGTGCGGCCATAGATAAAGTTTCGGGCAAACTCGCAACTAGTTGTACGCCAACACTTGCCCGACAGAGCACTGGAGGGGGCAGCCTATCCAGCCTAAATGTAGACTTGTTTATGGGCGGCACTACTAATGTATCCACCGGCGCAGCCCAACCTACCGGCTCATCAAGCGGGCAAGCCAGTGATGACGTTCATAACTGTGCCGATAACGCCCCGAGCGCAACCATCACTGCGGTTGATGGTGTACCTACAGGCGGTACCGCTACGCTCACCTGCCCAATCAGCGGATGTACCATATTAGTGCATGTCGAAGCGGGTACGCACCCCCTTACCGACAGTGCCGCCTATCCGAATTACCCTGGTACGCTTAGCCTGATCGTTAACGGTCAAACGGTACAGACGCAAGAGGCAGACAGCACAAATGACTACACGCTTGACTTCACTCCGCCTGCGGGTAGTACAGGCAGTATACAAGTTGAAGCTCAGATCACAGACAGCGTATTGTACTCGGGCAGCGACACACAAGCCATTACCGTCAGCTCAGGTACTACTACCTCATATCGTAAACAGCAGACGAGTGGTGAAGGCGGCAATGACACTAGTAATGGCCTCCTTGCAGGATTTGTCAAAAAGCGTAAGTAGAGACTAGCAGAAATAAACCACCTCATCGGTGGTTTATTTCTGCTAGAGAGTTTGTTATCCCTAATAAATCATGTAGCGATTCTTCGTCCTTATCCGTAGCCTGCCCAGACTTTATTTTTCTAAAAAGTCGTTAAGTGCCGTGCGCACATCGGGTACATCATGCAAAAGCGGCAGTTTGCCGGTTTTACCGCCACGCTCCTTTGGCCCAATCGCCACCTCAAAGCCTAATTTTTTAGCCTCAGCTACACGCTTATCAATAAATGGCACATGCCTGACCTCGCCGCTTAGACCCACCTCGCCAAATACTACTGCATTCTGCTTTAACTGTAGGCCTTTGGCTGCGGAGCCAATAGCCATACAGATCGCCAGATCAGCCGCTGGATCATTTAGGCGTATACCGCCGACAATGTTGATGTAAATATCCTGCTCGGCTAAGTTTAGCTTGGTTCGGCGCTCCAGCATCGCTATCAGCAAATTTACCCGGTTCAAATCTATGCCGCTAGCGGCACGTTTTGGATAGCCGTAAGAGGTTTTGTTAACCAGTGCTTGTACCTCTACTAGCAGTGGTCGAGTGCCTTCGAGTGTCGCTAGCACCACCGAACCATCACTGATTTGTCGTTCGGCGAGTAATGCTTGACTGGGGTTAAGTACCGGATGCAGCCCTCGTTCATCCATTTCAAGGATTGCTGCCTCGCTGGTTGGACCAAACCTATTTTTGGTAGCCCGTAGTACCTTAAAGCCGCCATAGGCATCACCTTCCAGTTGCAGTACCACATCCACAATATGTTCAAGCACTTTCGGCCCTGCAATACTACCCTCTTTGGTTACGTGTCCTACCACGAACATAGCCGTATTACTGGCTTTGGCAGCCGCCACCAACACAGCCGTACTGTTAGTAATCTGCGAGA
The DNA here is from genome assembly GCA_964478195.1 of uncultured Candidatus Saccharibacteria bacterium. GTDB lineage: Bacteria > Patescibacteriota > Saccharimonadia > Saccharimonadales > UBA4665 > JAJZCD01. The sequence goes on from CAYZGW010000013.1 coordinate 22,449, forward strand.
CACTGCCTGGCGCGGCCGCTACAGCTTGTACGGTCATAGTTTGTATTGAATCAACCACCACAAAATCATAGTTGCCGTCCGCAATAGTGGCAGCTACATCCTCAGCCACATTACTTGTTGCCAGTTGCAAGTGTTCCACGCCCGCTACGCCGAGACGCTGGGCACGCATCCCAACTTGGTGCTCCGACTCTTCACCACTCACATAGAGTACAGCATGTTTTTGGGCCACCTGGCTCGCCAACTGCATCAGCAAGGTACTTTTGCCGATGCCCGGCTGCCCAGCAATCAGATTTACACTGCCTGTTACGATACCGCCGCCAAGTACTGAGTCGACGTCGGCTATGCCCGTGGCCAGACGCTTGTCATCCTGAGTTGCAGATTCACGAACAGCTTGCGGCTTTAAAACCGCCCCGACTCCGGCTTTTTTATTGAGCCCCACTCCAGCAACTGCACTTGTCAGTTGGACTTCTTCGGCAATAGTATTCCATTCGCCGCATTGAGCACAGCGACCAGCCCACGAGCTATACTGAGCCCCGCAGTTGTTACATACATATTTAATCGTTGATCTGGCCATGCTTTAAAAACTCCTACTGGCTAGTGAGCGAACCGGTCGAGAGCTCCTGTTGTAATTGTCGTTCTTCCAGTGCTACGGTATTACGCTTAACCACTATGTCATTATACTGACTGATCTGATCCTTCGTGGTCGCCAGCAAGCTATTATAACTTGCCACTTTTTGATTAAACACCTTAATCTGCGCACTATTGCCGCCGCTCTGCAAGGAAGCTCGCTCCGTATTCAGTTCTGAGCCTTGCTCGGTTAAAATGGCTTCATCGGCGTCAATTTGTTTTTTTAAGCTTTTTAGCTGTACATCGTAGGCAGCGACCTGATTACGGCGGCCGGTAAACTCGCCTTGATAGCTCGCAGTATAGGCGGCAACCTTCTGCCGGTTAGTAAAGTATTGTCTGTAGTAGGTTTCGAGCGCCGCCGGCAAATTAGTAACCTCTGTACCGAAAATAGAATGCATTTCATTTATCACATCGTTGGGTTCGGCCGTTTTATACGCTGTAATCGTATCTTTGATGCGCTGGTCACTTAATCCATTTTGGTAGTAGTTCATGAGTAGCGCGTTTATTTTAGTACGCTCGCTAGCAGAAAGTCGATGGTAGGCGGCATGTAACATTTCGTGAGCAGCAGTTACTTGCTCAACACCACTGAGGCGAGGATCGCTGACCGCATACACATAAATACCCCTGTCGTTACCAATATAACACCCCAAAACAACCGTTTTTTCGCTACTGCTCGGGCAATGAACCGTAAAGCTAGCACCGCTCGTAACAATTGGATGGTTTACATACAACAAATGCCGCGCCTTGGGTGTCATAGTGTCATCTGCGGCCAGCTCCCTGACTACTGTTGGGACCGTATAACCACGTAGGTGCCACCAATCTATCACTGCCTGACGTTCAAGCAATAATACACTGCTTGTTATCAAGATAAACAGCAGAAATACCGTCGGAAGAGATTTTTTCATTCTGGCTATAGTGTACCAGATGAAAAGCCATAGTAAATCTTGCTAACAACGTAAGCTACTGGCACTGCTAGCATACACGCTATTCAGTGGCCGTAGTGTAGGTAAGCTCGTTATTTTTGGTACCAACCTGCACAATATCACCTTTTTGGTAGTGTTGGTCCAGGAGTTCCACTGCCATCTGATCTTCAATAGTATCCTGAATCAAACGACGAAGCGGCCGAACACCATTCTTGGGGTCATATCCATGCTCTAGCAAGTACTCTTTAGCAGCCTTGCTCAGTGAAAGGCTTAGGCCTTGTTTTTGCAGCCGTGCTTTTAGCTCGTCAATCTGCAAGTCAATAATCTTAAAGATATCCTTTTTGGTCAGACCGCGGAACACGACAATCTTGTCTATACGATTTAGTAGCTCGGGACGCATTTCCTTCTTAAGTCGATCGAGCACATTATCGCGGTTGGCTTCATGCATAGCGTCAAGGTCGTCAAAATCTTTGGGACGATCAGCCCGAAAGCCAAAGCCAGCTTCTTTTTGCAAACGCTCAGCACCAATATTGCTAGTCATAATCACAATAGTGTTCGTAAAATCAATCCGCCGGCCCTTGGCATCGGTTAAATAACCATCCTCCAGCATCTGCAAAAGCATGTTGAAAACATCTGGGTGAGCCTTTTCAATTTCATCAAATAGCACCAGACTGTACGGCTGGCGACGGATTTTATCAGTTAGCTGACCACCCTCGTCGTAGCCCACATAACCAGCCGGAGCGCCAACCAGACGTGACACATTATGGTGCTCACCGAATTCAGACATATCAATCTTAACTAGCGCACTTTCACTGCCAAAGAATTCGTGTGCCAGCACACGGGCTAGCTCCGTCTTACCGACACCAGTAGGGCCTAGAAAAATGAACGAACCGATGGGACGATTAGCGGCACCGATACCGCTGCGATTGCGTCGTATTGCGCGGCTCACTACCTCTACTGCTTCTTCTTGGCCAATGACATGCTTGCCGATGTTCTTTTCAAGGTTCAGCAAGTATTTTGCTTCGCTCCTGATAACCTTTTTAACCGGTACCCCCGTAATGCGCGCTACGACCTCAGCCACATCGTCACTAGTAACATGTAGCCGTTTGGTCTGCTTGGTGTCCTTAAGCAAGTTTTCGAGCTCTTCGTTGATCTGCGAAGCACGAGTTTTGCTGCGAGCTGCGCGCTCATAGTCTTCGTTATCGACCGCTTCGTCGATACGGGCATTTACCAGCTTCAGCTCTTTTTGCAATTTGCGGACCTCAGGACTGGTCTTGCCCTTCAATACCCGCAGGTGGGCTGAGGTTTCGTCCAACAAATCGATGGCCTTATCAGGCATGAAACGATCATTTATGTAACGCTTTGCCAAGTTAACTGTGTCCTCAAGCACTTCATCGCTAATTGTTACTCCATGGAAAGATTCGTAATGCTTGCGCAGACCTTTCAAAATTGACAAGGTTTCGGGCACCGTAGCTTCAGGAACTTGGATAGGCTGAAAACGGCGTTCTAGGGCAGCATCCTTTTCGATATGTTTGGTGTATTCGGTAGTTGTAGTGGCACCGATGACCTGGATTTTACCTCGGGCAAGTGCTGGTTTTAAGATATTACCCGCATCCATGGCGCCCTCAGCTGCACCCGCACCTACAATCAAGTGCAGCTCATCGATAAAGACGATAGTTTTCTTGTCGTCTTCCAGCTCTTGCATGACTTTCTTGAGTCGCTCTTCAAACTCGCCCCGGTATTTAGTACCGGCAATCATGCCAGCTAGGTCTAACATTACGATGCGCTTATCAAGCAAACTATCCGGCACATCTTCAGCTACAATACGCTGGGCAAGACCTTCAACAATAGCAGTCTTACCCACACCTGGTTCGCCAATCAGCACCGGATTATTCTTGGTGCGACGGTTCAGAATGGTAATCATCCGTTTGATCTGGTTTTCGCGACCCACTACAGGATCGAGCTTGCCAGAACGAGCTTGCATAGTTAGATCGGTGCCAAAACTATCTAGCGTAGTTTTCTTGGAGCCTTTGCGGCCGCGGCGACCTGCCGTTTCGGTCACTCCTTCGCCATCGTCGTACTGCTGACGATTTAGGAAGTTCTCGAGCTCGCTCATCAACCGATCGGTGTCAATGTTCATGTCACGCAGTAAAATGGTGGCACGCGCATTCTTCTGGCTCAAGATGCTATATAAGATGTGCTCGGTGCCACAGAAATCTTGATTATAATCTTGCGCTACATCGTAAGCCATTTTGAGCGTCAGCTTGGCAGTTTCGCTATAGCCTTTAGCGCCCATATTTACGACCAGCGTTTTGGGTGTTAGCTTGAGCGCTACTCGCGCCTTTTCCAAGGTTACGCCAGCGCCTTCCAGCAGCTTAGCACCCATAGAGGTGTCCTGTGCCAGCAAACCGAGCAGCAAGTGCTCGGTGCCAATATAGGCATTGCCGAGGCCACGGGCAATGGTGCCAGCATGCGCTAAGCTTGCCCGGGCGTTATCGGTCAGGAAGTTTGAAAATTCTTGGTAGTCGGGGGTGTTTGGTTGCATAAATAGATCCCTCAATCTAGCGAATGTATTTAGGCGTCTTCGCTTACTATCTATGATAGCGCCATTGGCACTCACCAGTCAAGAGTGCTAATAACCTATTTAAAGCCTGGAAAATTATCACATTATTTAAAACAGCGGATTCACTCCGCTGTTTTAAATTACACACTCAGGAAAGAGCAGCCCGACAAAACGTTCCATCTTGCCGGAGCGAAGAGAGAACCTATCTCGGTTCTCTCCTAAATTATTCGCCGTGCTCTTCGATTGCTTCCAGCAAAGAGCTTTCCAGTTGCTCTTTTTTCTTGAGCTTTGGTTGCTTTGGCAGCTCTACAGTTTCGACAGTGCCTTCAACTTCGGGAGCTTTTTCGGCCTCAATATCAAGCTCGTATTCAACAAGCTTGCTGGCCAAGCGTACATTTTGCCCACCACGACCAATGGCGATACTAAGCTGATCCTCGGGAACGATAACCTTGGCGCGCTTAGCAGCTTCATCAACCTGTACGCGCACGACCTTGGTTGGGCTAAGTGCCTCGGCAATATAGTCGGCAATATTTTCTTTCCAGACAATAATGTCGATCTTTTCTTGCTCGCCGATCTCGTTCATGACAGCATTCACGCGTGTACCATGACCACCCACAAAGGTGCCCACTGGGTCTACGCCAGGCACGGTACTGGCAACAGCCACCTTGCTGCGTACGCCAGCTTCGCGGGCAATGTTCTTGATTTCAACCGCGCCACTCTCCATCTCTGGCACTTCAGCGCGAAAGAGGAACTCTAGGAATTCACGGTTACCGCGACTAACCACTAGCTGCGGTCCACGAGGGCCACGCTCAACATCTTTTAAGAATACCTTCAGGCGCTGACCGGGATAGTAGCGCTCGCCCTGAATCTGTTCACTCTTGGGCATAATACCCTGAGCTTTGCCAAGCTCCAAGCGAACGATCATGCCTTCTACGCGGCTCACCAGTGCTGTAATGACAGTCCCAATCTTGTCTTCAAACTCGGCTAGCACTACCTCACGCTCGGCTTCACGCAGGCGCTGTAAAATAACCTGCTTGGCGGTCTGAGCAGCCACACGGCCAAAGCTCTTCACTTCTTCGTGAACTTCTATAAAGTCGCCGAGGGCAGCATCTTTTTTCATAACCTGGGCCTGTGCCAAACTCAGCTCGTAGGCTGGCTCACCGACGGTTTCCACGACCTCTTTATTTACATAGGCATCGACCTCGCCGGTCTGCAGGTTCATCTCTACGCGCACTTCTTGCTCACGCTCGCCGTAATCGCGGCGATAAGCAGCAGCTAGCGCTTGCTCAACTACTTCCTTAACCGTAACTTCAGGCAGGTTTTTTTCATCGGCAATCGCCTGGATAGCAACCGCCAGTTGTTTGAAATCCATATCCATATATTTTTCCTTTCTTTAGTGTCTTAGTCTTTCCAGATTTTATAGCCCACTTACGAAAAAAGTCGACCTGCTTGGCCGACCTAACAGATACAAGTATAGCAAAACCCGGACGTTTGTCAACGAGACAATGCGCACGGTCCGACCAAGCTAGCTCATGGTACACTGAGTGGATGAAATCAGTTGCCCGCCTTTTTAAGCAATTCCAACCCCTAAGTTACGACGTCGTTTTCCGACTTGATGAAGACACGATGCGCTTTTCCGGTACTGTCGCTATCCGCGGCAAAAAAACTGGCCGGCCGGCCCAGCGGATCACCTTTCATCAAAGCGGACTCAAAATTACGCGTGCTACTATTACCAAATATGATAAGCGCGCCAACCCACAAGAGCTTACTATTGGTCGTATTAACAATCAAAACACACTAAACGAGGTACGCTTACATACCGAAGAAATGGTGTACCCGGGCGAATATCTAGTGCAAATGGAATTTGAAGCTCCCCTAACCACCGGCATGACCGGTATCTACCCTTGCTTCTTTAAGGACGGCACTACCGAAAAGCAGTTGATCGCCACCCAGTTCGAAAGCCATCACGCCCGCGAAGCTTTCCCTTGCATCGACGAGCCTGAGGCCAAAGCAATATTTAATTTGACGCTCGTGACTCGCCCTGGCATAACCACCCTCAGCAACACACCGGTGCAAACGCAAGAAGAAAAAGATGGAAAATTAGTTACCATTTTTGACCCAACTCCTAAAATGAGCTGCTACCTGCTTGCTTTCGTAACTGGTGAGCTAGTTGGCAAAAGCACCAAGACTGCACATGGAACTACCGTAAGCGTATGGGCTACGCCAGTTCAACCGCTAGAATCATTTGACTATGGTCTAGATATGGCCAAACGCAGCATTGAGTTTTTTGAAGAGTACTTTGGTGTACCGTACCCACTTGCTAAAGCGGACCACGTAGCCCTGCCCGATTTCAGTAGTGGCGCCATGGAAAACTGGGGCCTGATTACCTATCGTGAGCGCTTATTGCTCGCCTACCCTGGCGAAACCGCTCAAAGCACACTGGAATTTATTTCACTGATTGTCGCCCACGAAACCAGCCACCAGTGGTTTGGCAATCTGGTAACCATGAAATGGTGGGACGATCTGTGGCTCAACGAAAGCTTTGCCAACATGATGGAATATCAAGCTGTGGACGCTATGTTCCCAGAGTGGAATATTTGGAACACCTTTGTTGCCTCGGAGGGCCTAAGCGCTCTGAGACGCGACGCCGTTGCCGGAGTACAAGCAGTGCGTACTGAAGTACACCACCCCGACGAAGTCAGTGCGCTATTTGACCCAAGCATTGTATACGCCAAGGGTGGCCGCTTACTTTACATGCTCAAAAACTACCTTGGTGAAGATGCGTTCCGCGCAGGACTAAAAAATTACTTCGAAAACCACGCTTATGGCAATACCACCGGTGACGATCTATGGGCTAGTCTGGGCAAAGCTAGTGGCAAAGATGCTGCTGGTTTTATGAATCCATGGCTTACTCGAAACGGCTTCCCAATGGTAAGTGTTACGCAGGAAGGCCGCACCGTGACTATTGAGCAGCAGCACTTCGTAGATAACCCCGCCAAAGCTGACCCAGAGCGGCTGTGGCCGGTGCCACTCTTTGCTGATACTCCGGAGCAGCCCGATTTGCTAACCGGCCGCAAGCGCGAGCTACACCTTGCAGATGCACATACTATGCTCATTGATACTGAAGGTCGCGGCCACTATCTTGTCCGCTACACCACCGATTCGCAGAAGCAAGCCATTGTCGACAAAGTGCGCAAACAAGAGCTAAGCGAGTCTGATCGTCTCATGCTCCTCAACAATGGTAGTCTGATGGCACGCGCCGGCTATGATCCTTTTGGCAACGTGCTGTCCATGCTAGATGCTTACAAGCAAGAAGCGAGCGAGCCGGTATGGGATATGGTGGCATTAATTACCGGTGAACTACGCCGTTTTATTGACCTCGACCCATCACTCGAAAACGATGTTAAACAGTTTGTAAATAAGCTAGTGGCACTACAGGTTGCTCGGCTTGGCTGGAAGGAACAACCAAATGAACCGGCGGCCGACACCAAACTCCGCGCCCTAGTGTTGGGCCTAAGCGCTTACGCCGAAGATAAAGCCACGGTCACTAAAGCTACCGAATTATTCGCTGTCTACAAAGATAACGGCACGCCGCTACCTGCCGAGCTCCGTGCTCTGGCATTCATTGTGCCTATTAAAAATGGCGACGATGCGGCCTTTGATTTTCTACTGCACCTCTACGACACGACGCAAAATGGCGACTTACAAAGCGATGCCTGTAGCGCCCTCACCTCCACTCGAGACCCTAAGCAGGCCAAGCAACTGCTTGAGCGGTTAAAAAATCCCGAACTTGTTAAACCGCAAGATGTTGATCACTGGTTGGCGTACTTGCTGCGTAACCGCTACACCCGTGCCACGGCTTGGGACTGGATGGTCGCCAATTGGACTTGGCTAGAAGAAACGTTCAAGAACGACAAGGGTTTCGATTACCTGCCGCGCTACGCAGCCAGCTGCGTGAACACCCGTGAATATCAGCAAAAGTTCCACACCTTGTTTGACGACAAACAAGACCAGTTACTCTTAAAGCGCAACATCCAGCTTGGATTTGAAGAAATCGAGACCAGAGTTGCTTGGTTAGAACGAGATCTGGCCTCGGTACAGCAATTTTTTGCGCCAAAATAGCAAGTTTAAGCGGCCAGATTACTTATTGGGCCAAATTTTAAGCCCCAAAATCATAACAACTCTTCAATAAAGCTAGTAACACAGTAGTCATCACCAGTTAACTCAATCGCCGCTAAGACATAATCACCGTAGTAGTGATTAGTAGCCACCCATAATTCGGCTGCAAATTGCATCTGATTAAGTTTGCGCGCGGTAATGTAATCAAAGCCGCTACCCTGACTCATTGATGTGCGATATTTAACTTCTACAAGTAGTACCGGCCCGCCTTCCTTTTGCGCTACAATATCAATTTCCGCTCTTGGGTGGCGCCAGTTGATCGCCAATATCTTATAGCCCTGCTTGTGTAAGTACTCAGCCGCCACCTTTTCAGCGTCATGACCACGGGCATAATTTGTCATACAATAAACGCCTGGATCGGTTTGTAGCTCATGCGATGAATGTCGCTGACGCCTAGGCGTTTGAGCGCTGCAAGATGTGCCGTCGTGCCATAGCCAACATGTTTATCGAAGCCGTAGCCTACATAGCGTTCATCTAGATTCGCCATATAGGCATCCCGGGCGACTTTGGCAATAATACTTGCAGCGCTTACTGCAGGTACGCAATTGTCCGCTTTTATAATCGCCTTTGCCTTGGGGTTACGCGTAAAATAATTAATGTTGCCGTCAACAATAAGCTCATCATAATCCGCACTAATCTCCATCACCGCTCGTTCCATAGCAGTTTTAACTGCCCAGGTCAGACCATGTGCATCTATTTCCGCAGGCCAGACCCAACCCAAACCCGTCGCTGGGGCGTTAGCATAAATCCACTCAGCAGCAATCTCCCGCTGTTTCTTCGACATTTTTTTACTATCTGCAATTTTTACACGCACCACCTCTGTAGCTTCACTTTTGGGAGGACAGACCTCCCAAATAAAATTAGCCGCCATGTTATGCGGTAATATGGCCACACCTGCCACTAGTGGCCCAGCCCAACAACCTCTACCTACCTCATCGACACCAGCAATCATCATGATGTCATTGTAACAAACAAAAGCCTCCGGTATTACTGGAGGCTTTAAAGACGATGGTGGTTAGCTTAGTTGTTAGCTTCGTGTGCAGCCTGTACGGCTGCTGCTTTAGCTTCGAGCTTGGCTTCTTCAGCGGCTTTTTCTGCGGCCTTAGCATCTGCTTCGGCAGCTACTGCAGCTTTAGCCTCGGCCTCAGCCTTCTCGGCTTCTGTGTCGCGAATATCGTTGACGGCCTGGCGATCAAAGTCAAGACTCTGGAGGCGCGCACTTTTGCCGGTCAAGTTGCGCATATAGATTAGGTAGTTGCGGCGCACTTAGCTACGCTT
>CAYZGW010000014.1:0-11300 GCA_964478195.1 uncultured Candidatus Saccharibacteria bacterium
TGAACCGGTGTACGCGGTTTTGCAGACCGCTGCGTAACCACTCCGCCAAGGCGCCGCATTATAGAGTAAGACCCGTTTATTGTATCAGGAAAAATACAAATTACACGGCTATTTTAGCTCATAATATGCGAGTGGCACACAGTAGACCACCCATCCATTATCTGCACCGTAGCTGTAATTATTTATACATAAATCCAAGATTTCAGTATTTTTTAATGTTTTTTTACTATCCTTCTTGACAAGGGGACATAATATTGTACGTGGAGTGTGGGTACACGCTACGCTGGTTAAGCTGTATGCCAGAAGTGTGTTGGTGTGACCACCTTGCCGATTCTTGCTGTCAGAGGTCACGCAACCCGCTAAGCACGTCCACTCTTCTAGCTTAGTCTACGTACAGGTCTATGCGCCACTTATGGCCCCTTTTAAAGCCAACGAACCAGCTATCCACGCTATGGTTTAGCTGGTTATTGGTTTTTATCTTTAAAAGATGAATTCGAAATTATCAAATACTATTCAAATTTAATGACAATTTAATAATTAAGTTGTTAGTATATAGGTGTTAGGCTTTTCGGCCACATCCCGCCTATGAAACTACTCGTCATCGATGATAACCTTGCCTTAGTTCGAAGCCTTAAAGATTTTTTGGGGAAGGACTTTGTGATTGATACAGCACGGACCGCGCAAGAAGGCTTACGCCAAGCTGTTACTGCGAGCAGTGATGTTGTTGTACTTGATTTAGGGTTGCCAGATGGTTCTGGTAGCGATGTATGCCAACAAATTCGGGCAGCAAATATTACTACACCAATACTTATTCTTTCAGGCATTAGCAGCGTCCAGAGCCGCGTTGATTTACTTGGCAGCGGCGCTGATGATTATTTGGTTAAGCCTTTTTCGCTTGCAGAGCTGCGCGCCCGATTATTTGCACTTACCCGCCGAGTACCAACTGAGTATGGTGGCACCATCTTGCGACACGGAGATTTAGTAATGGACCTTGGCAAGCGCCAAGTATACCGTGAAGGCAAAGAAATTATACTGAGACGCAAAGAATTTGACATTTTAGAGTTCCTCATCCGCAACAAAGGCCAAGCCGTTACGCGCACTATGATTTTTAACCACGCATGGGAATCCGACAAAGATCGTTGGCACAATACGGTCGATGTTCATATTAAACATTTGCGAGATAAAATAGACCGCCCGTTCGGCACGCCGCTCATAAAGACGGCTTACGGCATTGGCTATGTCCTAAACGACATCAGCAATACATAAAACATAACAAGGGGGGCACTATGAACAGTGCAATTACTGCAATATTAACAGATGAAGGGGCACGCACATCCCGAGCATTAGAGTCTCTAGCGCTAGAAAGCCGCGATAGCACCGCGCAGCCTTGGCTAAACTAAGCTTTGAGGTAAGCGCTCACTGAGTCTTCTATAAGAAGCGTTGATGCACGCCAGAAGAAGATAGGCTTTTGCTTCTGGCGTGTCATCACTATACTTACATCTTAAGATGCTGCGAATATTTAAAAGAATCTTAAAAACAACCCGCCTCCAGGATGAAAGCCTGCGTAGGCGCGCTTCGGTGTTGCATATTTTATTTACTGCGACATTTAGTGTCTTGGCACTAAGCGCCCTAGCTATTACGGCAGCCTATCTTACCGGGTTCAATCATTTGGTATTACACCGCTTGGTGGCTGTTGCAGTATGCATTGGCGTTATTAGCGGATTGTATCTTTGCTTGAAACGACAACATTATTTTATTGCAGCGTCTGGCCTATTGCTAATCTACTGGCTGCTCGCAACTATTATGGCAATCACTTGGGGCGTTACCCTGCCCGTGGTCTTGCTGCTTTACTGTGCACTTATAGTTCTTTCGGGCATCGTGCTGGGTGCACCATATGCCATTGTCACGCTAATTGCCAACATTGTGGTGCTGTATATAGTCCAGTCGGCCATTGTCCACCATAGCTTGCACCCTAATTTCTACTGGCAGACTCAGCCACAACACTTAAGTGACCTAGTTGTGTATTACTTTGTGTTTGGTATGGTTGGCATCAGCTCCTGGCTATTTAACCGTGAAACAGACCGCTCATTGCATCGTGCGCTACGCGCCGAATCCGCACTGCAACGCGAAAAGGAATTGCTGGAAACGAAAGTTATCGCTCGTACCAAAGAGCTTCAGAAAGCACAGGAAGAAAAAATACGGCAATTACATCGCTTTGCAGAGTTAGGACAGTTCAGCACCAGCCTACTGCACGACTTGTCCAATCACATTACAACGCTTAGCGTCGACATAGAAGGAATGACCGAAAAACAATCCGAGTCACAAATACAGCTGCGTATCCAACGTCGCATTGCCTACATTGACGCTATGATGCAATGGGCACATGATCATATTAACGGCAAGATACAAGATACGCAGTTTGACGGTGCACATGAGATCCGTGAAGTCATAAAGATGTTACAGTACAAAGCCCGCAAGTCTCATGTAAAACTGCTCAGCGTGCCAGCAAGAATGCCCAAACTGCCACTATATGGTGATGTCAACCGATTTAAACAGCTCGTCGTTAATCTTGCTTCTAACGCCATAGAGTCCTATGGCCAAGCTCCGGCTGATAGTGTACGAGAAGTACACATAATAGGCTCCCTAGAGGAGGATGGCAACTCGGTGCGTATTGCCGTCCGCGACTCGGGTGTTGGTATACCGCCAGATATACAAAAAAATATCTTTGACCCGTTTTATACTACTAAAGACACTGGGATGGGTATTGGCCTGTTCGTCGTCAAACAAATTGCTGAAGATTATTTTGATGGTAGCGTAAAGCTTGTGAGCCGAAAGGGCGAAACATGTTTTACGGTCACACTGCGTAGAACGCATGAACAATCAAACAACTAAGTCTGCTCTTGAGCTAACTGTTGATTACCTTATACAAAATCAGCAAAAAGATGGCAGCTTTCGTACTGTTTGTAATCGCCCGGGCCATACAAAAATACCACTCACCGTTGATCTTGGCATACACTCACTAACGCTTGACGCTATGTCCCGCATACAGGACCGACGCGTCCAGCCCGTTATTGATCGCCTAGCTAGTTATTTATTGCGCATCATTACACCACATGCCGCAACAAGATTCAATGATCTGGATAGTTATGTTTTGTTCTATGCTTTGTCAGTTTTATATGAGCATGACACTGCTTGCCTACCTCCTGACTTGATTGCCATAGCGATTAAACATCTAGTTGATACCGAGCAAACTCCAGGCGGGCCTTACTACAATGCACTCGACGACCGTACCACCCAGCCTGACTGGCTCAGTAATGTAAGTATCAGCAGATTTATCCATCATCTAGGCGGGCCGTTCCCGAAGCTCACTGCCTACATAGAGCAAGTGCCCGCAGCACATAGTCGCTATTACACAGCAGCCTGGCCGCTCTTTTTTTTAAACCCATCGCACCGCCCGCGTACCGCCAATCAACATCAAGTCACTACTCCTAAAAACATAGCTGCGCCGCAACTGCCTGACCGTTCTTGGCCAGTTGTCTACATACATAAAAATCCGCACGGTAAGCCTGGACTATTATACGGCTCAGCCGGCCTTACAGCGGCTGCAATGATTGCACGCGCCGAGCACACGCAGCCCAAGGCAACAAACGATACATCGCCAAATTATTACACTCGTTTAGCGGAGGCCGTCCGCACCGATACCGCTATGTTAGATCCGCTCATTGGACGTACGCTTCAGGGCAGATTGGAAAAACTCATTAGCGCCGATACCGCTTATGAAATCGGCCCATTCGCTGCGCGGTTTGCAGATGCGTTATGTACGCTCCATCAGCCCGATCCCCGGATACTACGAGCTTTAGGCCTTGCCAACTTGTACAACTGGATGGCCTACACGATATATGATGATTTTCTTGATGATGAGGGTGATCCCCATCTACTTTCAGCCGCGAATACCGCTCTTCGAAGAGCTGTTGCCCTTTTCTGTGAAGCAGTGCCGAGTTCGGCGTTTGCCCGGCGAGTAACGCAAACGTTTAACATCATAGACACTGCCAATGCATGGGAGCTCAAACAGTGCCGATTCGCCGTAGATGGCGGCACAATCCATATAAAAAGCCTCCCAGATTATGGCGATCTACAGAACTTACATAACCGTTCCCTGAGCCACGGACTGCCCGTTATCGGCACGCTCCTCGCTGCCGGACTACCTATTGATGATCCGACCGTAACCACCATCTACACAAGCTTCAAGCATTATCTTATTATTCGCCAGCTAAATGATGACCTGTGTGATTGGAGAGATGACTTGCAAGCCGGGCATATCAGCTATGTTGTAGCTCGCGTACTCCGCGACACCAAGATACCACCAGGGAAGCGGCTGCTCCGTTCACTCCAGGCTAAACTTGAGCCCGTCTTTTGGGAACAAAGTTTGCCCCATATAGATTCATTGGTCCAACACCACGCAGCTCAAGCCACACAGTTACTTATAGGCAGCAATATCCTTAGGCCAGACAATTTCGTTCTGCAACTCATTCATAATCTCGCTGACTCATCAGCACAGATGCGAGCCAAACATCGGCAAACCAATGATTTTTTGCAGGCATTCCAGGCACAGATTGATTAAAGGATAGTTTCTTTTGGGAGGGACATGCAGATTATAGAGCCGTTTTTATGCTATCTATGAAATTAAGATGAAATTACCATCTAGATTGTGAACACATTATGTAATACAGCTTATATAAGCTTGACCATCATTTTGAAAGCATACTACTATCAAAGTACAGCTACTTTAAAAAGACATAAAAAGGAAACAAAATGGCATCGCAATCATCGGGTACTCAACAGCTGCTTAGCAATAAATTAAACCTGCTTGATAAATATAGGCGTCAGGACACCCGACTGAAGTGGGCAATTTCAGCCGCAGGCATCATTATCATTCTGCTCATTCTGTTGCTAGGTTTTGCTACCGATTGGACCTCAGGACTACGCAAAGACAAGACTGCAGTCGGCGGTACGCCGTTATCAAGTGCACTCGATGGCACGGACAATAATGCTATAGACACTACAGGGAGCAATGGTACTGGCTCTACAAGCGACACCACTCACCACACAACAACTACCACAAACACTACTAACACGACAAATACCACCGCAAACATACCTACTAGCCCAAGCCCTACTCCAGACACACCTACCCCGTCCGATCCGCTGCTTAGCCTCTATAGTGATACGTCGCCTGGAGATAGCGTCAATAACACACTGCATTTAGCATCATCCCTAGGTTTAAATGGCAACTGTAGTACGGACCTTCTTATCCAAACCTGTACCTTTAACGCAGGATCGCGAAGCGTCACTACTAAGAACCTACTCGGTACCGGCGTTGTTAGCGGTATCACTAAGAACTTCTAGACCGTTCAGTAGCAAGCGCATTGCGGCAACAGCCTAAGCAACCACGTAAGCACAAGTACGACTTGGCTTATACCGCCAGTTTTCCTACAATACAATATAGGAGCTTTACATGCTTCTCTTGAAAAGTTACTAACCATGACGGAAAGGAGAAATATAATGAGCAATCTTATGCGATGGGACCCATTCTCGGAGCTTAGCGCCTTGCAGAAGCAGTTTTTTGGTGACGACTGGATGTCGCAGCTAAAAGGTGTCAACATCCCCACGACTGATGTCTATACCAAAGGAAATCACCTGATGGTCGAGGCACACTTACCGAACTTCAACCAAGAAGACGTTAGTGTCCAGACCGAGAATAACGCCTTAGTTATCAGCGCCGAGCGCCACGAAAAAGAAGAAGACAAAGGCAAGAAATATGTGGTGCGCGAAAGCTCAAGTAGCTTCTATCGCCGTATTCAACTACCGGACCGTGCTGATGCAGAGCATATTGAAGCGCACTTAGACGAGGGCGTGCTTAAGGTATCAGTACCGCTAACACCGTTACCCGAACCAAAGAAAATTACTGTTTCTAGCAAAAAGAAATAGTCTCCTTTGAGACCCACGTGTCCTCTAAAAAAGAACCGCCTTCATCAGGACGGTTCTTTTTCCTGAGTGTAATTACTTATTAATCACAATTACTAGCAAGCGAAGAAGTATATGCATACACTGTACCAGGATTGCTCACTTCGACTAATTTAACTTGAATGGTATAGTGCCCACCGCCCGGTAAATGTGGCAATCTAAAATAAGAGGTATCTGTTGCGCTGCCGCTACCAGTAAATCCGGTCGCCCCCGACTTGTCATAATAGGTGTAGCCAATGGAACCGCCACTAGTTACCAGCACAATTGCCTGGACGGTACCTCCGGCATTAACACTATAAGGGGTGCTTACTTGCACGCTGCACTCATTACTAAACACACCGTCTTGGTACTGATATATACTTGGGGTTCCTGGCGTAATGGCTGTCATGAAAGGCGATTGTTGTTCGGCTGCAAGCGCAGGTGGTGCAGCGCAACTGGCGAGCGTCACCGGCCCAGCCGTGATACTTATGCCTGGGTTACTCACCGAGGTTATGGTCGCCAAAATTCTATAGCTGTCACCCGGCTCCAACCCTTGGCTACCCCCAAAATTGAAACTATCTGATTGTGTCCCAGCGGCTGCAAAACTAAAATGATCCGGATTGTCTGTTTGGCTTACCGTTTTCGTACTATATTGTGACCAGGTTACTATTACACTGCCGCTACCATCCGCCCCAAATGTCAATGAGCCGCTTATGTTACAAGTTGAGGCCGTTCCTCCCGAAGTACTAGCATTAAACGAGACTACGTTGAAACTTGTTAGCGGACCGGTATTTGGGCCGCTACCTCCCCCGCCCCCACCAGAAGAGCCTCCGCTTGAACCACCAGTGCCACCTGATGAACCAGATCCGCCGCCTGTTGTTCCACCGCCTGAGCCTGTAGATGAGCCGCCCGAGCTAGGCTTCGTAGAAGATGGTTGCTGCGTAGCCGCCTTCTGCAAGCTGGCAATCTGATTAGTTGCGTCCGTTGAAGCGCCGTTAGCACTTGTTGTAAGCTGTTTTAATAAATCCTGAGCTGCTTGAGTTTTGTGCTCGCTAAGCAGCTTCTGCACCTCTTCAAGCTTTTGTTGCACCACAGCAAGTTGCTGGTTACGCTTCAGCTCAGAGCGTATTTGTTTTTTTGTTGAGCCTCGAACTAATACCGTGTTAATCGAATCGAGCGTCTTTTTGGCTGCAGCATACTCTTTGTTACCATCTAGATTCTTAGCTGCCTTTAGTCTAGATGTTGCCAGATTATTCTGGTATACGTAAAAACCACTAAACAGCCCTGCTATCACAATCACTAGGCAGATAAAGATAAGCTTTACCCTCTTAGACGTGGCCAGCACTTGCAGGCAACGCTTAAAAACCAGTTTGATTTTTTGTTTTAATTGATTCATTTGTTAGATTTTATGTTCTAACATTACCATACGCTGCACCGTTCAGGAACATGCAAGCTTTTTAGGGTCGCATCCGACCAGCCACAGCCCCAACATTAGGCAAGATACTTGCTTGAATATCGTATGCCTTTTAGTACCGTGCATATTTCTTGGTGGATTAGTCCATTTGAGACAATCGCGCCGCGAATATTCGTATCATAGCGTTGAGGGTGCCCAAATAAGTCCGTTACTGTACCTCCAGCTTCCGTAACGATAACTGCCAGAGCAGCAATATCTTCTGGTTTGCCTTGTCCAAAAATCAGAGCCTCGTACGCACCGTTTGCCACAAAGCACCCCATTATAACCGACGAACATTGTGTGGTTATTTTGGCGCCTGCTTTATTAAAAATATCCTTTGGATCGTCGAACATAACTTCCTCTTCGCGGTTTATCCAAAGTTCTTCGTCTATATACGCGCCATCAAGGTCAGCTTTCTTAGAAACGCTAATTTTCACTCCGTTCAAATATGCACCCCCGCCCTTTACAGCCTCAAAAAGGCGATCTTGGAACGGGTCATACACAACACCAAGCACACTATCGCCATTCTGATCCACAAGCGCGAGCGAAAATGATGAGATTGGCATTACTTTAGCAAACGGCATAGTGCCGTCGACTGGGTCACACACCCAAGTGAACTTCGCATCTTTAACAACCAAACTTTCTTCTTCACCCCAGACACTATACCCTGGTGTTTCCTCGCTAAGCACCTCGATGACGCGCCGGTTAATATCTGTATCAGCCTTGGTGACAATCGTCTTATCTTTTTTTATCGTAGGATCAGAAGCTGCCGTATTAAAATAGCTAAGCATTATTTTGCCTGCTTCTTTGGCGAGTCGTTTTGCAAGTACTAATTCTGATCGGTAGTTGTTCATAATCCTAATCTTAGCACTGTCACTCGGAAAAAAAGCTACACAAACGCCTGAGAAAATTCTGTTAGACCCATGTGTTTAAACGCGTAAAGTTGTGCTGGACGATGAGCTCCACCCTTCAAATAGTTATCAGTGGCCTCGACAAGGTCTAGTGCAAGAATTTTTTTTCGGAAATTGCGCTTATCGAGTGATTTGCCAAGGATTGATTCATAAGCCATTTGGAGTCTTGTTAACGTAAATTGCTTTGGAAGAAGCGCAAATAATAGGTTGGTATGCATCACCTCTGCCTGCAAGCGCATGAGGGCGTTTGCGACAATTTCTTTATGATCAAACGCTAGTGTAGACAACTCATCTACAGGTAGAAAAAGAGGGTCTTCCGTTGTCGAACTGGGCGCGCAAAAGAGATCGTGGCCTAGTCCAAGGTACACAATAGATACCGCGTGTCCGCGCGGGTCCCGTGCAACGGTATCTGACGCATACAACTGTTGTATAAGCCCAAGCTTCTTAACGTCTATACCCGCTTTTATTTCTAGCGCACGGCCAAACGACTCCCGTGTTGTTTCACCTCTTGGCGTGTATACACCAGGGAGAGCATACATTCCGGCAAACGGCTCACGCTTTCGTCGCACTAGTACTATGTGTAGCCGATTAGCGATAAATTGAAAAACAACCGCATCCACGGTAAGCGTTGGCGCTTCATAAGGTGGAAACGACGTATCCGGAGCTTGCATAATGGGGAGAGTATAGCAGCTATTATTTGATAGTGTCAAAGCTACACTACATAACAGATGGAGCTAGTGTAGTTTATACAATAAAACCTTGGCAAATAACTTCATAAGTGTATAAATGACACTATCAGTACGGCTTGAGTGGTCGCTAGCAAAGGACAATTCGCCTAAGCTGATCTCCTCGCCCATTCGCGGGCTAGAGGAGCGTCCTAAAAATAGCGACGTGGGGCATCGCTCGGACCTTAACAGTGAGGTAACATGACAACGCAGTTTGCAGACATGGCAACACGCATCATGCAGGCGGCCGATTACTTCGCGTTCTTCGGTCCGGCAAGCAATCCCGCCAGCCACATCAAGCAGGTCTACCGCAGTGCAGCCCGCATCGTGCATCCTGATGCGCACAATGGAAAGCCCACTTGGGAGCAAGCCAGTGAAGCCTTCAAGCGCCTTGGATGCTTCTATGCGGAAGCAGATCAAATGGTCGGCTACGGCCTGTACGGCCAGCCCAAGACCTTGGTGACGTGGACGACCCGAAAAGGAGTACACGAGGTATTCCGCCCACTGGGAAACGGGGACCTGTGCGCCACCTTCAACGCTCGGACACGTCTGGCGGATGGGAGCGACCAGCAGATAACCTTCTGCAAGGTGGCCACTAGCACTAGCGACCACGACCTGCTTCAGGCTGAGGTCAAGGCTCTGCGCCTACTGCGCGCCGATCACACCGACCCCGATGTACACCCGTTCTTCCCTGAGGTGATCGACTCGTTCGCCCACCGCGAGGCAGGAAAACCAACACGCCAAGTGAATGTCCTGTCCGCCCTGGAAGGGTTCTACACGTTGACTGAAGTCAACGTGGCCTTCCCTGACGGCCTGGAGGCGATTCACATGGCGTGGATCTGGCGGCGAGTGCTCTGGGCACTCGGACACGCTCACAAGCATGGCGTGATCCACGGGGCACTACTGCCCAGCCACGTGATGATCCTTCCCGAGCAACACGGGCTTGTCCTGGTTGACTGGTGCTATGCCAGCCTCCTGGACGATTCAGGTCAGTTCACGCCTATCAAGGCTGCCGTCGGCGGCTACAAAGACTGGTACCCTAAGGAGGTGTTCGCTAAGCAGCCCCCAAGCCCCGCAACCGACCTGATCATGGCCGCACGGTGCATGATCGAACTCACGGGAGGCAACCCGCTGACCGGCAACTACCCAGCTCTAGCCAGCATCCCCAAGCCCTTCCGGGCATTCTTCAGGGGCTGCCTGAGCCCAACGCCAACCGCTCGTCCACAGGACGCACTGCAGTTGCTGGGTGAATTCGACCGGCTCTTGCAGAGCCTCGGGCGACCGTACTACCCCCGCAAGTTCATCCCGTTCGCGATGCCAGAAGGGCTAGCGACAAACCCCTAGGAGGGGATCCACCATGGGTGGAGGAAGTTGGAGTGTCGGCACCTACGGCACGCGTAACACCGCAAAGGTCGCGGCTGGCCGCCCAACCTTCGACTACGATGACGACATCCACGCCGGCCGGACGGCAGCGGCGGTGCACAGCCTGCTCGACCCGTCGGCGGTCGCCGGCCCCACCAGCCAGTTCGCCGGCCAGGTCATGCGGGAAGTCGTCATCAGCGACGAGCACCCCAACCCGACCGCGCTGGCCGTGGTGCTGGACGTGACCGGCTCGAACATCCGTGCGGCGAAGATCGTGCACAGCAAGCTGCCCCAGCTCCTGGGAGTCCTGCAGCGCAGAGACTACGTCGAGGACCCGCAGATCAACTTCTGCGCCGTCGGCGACGCAACCTGCGACCGAGTACCGCTTCAGGTCGGGCAGTTCGAGTCCGACAACCGGATCGACGAGCAGCTGGAGGCGATGTACCTGGAGAACGGTGGTGGTGGCCAGGTGCGCGAGACTTACGAGCTCGCGGCCTACTTCCTGGCCCGCCACACCTACCTGGAGCCGTACGAGCAGTCCGGCAAGAAGGGCTACGCGTTCTTCATCGGTGACGAGATGCCGTACAGCATGCTGCCCTGTGGCGTCTTCAGCGACGGCTACAGCCGCAGCGGCCACAGCGTCAAGTCCCTGATCGGCGACGAGCTTCAGGCGGACATCCCGACCGCCCAGATCTTCGCCGAGCTCCAGAAGAAGTACGAGGTGTTCTTCCTCTTCCAGGCGCAGGGCTCCTACCGGGCGGACGAGGTCCTGCCAGCATGGCGCGAGCTCCTGGGCGAGCGGGCCCTCGTGCTGGATGACCCGGCTGCCGTCTGCGAGTTCATCGC
>CAYZGW010000014.1:11400-27105 GCA_964478195.1 uncultured Candidatus Saccharibacteria bacterium
ACAAAAAGGAGAACGACGTGAGCAAACGCGCCGTTATCGTGACGGACATCGGCTACGGTGACGCTGGCAAAGGCACCTCCGTTGACTACCTGGTGCGGCAAGTGCCCTCCGCGGTAGTGATACGTCACAACGGCGGCGCCCAAGCTGCCCACAACGTCATCACCTCCGACGGGCGTCACCACACGTTCGCGCAATTCGGCAGTGGAAGCTTCGTGCCCGGGGTACCAACCTACCTGTCGCGGTATATGCTAGTCAACCCGCTCAATATGTTCCCAGAGGCCGAGCACCTCATCGAACTCGGCGTGCGGGACATATGGGAGCGTACCCGCATCGACCGCGATGCCCTAGTCATCACGCCCTGGCATAGCAGCGCCAACCGGCTCCGCGAGCTTGCTCGGGGAGATAACCGGCATGGCAGCTGCGGTCAGGGAATCGGCGAGACTATGGCCGATTCAATCAAGCAGCCCGAACTCGCACTGCATGTCGGCGATCTGCAGACTCAGGCCTTGAGCATTAAGCTCGGAGCAATCCGCGACTACAAGATCGCTCAGCTCCGGCAAGAGGTTGGGCCCACAGTACTGCAGTCCGACGACTGGCAAGCCTTCGCCGACCCTAAGCTGGTCGACTGGCTTGCTGATGCGTATCGAGCATGGGCCAAGCGCCTGGACATCGTCGACGGAAACTACCTACGGTACCTAGAAAGGCGGTACGATCTACTAGTCTTCGAGGGCGCGCAAGGAGTACTGCTCGACGAGTGGTTCGGCTTCCACCCGTACACCACCTGGAGCACAACTACGCATGCCAATGCGCTGCAGTTGCTGTCGGAAATCCATTTCGGCGGCGAGACAACGCGCTTTGGCGTCCTGCGGGCTTACGCCACCAGGCACGGCGCCGGGCCCTTCGTGACCGAAGACCAGTCGCTGCAGACTCCGCTCCACGAGTACCATAACGACACCAGTGAGTGGCAAGGCGCATTCCGGTATGGTCACCTCGACCTACTGGCACACCGCTACGCCCTCGCTGCCTGTGGCAACACCGACGAGCTGGCTATAACCGGCCTCGACAGGCTCGCTGCGCTACCCACGCTCAAGACCTGCAACAGGTATCGTCTACTGGGCGATCATCCCGATGCAAGCCAGTACTTCAATCTCGCAGCCGACACCATCGTCACTGGCATCAAACTCGGTGTGCAAGGTGATCTCAATCACCAGGCACGGCTGACCAAGCTGCTCCAGTCATGTTCACCCATATATCAGACCACGAGCGCGTTGCCTGATATGTCCCCAAGGAAGTCGCTAGGCGACCTCCTGCAGACGGTTGAGGCCAGTCTTGGGCTTCCCGTCGCCATCGCCTCTTACGGCCCCACCGCGGCCGACAAGCGAGCGCTCATCGCGCGTTGAGGCACCCGCCCCCACTTTTACTTACACCAGCCAGGTGCAATAAAAGATGGGGGCATTTTCGTAGCTAATTATCTTATTGCACTGCACATTACTTATGATCCCACCAAGGTTATAATCGCAATATAAAGAAGCGAGCCGAAAAAGCGCTAAGTTAATATATTTCTACAACACTCAAAAGCATAAGTGTTATTATAGTAATAACTTATTAACCTTAACCTTGGAAATCCAGCCATGAACGAAGATCAACCCAGTTCACCGGTACCAGAAGTAACAACACTCCCCCCTTCTCCAAATCCAACACCTATAACACCCCCTAGCAGCAGGTCAAAAATGATGCTATGGGCCGTTAGTGTCATCGCAGCCGTGCTAGTGGTTGGCGGAGGAGTCTGGTGGTATATGAGCCACCGCGCTAAACCAGTAGCGGCAGTACGCAACGTAAAAATCGGCCTGATGACACCACTGCAAGGCGTCTATACGAATTCAGGCACATCAATTGAATCTGGGGTCCAATTCGCTCAGCAGCAGCTCACTACCAGCGGGCTTAACGTTACACTACTAGTAAAAGATACGAACTGCGAAGGTCCAAAGGCAATCCAAGCCGTAAAAGACTTTGCAGCTCAAGGTGCAGTGGCAGTTATCGGAGAGGTATGTTCAAGCGCAACACTAGCAGCTATTCCTGTAGCAACGCAGCTTAAAATTCCTATGGTAAGCGCTTCTTCCACAAACCCGTCAATTAGCCAAGCGGGCAAATATATGTTTCGGACAATTCCAAGCGATGCGTTTTCAACCGACTTCGCAGCCAAGCTGATCTACACAACAGAAGGACACCACAAACTTGCGATTATTCACGGCGACGAAGCTTATGGCACCGGCCTTAATGCCGCTATATCAGCAAGCTTCCAGAAATTAGGTGGTACAGTAGTCGACTCCCAGTCATTTGTTAATGAGAGTACGAATGTAGCCACACAGGTAGCTCATATTAAAGCTGCCAATCCGGATGCACTATATATTGGCTCAAACTCGCTAACATCAGCTATTGCGGTTCTAGAACAGATGAAGGCACAGGGCGTAAGTCTTCCAATCTACTCAGCCGAAACGCTTAAGGACCCTACTTTCTTAAAAGACGTAGGAACATTAGCCGAAGGCCTCAAGGTAATTGCCGTCAGCGAGGGCACTCCTGCATACGTCGAGAAGAGCTATGCCAAATTCGGTAAAGATCCAGATATCTACAATGCCCAAGCATACGACGCATACGAAGCCATCTTTGAAGCGCTGAAAACCGGCGCAAACACTGGCGAGACTATGATGAGCGCACTACATAAGGTGTCGTTTGATGGCGCTTCTGGCCACATTCAGTTCAACGCGTACGGCGATGTAGCGCCCAACTACGTGGTATACAAAGTAGTAAATGGCGTTTACAAAGCTCAAGATTAACCTAGACTCGGGCTTTCCTATTTTCAGACATGAGGAGCTTGGTTTAGCGTGGCCCACTCCTCATGCACCTGAAAGAAGAAATGAGGCAGATTTGCTGTGAAGATCTCGCAAAAGCTACTGCTATTATTTCTGTTAATAGCGTTAATTCCGATTATTGTGATCGGCACATTTTCGTACACGAACACACAGCGAAAACTAGATGCTCAGATAAAAACTCAGATTGCCAATACTCTTACGCGCCAGAGCAACAAAATTGACGATTTAGTAACGGCGGACCTACGTTCGGTAGATATTTTTGTTGTCCGAGCTGAAGTTCGATTCCTAACCAGCCAATATAACCAGCAGCCAACGCTCAGCCACCAACAAGCCTTGAGCGATACTTTAGCAAATATTCGGAATGACGACCGAAGCTTTCGCCGAATTCACATACTCAATACAAAAGGGATAGTGATTGGTTCCAGCGACAAGCGATTTATAGGAAAAGACTACAGCAAAACGGCAGTATTTAAAAAGGGCCTACAAGGGGTCGACGTTTCGATGTTCTTTAATGATATCGATGGGGTGCTAGGGCACTATCTAACCGAACGGCTAGTGCTTGACAACCAAGTAATCGGCGTCGCTGTCATGGAGTCAGAGGCCGATACCTACACGCTAATTACCGGCGATTATACCGACACCGGGCAAACAGGCGAGACCTTTATTGTAGGACACAGCGATGCAGGTAAGCCAGAGTATTTGACACCATTACGATTTAAATCAGCTGCCGCACTGACACCCTATAATTCAAGCCACACCAAGCCGCCGCGTGACTACCGAAATCACCCAGTAATGCTAGTGACCCGAGACGTATCAACCACCGGTTGGAAAGTAGGGGTTAAGATTGACGAAGCCGAAGTGTACGCGCCCGTATACCAGTTACGTAATCTGACGGTTGGTATCATTGTCATCACGACGCTCGCAATCATTTTCTTCAGCTGGTATTTTGCGCGGCTCATTGTGGCGCCAATTCGACGCTTTACAGAAGTGGTGACCCAAATTCAAGGCGGTGATTTAAACCGGCGCGTGCAAGTAAAAACAAATGACGAAATCGGCCTTTTGGGGTCAGCATTCAATGAAATGACAAGCAACTTATTGGAATCACGAGCACGACTCATCGCCTCAGTGCTCAGCCTTAGCCAGGGTTTTATCATGACCAATCAACAAGGCACAATAACAACAATGAATGATGCGGCGCGGAGGTTGCTTGCTATCAGTCCAAGCCCTACAGGAAACACTCTACCAGACCTCGACGCACTGTTTATACCCGAAAAGCTTGGGGGCGCTGATGTGCTTGGAAGCATATCGGCTTGCCTTACCAGCCAGAGTCCTTCAGAGCTTAAAGACGTAACCTTTGGCAAAAACTTTTATAACTTTTACTTTTCACCAGTAATGATTACCGGACAAGCCATCGGCGTAGTAATCTTGATCTCGGATGAGACACAGGAAAAGCAGCTGCAACGTTCGCGCGATGAGTTCTTTTCAATTGCTTCGCACGAGCTGCGTACACCCCTCACCTCAATTATGGGCAACTCTTCACTACTTAAAACCTTCTACGCCGACAAACTTAAAGGCGATGCGGAGTTTGGGAAAATGGTATCCGATATTAGCTACTCAGCGAAACGGCTGATTACAATTGTCAATGACTTATTAGATGTGACGAATCTGGAACTAGGCAAGGTCACATACACCAACACCCCCTTAGATCTCGTACAGCTTACTAGCGACACCATCAAAAAGAGCTTTAGCGCACCAGATATACTACATAGCATTACTATCACCGTATCGCCGGCAGCCGAACACTTACCACTGGCATTCGGCGACGCAGAGCGTGTCAAGCAAATACTTACCAGCCTTCTGAGCAACACGCTTAACTTTACAAACGACGGTGGCAAAGTGGCTATCAGCTTTAAATCTGTTCAAGATTTTATAGAAGTATCCGTTACCGATACAGGCTGCGGCATAAGCGAAGACAACCAACAGTTGCTATTCCACAAGTTCCAGCAAGCTAGCAGTAGTCTCTTAACTCGTAATACGGCTAAAGGCACGGGGCTGGGGCTTTATATATCCAAATTAATTATTGAGGATATGGGCGGACGCATTTGGCTTGCACAAACAGAAGTAAATAAAGGCACGACATTTACCTTTAGCCTGCCGGTAGCCACTCCGGAGCAGCTCAAGACTGAGGTAGCCACTAATGCAGACGTACTCTTGGCTATTTCACCTCAGCCAACAAATACCAATCTAACGATGGGTATCGTCAAGAAGGAAGCAAGTTCAAAATCTGCCCTACAAAAATAGATACAGGTCCACCGTCGCAATTCGTAACGACACAGAGAAGAATATCAGAGCAGCGGTGCTCTCTTTTATGCCATAAACCGTTCAACCAACAGTTTCATGCAGTAAACTGTTCCCTGCCTTATCAAAATAGGTGATAGTCAGCGCCCCAGTATCAAATCGCCAACGTTCTACGCCGCTATCCGCCAGCCCCTTAACCATAGTCATATAATCCGTTTTGCCCTGTGTATGAAGATCTAGCGCGTGCAAAAACAACTTTTCGTTTACAATATCGGCGACCGCAAATTCTTTATGTACTGCGCCCGACACAAGCTGTTCATTACCATCGCAAAAATATTCCGAATGCCCATCTCTTATAAAAGAGTCATACCATATGACACCAACGGCGCGTAAGGTTCTCAAATACTCGCCTAGCGTTTTTGCGCTGCCATATTTCTGATGTATCCGTTCTATCTGCTCTAAAGTCGGCATCTATTTATAATAGCAGAGCTCCTGACTTGACCCAGCTATTGCGCAGTTGAGACCCTAAGGCAAAGAAAAGACTGGTCTTTTAAAGATCAAACGCTATCCGGAACCGATCAGGAATGGCAACGCCAGCCTGACGAAACAAAACCACTAGCTGTCCTTGATGCAAATATTCATGGTTAGTAATAGATTGAATATCACGCGCCTTTTCTTCTAGCTTACCGGCATCAAAGGGTTTGAGCAGTAGCTCTAACGCCGTTAATTGCTTGCTTAGAAGTGCTTTAATATCGGCCTCACCAATCTCTGACTTCTTTATCGTCACCCCTTCTTCTAGTAAAACGCCGAACCGGGCATCATCATGTCCCATGATACGGCGGCAATAAGTATCTGTAGTAGTAATAAGGCACTGAAACTGGTATAGCACACTATGATCGCTCATGCCTTCAGCCTCCCAGGCTACTATATTAGCCGCCTGAGCGGCAGCAAAAAGCTGTAGCGAATTATTACGTGCCCACTTAAAGCCCATGTAGAGACGCTGGAGTGTCATGTTTTCAAAATCTAGTTTTGCCATACTGTACTAATTTAGGCATGCATATTTTTTATTTGCAAATAAAAAATATGCATTGATGCTACCATAAGGCTTATGGATCAGCTCAACCAAGCGATTAATCACTCCGCCAGAGAGACGGCTAGCCAGCCTAATCTCCAGCCTACGACACCACCCAGTAATCTTGGACCCATAAATGGGATAGCGGCTTGGTATATTGGACTTCGGATCAGAGCTTTTATTTTTGGCGTATCGTTTTTAATCGTGTTTGCGGCAGGAAATTTTTATACCAAACACCATAGTGGACCCAGGCTTGCACTATATTGTGCCGCCCTAGGGTTTTCGGCACTTGTTGCCGTCTATCTTAACCTGATCGCAAGTCTTCAAAAAGCCCCTAACAGAGGTCGGCAACTAATTGTTTGGGTTGTTGGGTCTGCAAGTTGCGGCGTCTGCTTTTTCTTTCTCTGGCTAGTGTCACTTTCCGTATTGTATTAGCAAGGCACTCCGCAACTACAGTAATCCATGACAGAGATTACAGGTCTACGCCAGCCCTTTATTCGCAATCGCAGCATAGCAACTTTACTAGATAATTGATTTCTGCTACATGTTGTTATATAATATATGCGCACATAGTACAGCTTTGTGTGCACTTCCCTGTTCAATCCCGCTACTCTCCGCAGGAGTGATCATGAACAACACATCGTCGGCCTCTAACCTGCCCGCCATCCCCACGACTAGTGTGATAACCGCGCAGAAGGACGGTTTCATACAGCGCAAGACCAACGCGGTCCGCCGCCTGGCCACTGAGTATTCACTTAACGACCAGTGGCGCGTGATGGCCACCATCGCCAGCCAGGATCCGGAACTCACGGGGTACAATTGTCCGATCGTGTTCCCGGCAAACTGCAGTACAGCCCTTCTGAACCGCACAACGTACTCCCTTCAGGAGCTCGGCAACGACGGGCGGTGGATCTACTGCAGGCTGCACTACCTCGTCGGAACTGTGCTCGCGGTGCTGGACGGTGTCGATGACTCTCACACGCTTGCCTCAGTGCGTGCGTCGCTCGAAGAGTCTCAAGATCTGCTGCTATGGGAAGCGGCTGGCGACCTCATTCTGGCCCGGAAGATCATCGAAGCCGAGAAGTACAACCCAGTTCGCAGCCTCCTGTCACCAACCCTCAGACCTCTCGCGATCGACGGCGTGGCTGAACTGCGTGGCCGCGTGCTCTACATCATCGAAGCGCTCGAGCTCATCTACAAGCAGATGCTGCAGTGTGAGCGCATGCGGCGTTCACAGCAACAGACGCGCATCACCGATGAGCTCCAAGCCGCAGTCACCTGGTTCGAGACATTCAGAGAAATAGCCGAGAATATGCGGCGGCAAGACGAAGGTGCGTCATCAGCCCCTTCGAACCAACGGAGATGGTGGAAGCGACAGCGATGAACAAGGGAACTGCAGTGGCGGGGATGGCATTTTGCATGCATCCTCGCCCGCGGTTATGGCGAGTCACTCTTTTTAGAACCTTGACTTGCCAACCGTATCACTTTCATGAGTGCGTACTCATGCTGATGAGTCCTAAAGGACGAAAAGCGATACAGATAAGTAACCAATTCCAGGAATAGGTTGAACTTTAAGCTCCAACAATACCCGTCTTAACTTCCCCTGCTCGCTTGTAATAAGCACATATCACCCCATTGGGCGTAATTAGGCTATCTGTCATTGTAAAGGCCGCTGGAATAGTGCCCTCGGCAAACAAGCGCTTCCCCGTGCCAAGCGTAATAGGAAATGTCATTAAGCACAGCTCATCAACTAAGTCGTGTTTAAATAATGTCTGGGCAAGATTACCGCTGCCGTGTACCTTTATGGCAGCCCCTTCAGAATCCTTGAGTTTTTTAATATCATCAGTATTTTTGAGTAGCACCGAGTTTTTCCAACCCGAGTTTTCTACATCTGATTTGCTCAGGGTGTCACTGACCACATACTTAGTAACGTCAATAATGCCAGGCCACATGTCGGCATGATTAGGCCAATACTCGGCAAAGATTTCGAACGTTTTTCTACCTAAAAGAATATCCGTTGACTCCATCCATCGTTTCATGAAATCTGCGGCCGCTTCGTCAGCCTCGGCAAAGTATGGTGCAGTCCAGCCGCCGTACGTAAAGTTGCTGGACGTATCTTCTTCCGGCCCACCAGGTGCCTGCATAACTCCGTCTAGAGTAATGAACTCTTGGATAATTATTTTTCTCATGGTTTGATCTGCCCCCCTTTTTTTTAGCTTTTAGTGTATATCTCTACTATAGACTATGTAGGAGGAGACTCTGCTTAACCAATGCTTACCTTGCCAAAATAGGCAGTATAGCTACTGCCTAAATTAATGTGCGCTACTACAAAGACTATGTGTTGATGGTCGCAGCTGCGTATAGCGCATAAATAGCGATGCCTTCGCCAAAGAGTCTAATATCATCTGTGCTGGGTGGCTGAGATGTCTCGACCGCTCCAACCCAAATGTTTGGGTCGTGAACCGAGGGGCCACGGTTATCTCTGCCACTTTCTGAAATTCTTGGTCTGGCTGCCAAAAATTAACGTATTCTACAACGCCAAATGGCCTTCCAAGAGACACGGCTATCGCACCCTCTCCCAACGCTGTAATTATAGGCACAGCACGGCCAGTAAACCCATACCGAGGCATACGTATCGGAATGCAATCCTCTACCATAGGGACCTGTATGTTGGCGCGAAGTAAATCACTAGGAATGATAGATAACTTTTCAGGAATCGTGAATTGCGTCCGTTCGGCCATGGATTATATTTATACCATAAAATTAGAGGATAAACAGTCGTCTTTAGAAGTAATTACCTACATAGAAAGAGGTGGGCAAAGACACTAGAACGGAGTAAAAAGAGTGTCATTATCACCTTAGCGACAACAAAAAAGGACACCGAAGTGTCCAATGTTTCCCATTTGGTGCGGAGCTACAGAATTTACTTAAACTTTTTGGGGCGTTGGTTGACGGTAGTCTATCAAATGCACCAAGCATACCAATTTCGCTTAAAAGCAAGGAGCTTGTTATCTACTAGCTTTATTAGCCGTTGGGATTAAAGCCGTAAAGCTGGTCTTGGTCTTTTTTAATGACCTGCTCAACCGATACATCGGCAAAATTAAACATCTCAAAGAACCGTACTATTGGCTCTATCGCCAGGTCTCGCGCTGGCTGGCTAAGTTCATCTGGTGTATAAGTGCGCTGAAAAACGATAGGGTCTTCTTGGGTTATCTTAGGGAATGATAGGTGTCTCATAAACTCAAAACTGGTAAGTTCTCGTCCCTTGGTATTGTGAAGAGATATCTTTATAGACACGCCATCTTGATAAAGACCCGAACGATGTAGGCGAGTTAAAAACTCTATGATTTCAGTGATATACATTGTGAGAGAGCCGACAAAGTTAAGATACTTACCTGGCTCTAGTTCGTTAGGATTGCGCCTAACTGTGCTAGTCTCTGGCGTAAGCCAATCCTCCTGGACTGCGCTGTAGTGCAAGAACTGTCCGCTCTGGTACATCCGCCAAAACTCTTTAAACTCACCAGCATCAATCCAGCCGCCAACATAGTTGTTGTAGTTGCTGATGCCGTGATTATCAGCAGAACCGTGTCCATAAAATGGATAGTACCAGCCTCTCAATCTTACGCTATTCTTATCTACTAGCTCCTCACATTCTTTGAGGGTTAGGTTTGCGGGGCTGCCCGTAGGCTGGAAGTTGATGCGCCAGTACCCACGACTTTTGATAGTGTCAATAAAGTCATCTTTCATAATCCGCCCAGCTCCTCATCATAATAATTCTTCTGTTCGGCAGTCTCCGCTGTATAGCCCTGGGATTTGCGCTTAGCCATCATCTTAACTGTTGCACGGTCTAAAATATCCCTCATATCAAATGAGTTAGACACCGCCTCGCTTTCTGGACGCCGCCGCCGACTGCGGTAATAGACTTTTCCTTGATGAAGGTCGGCAGCATCTGCTTTGCATACAACTGGCACTTCTGGAAACTCAACTACTCTAATGACGATAAAGACTAGCCCTTTGTCATCAACTATCTTATGAGCCGTGAAAGTAACGAATGGGTCGGCATATTTGGTCATTTGGTCCTGCATAGTCTCTTGGTCAAATGTCTCCGCCTGTGCTTCAGTAACGCCAACGCGCTTAAAAGTTTTGTCGTCAAAACCTATCACTATGTAGCCGCCATCTTGAACATTGGAAAATGCAAGGATGTCCTTGGCAAGGCTTTTGACATCCCAAGAACATGGTCCTTTGAAGTCAAGTGATTGGCTCTCCTCGCTACCCTCAACCAGTCGTTCAAAATCAGCTAAGTCCATACCTACATTGTAACTCCTTGGAGCTGTAGCCGTATAATTGGATTATGGCTAAGAAAAAGGTATACGGAAAATGTAGGATTTGCGGCGAAGAAAAGCAACTCACCCAAGAACACTACATACCCCGCGCAGCTGGTGGCGGTACGAAGAGAACGCTTTATAGTGGCGATGAGCTGATAAAGACATTGCACAAAGATGAGGATGGAAACGACTATAAGCCGCGCGGTAAAATAAAACAAAACGGGCTTTCTGACTATTCCTTATGTAAGGAGTGCAATGAGCTATCGGGTGCTCTATATGACAAAGACTTCGCTGAGTTTTATAAGCGCATTCACTATGTCATCACCTCGTCAACCGAAATCCCGAAAGGCGTGAACATAGATGAATATCTTGATAAAAAAGTTGCAACTATAGTATTGAAAGACATTAAGCCAAATAATATCGCTAAGCGTATGCTAGTGTCCTTTTGTACGATTGAACACCCAGGTCTTACTGACCGGCAACCTGAGATTAGAAAAGCCATCTTGGACAAAGGCTACCAACCAAATACTGATGGCTTTGCCCTTTATATGAGCCTCCATCTTGGTAACAGCGCCTTCTATGGAACGGTAGCCGCATTAAAGAACATAGGCGGCAAACACATTACTCAGGCGTATGCAGGGATTGAGAGTGAACTGATAGCGTTTTATTATTCCGCCAACAAAGAAACAAAAGCCGTGGGGTTAGATAATTGTACAGATATTACGCCCTGGCTCACACGATATAAGTACAACCAAACCACAACGATTAAGATAGAAGTGATGTTCAATAAATCTCTAATGATACGCTTTCCAATCGGTACGGATTGAGAGTAGAGCTACCGAACTACTTCTCCAAAAGCTCTGAGGTTTCGTCTTTTGCGCCAAAGAGGCGCCCAAAATTATATCGCCACTGAAGAGCAAAGCTCATTCCAATCTTACCGTTGAGCGGTGAGGTTAGCAGCCTATTCCATTCGTTTTCGTTCGGATACCGACCAGCATCTTTCTGAACTTCCGTAACCCAGTTGTCGGCGGCATCAAGAACACCAAGCACCAAAGGTTGGATTTCTCGTATATTCTGTAGCGCTTCTAAGTCATTATCCGGAATTAATTCTGCCATCTTCTTTGCACGCTGAGCATTTTGATATTGGAAGTCTTGCTCGGCTTTTTCAATCAGCCCAAGTATAGTCGCATCATCGCCCAGACTATCAACCATTTTTAGTAAGTGCCTTGCACGCCAGTCGCTTTGGTTGATAAAAGCGAGGAAACGGTACAGTTTCTTTAACCACGCTTCGTTTTCTTTAAGCAGCCAGTCTCGGTGTTTGAGCGCGACACTACAAAGCGTACCATCTGCAATCTCTGTATTTTCCAGATAGCGCCACGAGGTTATTTGCAACCTGAGAGGAGGATTAGCCTTTGCTTCCTGGTAATCCGTTAGTAGGACAAGCGCATCATATTCATTGCCTAGCAAGCGCTCATAAGCGGTGAAATAAGGCTCGCTAGTACAAAAGTTTGTGGACGGTGACTTTACTCCTAGCCCGAGCGCCGGAATATCAACCCCACGAGCAGGGTTTACTTTTAGCTCGGCAATGTCCAAGTCCTTAAAAGTGTAGTTCTCTAGAACGGCAACAAGCAACATCTCAACCACACTGCCAATAGTTTTCCCATCAAGGTTTGGTAGGGTGTGGTTGCTTTTCAGCATTTCAAACCAATGAGGCACTTGATGCCCTCTGCCCAGTCTGGCTAGCGTTACCTCAATAGCATCAAGATTTTCGCCTTTGAGTGCCAGGTTAACTTGCTGCATAGTGGCATCTATATTTACTTTTAAAATATCTTGTAGTTCGGTTTGTGATTTCATACGGACAGTATTTCCAATTGTGTTGCTTTAATTTTTGGTAATGTTGTATGACTTGATAATAACTTATCCATCACCCATCCCACTAATTGAGGGGCGACAGCGTTACCATAAAGAACATATTGGTGTCTTAGTCCTACCGCAGAGCAATGCCCATCTGGGAAACCTTGTATACGACCATACTCGGTATTTGTAAGTCTCCTGTATCGGTCGCCAATTTTGTATCTTTCATAGTGCCGTGATGTTGATGATGTCAATGTAGGAGCTAAGCCTCTCGTGCCAAAAATGGTATAGCCCATTCTTGCTCCGCCAGCCTCGTTACTTAAAATCTCTACCCCTCCAACAAACTTCTCTCTGACTATATGGCTGTTGCCGCCGAGGCGTTGGAGCGTTGATGCGGTAAGGTCAAAAGAACTATCAACCTCTGTTTCAAGTACTTCCTGTAGCAATACGGGGTCTTTAGCCTCATCAAAGGTATTTATGGTTCTTGCAAAAAAGCGACCTTCGTATGCGACACCCCAGTTAGTAAAGGACTTCGCGTGGTCGGGGATTTCGTGCCAGGATGAACTATGTTCCAGGCTCTGCAAATCGTGAGGGGATAGCGTGTTCAGCTCAGCCTCATTGATAAGTCGTATTGTCTCAAATGCATCATAACCGGATTTAAAAAGCCGATTATGCTGACCGATTATGACTACTCGCTGCCTATTTTGAGCTAGCCCAAAATCCTTGGTGTTCAGAAGTCGCCACTCAATCCTATAGTCCAGTGCTGAGAGTGCGGCGAGTATAGTAGCGAAATGCTTCCCGTTGTCCATAACTAAGAGGCGTTTTACATTTTCAAGAATGAAGTAACTTGGCTGGTGTTTTTCAAGGATTTTTACAATTGCTTCAAAAAGTGTACCCCTCGGGTCTTCAATGCCCTTTTTCTTGCCAGCGCTACTGAACGGCTGGCACGGAAACCCCCCGGTTAAGAGGTCGTGCGCTGGTGTTTTGTCTATCAGCGACCAGATGTCACCTTTATGGTAGTCATTCGGTCCAAAAGCACCCACATAAGCCTCACTAGCAACATCGTCCATATCATTAGCCCAGACAGTTTTTATGCCTCGCCGGTCTGCGGCAACCCTAAAGCCCCCAATTCCGGCAAATAACTCCAAGGTTCGTATGTTTTTGTCATCAAGCATAACCCCATTATACCTGTAATTTCTAAGTATTTCTAAGAAATGTATTTTTATTTATATGGGGGGTGGGTCGCCATCTACCCCTGTAAAAGGCACTCCGCCGTGTAAGTGGCGAATTTTCGGGGGTCAAATGACCAAGCGTTTTTTTGTGCGGAAAAAGGTAATGCCGAATTTATGGGGCTGACTTTGAAAAACACATTTTTTGATACAATAGAGCTACATTAACAATCAACCGAATTCATTGTGTAGCCAACGCGGAGACTGGACCGCTTAAAAAACCTCAGGGGCGTTTACAGCGAATTAACTGTGTAGGAATTACGAGGACGGCTCGGTATAAAACGGACTTACTAGCGGACTAACTGAAGTTTTCACTTCAAGGGGTCACACGAGATGTCCGTTTTTTTATTACAAAACAATCCAGAGCTGAGTATGGTGTCACTACTCAGTATTCTTTCGAGCTATGCCGAAACGGCAAACCAAGAGAAACCATATCTAGTAAAGGATGGCATTAAAATCATCTTATAGACATATGCCTAAAGCAGCTCAAACTAAGTAAAGGATTATATACTTATGGGTATGGCAGAGCTTACCAGTACCCAAAAGCTCTTAGAGCTACTACAAGCCAATCAACCAAAAGCACCAGGAGATGTTGATACAGGTACTATTAATTACGCCCTGTACGCTAGAAAGTCCACTACCAGCGAAGACAGACAAGCATCATCTATTGAAGACCAGGTAAAAGAGTGTATGGAAAAGGTCGTAGTGCCGAACGACCTAAATGTCATAAAGGTCTATGAGGAAAGCTTCTCGGCAAAGATTGCTGACACGCGTGACGAATTTAAGGCGCTAATCAACGAAATAGAGAACGGTCATATTGATGGTCTCATAGCTTGGCATCCTGATAGGCTCGCTCGCAATATGAAAGAGGCTGGGGCGATTATTGACCTTGTAGACAGGGGCTTAATAAAAGACCTCCGCTTTCCTACCTTCACTTTTGAGAACACCCCCGCCGGTAAGATGCTACTCGGCATCACATTCGTAATGGCTAAGCAGTACTCGGAACACCTGGCTGAGAGCGTTGACCGTGGCAACAAGCGAGCCATTGAGGACGGCGAGTTTATAGGTAAATTCAAGCCACGGCTATACAGTAGCTATTAACCGTACATTCCAGCCCGACCCTCGCAACTTCACAAAGGTTAAACATATGTTTGCTTGGCTGTTGAGGGCAAGTCTCAAAAGCAAATCCGTGAGTGGATAAATGAGCAAGGTTACACGGTCCAAAAGCGCCCAGGTGGCGAGTATGAGCCTCACAAATGGGATAAAGACGATGTCTCAAAGCTCATCCGAGACCCACACTACGCCGGTGTCCATAAATGGGGCAAGAACTTTACTGACCTTGTAGATGCTTATGAGTTTGAGGCAATGATTTCAGTAGATGACTTCTTAAAGATAAATAAAGTTGATAGTCTCAACTCGGCAAAAATACTTGCAATTAGTAGACCACGGGGCGGTAACATTCGGGCAGACCTACTAAGAGGCAAGGTTTATTGCGGAGCTTGTAATAAAACCCTTACCTCAATGCTGATTGATAAACGAGACAAAGAGACCAAGGAGATTATACAGTCCCGCTATTACTACAAATGCGAGACCGAGGGTTGCGATGCAGAGGGTAGCTCTGCCCGTGCTGGTCTCGTTATTGATGCCGCGCAGCAGTTCTTCCAGGATTACCTATTCATCACAAAGGGCAACTACGCCCACTTCGTTAAGGAGGCTGAAAAAGAGGCAAAGCGTAAGTCTGCAGAGTTTGATAGCATTATCGCTCGGTCAAAAATCACCATCGCTAATAAAGAGAAATCATACGAGCGCACTAAAGACCTCATCCTCAAAAATCCTGAGCTTAAAGACCATTACGACTTGGGTAAGTACAGTCAGGAGATTGAAAAAATAAAGTCAGACTTCGCAAAAGCCACTAAGCGGCGCGACAACATTAAGAGTGCCATACCAACATTTGAAGAATACCTTAAACTTTTGGAAACGACCCCAGTTATTCTTGGCAAAATACGCGATATGAAGGTGATGGATGCACTGCTAAGGATTTTCTTCTCTAATTTCAC
>CAYZGW010000015.1:0-26785 GCA_964478195.1 uncultured Candidatus Saccharibacteria bacterium
AAAGCCCTTACATGCACCCTCGATGATGTTGACCACTTCACCAAGGTTAAAGTCAATCTTGTGCTTCGGCTCGGCTCGGCCCATGCGCTTCATGATCTTTTCTATTTCGTCTTCACCAATTGGTGTAGGCTCTGAACCACTACCCACGAATCCGGTAACAGATGGAGTGTTGCGCACAATGTACCAAGCATCTTCGCTCATCTTCATTTGCACCAGTACGTAGCCCTGGAAGATGCGCTTTTCAACCACACGACGCTTGCCGTTCTTGATTTCAATTTGCTTTTCCTTTGGCACCAAAGCTTGGAAAATCTTATCTTTCATATCCAACGATTCAGCGCGCTGGCGGATACTCTCGGCAACTTTTTCTTCGTAGCCGCTATAAGTGTGGATAGCGTACCATTGTTTGCTGGCATCGTAGCGCTTGTTAGTCATAACTTTTTAAAACTCCTTATTTCAGTAAAAGCTGCTTAAATAGTTTGTCGAGGCCGTAATCTACCACGGCAATAATGGCGCCAAAAACGACAGAGAATAAGATAACGGCGGTGGTTAGGCGTCGGCCCTCGCGTTTGGTAGGCCAAGTGACGTACTTAAGCTCGCGCCAACTGCTGCGGATAAAGCTAAACCCAAGGATACGGCCAGCAAAGCGTACTACTTTCAAGCGGAAGAACCAGCGCAAACTGTGCCCAATTTGTTTTAGGGGTGGTTGGTGAGCAAGCCAGGCTAGGCCTTTGCCGACCAGGCGTGCTGGCAGAAAGAATCCTTTAAAAAACACCTGTACTAACGTGATACTATCGTCGCTTGTGTCGCTTGGCGTAACTTGTCGTGCCACCTTATGTATACCTCTCTTCGTCTCGTGCCAATTAAAAAGCCTACAGTATTTGTAGGCGATACAAGTCAAGCATAACCTATGCGGCTCATCCGGTCAAGCTAACCACACTGTCTTGGTGCTGTCGTATGCTGGCTGGTATAGTACAGCATATGTATTGGTTGATTGGCCTGCTCGTATTCGAGACGGTGCTTGAGGGGTTGCTGTGTGCCGATATTTTTTTGGGGCATCTGCGCTTGCGACGTGTGGGTACGCTATCAGTTGCGGCACTGCTAGTGGTAGTAACTATCAGTTTGTTGATCTTAAGCTGGGATATATGGGTCTGGACTGTGCCAATAGTGGCCTATCGTTTTATAAATTTGCTTCGGCTCCAATATGGTCGTTTGCCTACCCCGCAACTGCGGACGGTAAGCCTGCGCGCGTACACGTGGCTGGCAGTAAGTGAGTGTCTAGCAATAGCACTGGCATGGCTGACTGGTCGGTATCATCTGGGCGGCATACTATTCGCTACACTAGTAGTTATGCAATTGTTTAGTGTGATTGTGCTTTTGCGAGCCAGTTTACACACTTGGCGTCATGCCGCGGTATCTACTGCTGTGACAGCCTTTTCGGATAAAGAACTGCCGCCTGTAAGTGTACTTGTACCGGCCCGAAATGAAACCGATGACTTACAGCGATGCCTGGAAGCGCTGGTCCAGAGCGACTACCCAAAACTGGAGGTCATAGTACTTGATGACTGTTCTGCTACGCGCCGTACGCCGGAAATTGTTCGCTCGTTTGCGTATGCCGGTGTACGTTTTTTACCGGGTAAGGCTCCGGACGAAACACGCTGGCTGGCCAAGAATTATGCATATGAGCAGCTTGCTCATGAGGCAAGTGGTGAGATACTCCTGTTTTCGGGGGTTGATGCAACATATGCCCCACACACGATTAGGCAGCTCGTGACACTACTCGAAATCCGTAAGAAAGATATGCTAAGCGTTATGCCACTCCGGGCTACGACTATTGGCCGAGGTAGCTCTCTATTGCAGGCCACACGATACTACTGGGAGCTGTGTATGCCGCGCCGACTATTTAAGCGTCCGCCGGTTCTCAGTACTTGTTGGCTAATTCGACGTGGTAGTCTAGAGCGCATGGGTGGTTTTGCGGCCATTAGTCGCTCAGTTAACCCCGAAGCGCCCTTGGCTCGCCAAGCGGTGGTAACTGACGGCTATAGCTTTGTACGGAGCGACGAAGCATTGGGGCTCTACAGCAACAAATTAGCTGCCGAACAGTATGATACCTCGGTGCGTATGCGCTATCCGCAGCTGCATCGCCGACTTGAACTTGTGGGCTTAACGGCATGTTTTGAACTGCTTTTGCTACTGGGGCCATTTATTGGGTTGATCTTTGTTGCCTATCTACCACATAGGATCTTTTATCTAGCTGCTTGGTTGTTTTGTGCGGTTTGTCTTAGCTTTACCTATTGCCTGATCGCGGTGGGCGCTCGGCTGACAAAGGCTTGGTATGGCTGGCTGTTGGTGCCTGTTGCATTTGCAGTCGATTTACTGGTACTACATATTTCACTATGGAAGTATGAATTTGGAAACGTGTACTGGAAAGGGCGTAATGTGTGTATCCCGGTAATGGGTATTACACTTGGATCTGATTGGGATTTGCCGCCCACCTCTACCTGGCGTTCAAAGTAGAATTACCTACTGCAAATCAGGGATAAAAATGCTAAATGTGGAGCCATGGTTAAGCTCACTCTCCAAACTAATCTCTGCGTGAATCAGCCGTGCAAGTTTCATAGTCACATAGAGGCCTAGGCCGGTACCGTTATTTTGTCGGGTGCGATAGTCTTCGCTTCGGAA
The DNA here is from genome assembly GCA_964478195.1 of uncultured Candidatus Saccharibacteria bacterium. Classification (GTDB taxonomy): domain Bacteria; phylum Patescibacteriota; class Saccharimonadia; order Saccharimonadales; family UBA4665; genus JAJZCD01. The sequence continues at coordinate 2,680 of CAYZGW010000015.1, forward strand.
AAACTTATCAAACACTTTTTCCTGGTCACTTTTGCTGATGCCAATCCCGGTGTCGGTCACCGTAAATTTTACGCCTTTGGGTGCTTTCGTGGCACCAATGGTAACGCTGCCCTGCTCGGTATATTTTATGGCGTTGGTGATAAAATTCTGCAAAATCTCGTGACTGTAGAGCCGGCTGGTTTGCAGCGTTTCTAAGCGAGGGTCTATGTCTATTTTCAGTTTTAGACCTTTCGCTTGGGCTTGTTTGGCGTAATCGCGGGCTAGCCCTTCTACAAGCTTATGTGGATTGATTGGCTCGATATTTACTTCTAGCGCATTGCGTTCAGCGCGCGAAAGCGTCGAGAGGTCGTTAACTAGGCCCGATAAAAATAGTACCTGTTCGTGGGCGGCTTTTAGGGCCTTTCGAATCTCGGCGATATCACCTGACTTGTCGGCAATAAATTGGGCGTTGCTGATATTGCCCTCGGTGATAGCGATAGGGGTGCGTAGTTCGTGGCTAACCACACTTATAAACTCATCTCGCTCCTCTTCTAGGCTTTTCTCGTGGGTGATATCACGAAGTAGCAGCACATACCCACGGTCTCCTTGGCTGCCGTAGCCGAGCCGGACTGGCGCAATAGAAAGGTATATATTAACCATGCTCCCGTCGCTGTAGTGCAGTACATAATCACGGCTGGAAGTGGGAATCTTGGTGTCTTCGACAAGTTTATGAATATCAATTGGCTGGCGGTTCTCATCGAATAACCGCAGCGTATGTTTAAGTGCGTGTCCGGTTATGCTGCCATTGACATCAAGAAGGTTAAGCGCCGCACCGTTATACAGCACTATCTTCATGTGATCGTCAACAGCGATAACGCCGTCGGCCATGCTGCTAATGAGGCTAGTAAGCCGTTCGTGTTCAAGAGCGGCAGTAATTGGTTCAATTGGTTTGGTGCTATGGAGTGTGTGTCTTGTGGGCATCTACGCCCTATTATGCCATAAGCATGATTTAGAACATACGTACTACGCCGTCTAGTTTGTCGTGCTTGATTCTGGGCTTGGTGTCTCGCTCCATGTTCCAATAGTGGGCTGATGATCACGGAGTTGCTTGCTTAGGCTGCGTGCTCGTGGCTCCATAGCCGTAAGTACATGCCAGAAGGCAGGACCATGGTTCATTTCTGTGGTATGGGCTAGCTCGTGCATAATGACGTAATCTATATATTCCCAGGGAAGCTCCATAAGGAATATATTGAATGTTAGAGCTCTGTGGCTGTCGCAGCTACCCCATCGTCGCTTCAACTGTTTGACGGCAATGCTCTTGTAGTCTTGATGATGGATTGCTGCTAGGTTTTGTACTCGCGGAGGCAGCAAGCGCTCGGCTTCACGCTTAAGGGCGCGGAGGGCCGCAATTTGGGCGCGTTTTTGTACGGTTGGATCAGTGCTGGCTTCGCCTGTATGCATCCGAACAACAATCTCGGTGCCCGTAACGCGGCTGGCTGTAGACTGCCCACTCAGCACTTGCTCAAATCGTACATAGTGTAGCTTACCAATCCGTTGCCCGCTTTCAATGGGTGCTATAGATGCTTTGGTGATTTCTTGCTGGATCCAGGCTAGGTTTTTAGCCGCAAAAGCTTCTCCCGCTCCGAAAGGTGTCCATTTGGGCATGCTTACTCGAACGCCGCTCGGGGTGACGCTTAAACGTAGACTGCGACTCCCGGCGCGTTTTACGAGCGTTACTGGACCGATACCGGCCAGTTCAACGATTTTTTGTGCCATATAAATGCTTAGCGAATGCTTATGTTGCGACGTGATAAGTCAACACGGCCGGCACTGGGGTTGGGGATGAGGTTAACTAGACCTGGCTTACTAATGTGCTGGGCGTTAGGGTCGAGCGTGATAAGTTTGCGGTCGAGCAAATGGCGCAATATTGCATTCTTTTGTGTGCCAAAAACGTGCTTGCCGCTTACCACTTGATAACGCTCGGTAGGGTCTGGATTTTGCATACCGGCGGTCTGTGTCTCGAAAGTGGTTTTGTCGAGCTGCTGAGCGTAGCGATCGTCAATCTTGCGGCGATCACGCTTGGCTGCGCGCGCGTAGGCGCTTTCAGGGTCGATTTGCAGCCAGACCAGTACCGTTTCGACGCCTGCCTTGGTAGCCATGTTGCGGAGGGCTCGTCGCTGACTTACGCGCAAAGCGTTGGTATCATAGATGACGCTTACGCCCGCGCTTAAAAACTCGCTGGCCATGTAGTTCATGAGGCTAGTAACTACATGGCTTTCCTGTTTGCTATATGAAGGACTTTCAAATAGCTCAGAACGCACACGGTCACCTTGTACATGAACCGCCGTAATTAATTCGCAGAGTTGCCGTGCGAAAAACGTTTTGCCGCTGCCTGGAAAGCCGTAAAGCAACACTAACAGCGGTTTGGTGGGAACGATTTTAGCCATTCGTACTATTTATAGCAGAGTTGGTGTCTCCGTGCAACGCGCCAACAGATTGGGTGTTGGCTCATGTGGTTACAGTAACCTCTTGAAATTTTGTATTGAAACGGATATGATAACGGGGTCACTTGCTTTTTTACAAAGGAAAGTCACGCGGACGTGGCGGAATTGGTAGACGCGCTACTTTGAGGTGGTAGTCCTTAACGGGGTGGAGGTTCAAGTCCTCTCGTCCGCACCACTACACTATATATGTAGCATTAGACAAACCATATGGTTTTCTTGTACCTATGGGCGCTTAGCTCAGTTGGCTAGAGCACCTCGTTTACACCGAGGGGGTCGGGGGTTCGAGCCCCTCAGCGCCCACCAATAAAAATAGACCTGTTTTATGGCAGGTCTATTTTTATTGAATAATGTTAGTGCTATAGTAATTCGATCGCGCGCCAAATTTATGGCACGCGGTTCTTTAACAGTGTGAGTTTTGGTTTTTATATCCTTTGACGTAAGGGGCAAGCATAGACTGCATAATTTTTATTACGCGGCGTACGCTTGCTCTTTCCAAGGGTAAAGAGCGTAGGCTACCCATCCTACCCTGCTGATGCCTCCCGAGAGGAGGGTGATTCGTATGAGGCGGCATTACGCATTCGCAACGATCGGTGCGCTGCTTGTGTACGGGCTGGTTGTTGTATACGTAGTGAGCACGAACAGCCCGCGTGAGCAACTGCTGATCGTGGCACTGCTGGCGGTTCTGGAGGTGGTATTGTCGTTTGACAACGCTGCAATCAACGTTAAGCTGCTAAGGCGGCTGAGTTCTGGGTGGCAGAAGGCGTTCCTGCGAGTCGGCATTCTGTTTGCCGTCGCCGGTATGCGACTGACTCTACCGACGTTGGTGGCATCGATCTGCGGCTCTATCAGCCCAGTGCATGCGGCAAGGCTCGCGGTTACCAACCCGCAGCTTTATGCTGAGTACTTCCAGCGGGGTCAACTGCAGCTGGCGGTGTTCGGGGGCGTGTACTTGCTCCAGATCTTCCTTAGCTATGTACTGCAAGAGCAGGAGGACGGATACTGGCTGCAGTGGCTCGAGCGGCGACTAGCGCGAGTGGACACGGAATTTGGTAAGGCTGGGCTGGCGGTGTTCGCCATCGCTAGTACGGCTGTGCTGGCTTTGACGGTAACCTGGTCTAGCCACGCTGCTTCCGTGTTTGCAGCTGGAGTTATCAGCATCGCGCTCTACCACGTTGTGAACCTGCTGAACGGCAAGGCAGGAAAGGCTTCTGCGAAGGAGCAGACGCAGACTGGCCTAACGGGCTGGTTGGCTCTGCTGGTGTTTCTGCAGCTGGAGTTGCAGGATGCAACGTTCAGCATGGACAGCGTGATGGGCGGCTTCGCCTTCACGCAGTTCATCGTGTTGATCATGGCAGGATCGGCCATTGGGGCACTATATGTACGCACCATGACCATCCACCTGTTGTCGTTGCGAGGCTTGGACGTGTTCCCGTACGTAGTGCGAGCGGCCTACTGGGCGATCGGCGTGCTGCCATTTATGATGTGGTTGCATGTTCCTGGAGCTTGGACGGGTGGTATATGCACTGCGCTGCTGGTGGCAGCATTCCTGCACAATCTATACGACAACGGACGTGAGGCGCGAACATCGAAGGCGTCGTAGAGGCGCCAGGAAAGGAGCGTGATAGTTGACGGGTGGTCTCCAATACTCCAATTCTTGGAGACCACCTGCCGCTCGGCCAAAACTCACACTGCTTTTACTCCCGAGCAGCAGTCCCTATTGTGTATTCTAGATTATCTATGACCGAGGCATGTGGTCATACAAATGATTCAGCGAATAATCGCTAGCTACTAATGGCTTGATATCATCAAGCACTACGCCAATTTTTACGCCAGGGTTAAGCGTGCCATACGGATCAAAGGTCTGTTTTATCTTTTCAAATAGTGCATACACCTCGGGTCCATATACTGATGCCAAATAAGGTGCCCGCAATCGGCCGTCACCATGTTCCCCGCTGGTGGAACCGCCCAGAGAGAGGACTAGCTTGGTGTACTCATCAAGCAGACGAAAGGCTTTTTGACGGTCACCTACTTGAGATAGATCTAAGAATGGCTGTACGTGCAAGTTTCCGTCACCGGCATGGCCCCAGATTGCTACTTGCAACTGGTTAGTGGCAAATAGATGGTAAATGCCATTCATAAATTCGGCTAATTTTTCGGGTGGCACAATGCCATCCTCAATAACTGGGATAGCTTTTAGCCGCCCTTCGCTATGGGCCATTACGCTGGCGGCAGCATGGCGGATCTTCCAGAGCTCATCTTGCATTGCTGGCTCAGTTTCGTGGCGCACGGTGGCAGCGTAATCACGCAGGATCTTCTCGGCCCTTTTAGCAAGCTTCTTTCGCTGTCTGTCTGCATCATCAAATTCTACTAGCAGGACTGCTTTAGCAAACGGCTTGCTAGTAATACCTTTTAGCTGGTTAGGGTTGAGGCGATCAACTAGTTCAAGCAACTGCCCGTCAACGAGTTCTATGGTGCTTGGCAGGTTGGGTAGGTCTCGCAGAGCAAGCACTGCCTGCTCTGCTTTTTCCAAGCTGTCAAATTCAGCTAGGAACAAGTCCTTGGCTGGATTGTATAGTTCCGTTTCCATAGTGATTTCGGTGATAACGCCAAGCGTACCCTGGCTGCCTACAAATAGCGGCGTTAAGTCAAAACTGCCATCTTGTCGTTTGATGTCATTCAAAAAGTAGCCGGCTGCATTTTTAGTGGTAGCGAGTTCCATCTTTTCTAAAATTTCGCGATTTTCGTCCAGTAACACATCAATCGCACGGTAGATCTCACCTTCAAAGGTGCTCAGACCTAGCTTTTTGTTGAGGTCACGTTTGCTTAGCCGCATCGTTTCGATAACCTCGCCGTTAGCTAGTACTACGCGCAGCGATTTCACGTAGCTTCGTGTGGTGCCATATTTTATGGTTTTTTCGCCGCTGGCGTTGTTCGCGACTGCTCCGCCCAGTGTTGAATACTCATAGCTCGCAGGATACGGCGGCAAGAAGCGCTCGTGAGTGTGAAGTGTTTGCTGCAGGCGACCATAGTTAAGGCCTGGCTCTACGACCACCACGCCACTTTTAGGGTCAAGCTCCACAATACGGTTCATGTGCGCGGGAAAAACTAGCATAATGCCACTCCCTAGCGCTGCTCCGCTTTGATCTGTGCCACTTCCCCTTGCCGTTATCGGTATAACACGGCCGCGCTCGGCTAGCTGCCACGTAAAACGGGCGGTTTTACGGACATCATTTTCGTTGCGCGGATAGACGACTAAGCTAGGAGCGAGCGTGAAGATGCTAGTATCGGTGGCAAAATATTTTCGGGCGTCAACGCTTGCCATTACCTCACCCAACAAATGTTCCTGTAAATAATGAGCTATTTTACTCACCCTTGTCCGCCTCCAGAAATTTTATATCTATTAGCTATGATAGCATAAACGTATGCGGTTTGAAGATCTGTGGTGTGCGGCTACAGCGTCGTGTCTTTTTTGTAGTTTTTCTTGGCATGCAAGAGTGCTTTGTTTCGTTCGGCATCATCTTCGATGGCGAACAATTCCAGTGGGTATTTTTGATCCTGCTTAGCGATCTTTGCCGTTATGGCTGTCGGGATATCAATACCAAAGTGGTCGGCAAAATGAATAGCGTAAATAAAAATATCCGCCAGCTCGCTGGCTATGTCGTCTACGCTGCCAATTGGCTTCTCTTGCCACTGAAAATACTCCAACAGCTCATTAGCCTCAAGCGACAAAGAAATGGCGAGCCCACGCGCTGAATTGGTCGCGTGCCAATTACGAGCTCGGATGTGTTCCATAACTACCGCGTAAGCCTCTTCGAAAGTTGGTTTCTGGGGCATAGATACTCCTTCTGGGGCGAACTACCACGCATCCCTTATCCTTGTTGGTACTATGGTAGCACAGGCTCGGCTGGCTCGCAGCTGACGCACGGTGTGGCGCAGTAAGTTGGGTGGCATTTTCTGATTTTTTACGCTATAATGCCCCTGTTCAATCCGTGCGGACGTGGCGGAATTGGTAGACGCGCTAGTTTCAGGTACTAGTGAGGTTATACTCGTGGAGGTTCAAGTCCTCTCGTCCGCACCAAGTTGAATAACAGACAAGCAAGTGTTCCGCAGCTCCAACAGGGCGCACTAATGCGGAGCATCTTTATTTATCCATCTGATATAATACATACTATGAATTTGCAAGAAAAAATAGAAAGATCAAAAAGTACCGAACGAATTGATTTTTCAAAGTACCAGTCTATTGGTGTTAATGACCCGTTAGTAAAGATTAGCGACAACGGGAAACTAAAGATTGAACCGTGCTGGACACTCGAGAATGACTGGGAAGGTAAACGATACGCAGACTATATCGCAGAGCACCCCGAATATGATGGCATATATGTCAGACCCGAAGTTGCACGTAGGCTTGAGGTCGCAGCAACTTCACTTGATGATAGGTACACACTTGTTGTACGAGCTGGTCACCGTCCTATTGAAGTTCAAAAAAGAATCCTAATCGAGTGCGCTGATGATTATAAAAAGGATAATCCTGGCATCTCAGACGAGGAAGCACTTGAACATGCACGTGATTTTGTAAGTGACCCAGCGATTACATTACCCCCACATGTATGTGGTGCGGCAGTCGATGTTGAATTGCTTGATACTTCAACTGGCGAACCCGTTGATTTTGGTAGTAAAATGAATGACGATACTGATGCTTCGTCAATTTATTGTCCTGGCTTAACTCAAGCCCAGAAGGATAACCGACAGATCTTACTGCAAGCTATGCTGGATGCTGGCTTTGCAAGTTGCAAACCTGAGTGGTGGCACTTCTCGTACGGCGACCAAATATGGGCATGGTTTTATGGAGAAGCCGAGAGCCTTTACAGTCCTGTGGATTTGTAAAAAGATCCCTGCAATGTGATATTTCCTTCGCCTCCAATTTTGAGCTCGATGATGCGTCTTTCATAATTGGTTTGAACTTGCTAGCAACAGAGGCCGCTCAACTATCGGCTTGTGCAAATGGCGCGAGTATCTTCTCTCGGTGCAAGGCAAGGCCGCCAAGAATGGTAAAACCATGTCTTCTGCCTGGTAACTCATAGGATCTTACAGAGTCGCGCCTGCTCCATGAAGGGGGCACCCGCATATCCTTTTTACCGTACAGCGAGACTACCCTGTCGGTTGCGTCAGATCCTAGTCTTTGTAAATAGGTATCTGCCCTTTGGTAATGTCCTTCAAGTGCCGCAGGAATAAAACGGTTCCCGCGTAATTGATCAAATGCACTTTCCGGCACGCAGAGCGGCGATGCGATGGTGACAACCTTCGGAATTTTATCTTCATTAGTCTCCATTGCGCCGATAATCGCAAGTCCGCCGGCGCTAACGCCGATTGCCCAAATGGGGCCCTCGATCTTGTCGAGTCCTTCACATAGACGGTCCTGCTGTGTAGCTGTCGTTTCGCCTTTCCCGTGCCATCCCACTTGGAGGATGTGAACATCAAACTGGTCTTTTGGCCACGCAGCTGCAACTGTCTTGTACATGCCATATTGTATAGTCTCGGTTGTTAGAGGATGGAGGCCCGGTACAATGACTACATTTTGACGTTCGCTCATGATGGATACTCCTTGTTAACTGGTTACTTCGTGGTAAATGAATGACTGTTTTCGAGATCGCTTTATTTTCAAGCTTCTTCTAAGTCGTTAACTAGCCGCATAAATACGCCACCCGTCCAACCGCTCCCAAAGCGTTTTTGCGTCGGATAACGTCCGGCTAACCCTGGATTCTGGTTTGTAACATCGTATTTTTCCCAAAGCTCCCCAGTTTCTTTGAACACCTCCAGGTTGCAATCGAGCCATGCGTAGGTGAGCCGATCGGCGTCTTCGCCAAATCCATTTCGTCGCAGTGCAGTCAAGACATCGTAATTTGTTCCGGGCCAGCCATTCGGATAATCCCACTGTCGTCCTTTGTATGGCAGCCGCTCGCTATTTGACAGCCCGCCTGGGTTTTCAAATGCTGGCAGCTGTTGACGACAACGTTCCGCTTGCTCTGAAGTAGCAAGCTTAAACAGTAGTGGGTAGTATCCCGCTAATGTTTTGAGCGGCAGAAGCCTACCCGTTTTCAGGTTACGGTCGTAATAAAACCCACTTTCCTCATCCCAGAAATTTTCATTAAGGAGTGCAATTCGCTTTTCAAGTGCTTGTTGCCAGCGTGCCTGGCCTTTTTCGTTGCCGCGCATGATGTCATGCCGGAGGAAGTCTTTCTCATACCCGCCAAGCCGGCAGTGCAAGTCCACTGGTGCGACCGCGTTGCCCACTTCGGCAAAGCGGCTCGATATATCCCAGCCAGATTCAAACGTAGCTAATCTTTTGCCGAAATATTTTGGATTATAGCGTGTAAGGCCAGTGGTATTATCAAAACGTCTCCCACTCATCCAGATACTTTGATATTCAGTAAAGGCACGTTCCATGACGCCGTCGAGCCAGATATCATCTGCACCTCCGTGATCGTAGACGTCAAAAGCCATGTGACTAAGCGAAGGGGCCTGCGTGCGGCCAATGCTAGTCCAGCTATTGCGTGCAGGGATAATGCCCATTTTGTCAAACAAGTAGCACAGATTGTCCACCATACCCCTGGCAACTTTGAGGCGCTTGGGATTTTCGCTCACTACCAGGCCAGCGGCTGTGTAGGGGCTGTCATGGTACCACTGAGTGCCGGCAAAGTATTCATCATTTGGCGGCTCGCTAGCATAGGGCAAGGCGATCCTGCCGATGTGCATAATATGATTGCGCAGGCCAGTTACGGGTGCCTTGCCAGGCGCTACCATTGAATCGTCCCATTGGCTTTCAATTGCTTGCAAAACTTCCCGGTAGCGATCTTTTGAGTTTTCTTCAGGCGAGTGCGGATGTGCTTCAATACTCATATGAAGCTTTCAACCTTGTGCGGTGATCGCGATAAAGCATGAACATTATTGAGGTCTCTAGACATGGTGAACCTTTCTAGTAAGTGGAGGCGCTCTCCGATAATAAAATACGGAGGCTGGCTCCACTTGTCAATACCTATTCCTTACTGTAAGATGTGGCTATGCCTGTAAATGGAAGTACTTACCGTGCCGATGCGCAGCGAAATTATGATCAGCTCTTGATTGCCGCACGACAGGCTTTTCTGAAAAATGGAGCAAGTGTAGCGCTTGAGACTATTGCAAAGCAGGCGGGCGTAGGCATTGGGACGCTGTACCGCCACTTTCCTAACCGCGAGTCATTGCTGATCGCGGTATACGCCAAGAAGATAGCCAAGCTTACTACCGGTGCTGCGGATCTAGCTCAAACTTTATCACCCGATAGAGCGCTCTTAGCATGGCTGCAGCGAGTTGCAGAGTTTTCTCTGAACTATGGTGGCTTTGAGAGCATTGTAAAAATGGCAAGCTTTAATGAAGCCGCTCCTATTTATCAAGCCGGCCTAAAAATACTTATAGACGCTCAAAAGATTCAGTTAGTGCGGAGGGATATTTCTATGGGTGATATTCTCAGACTGATTAGTGGTGCAACCATCGGTATGACCAAGGAAGATCTCGAAAGAGTCGATGCGTTAGTTGAGGTTATTGTGAGCGGCCTAAAAACAACTCCAGATGAGTCGCAATCGTTCCCCAAGTCACATCGGCCAAGATGATTATTGCAACGTCTCCCCTAAGGCGTGGTTGCTGTAGCCAGTAGCAGCCTGAACCGACTAAAATAAGCGACGCCTTTTTATCAAACCAATGGTTGCCGGCACGTATCTTAATTAGAGCGTCGGAGAGTCTTGAAGCTGTAGTAATGCGTCACAAATAACAGCGGCACATAGAATGTGGGGATAAGGTAGGTGACGCCAAAGTCGCCAATGTTTTTGATGAGCAGCGGTCCAACAATTGCACCAACTAGTAAATCAATAGTACCAAAAACATTGAAAATCCAAGCTAGCGATTTGTAAGTCCCAGGTGCACTGCCTCGCCGCATTGCCGTAAAAGTCGTATAGGCTAGGAGCGCAGTAATTAAATCACCGAATGCAGCGGGGTTTGCAAACGCTGCGGGTAGTTTATGGACTACCAAGCCTACAATCAGAAAAGTTGTGCCTAGATAACGAAAGAAATGAGGGGCAGTTAGCAGCTTGAGTTGCTCAACTTGTGGCTTAGCTTGTAGTTTTGGCCAGATGAATGTGTTAAAGATAGTAGCCCATGCGATAATGCCGAAAGCTGCACTCATGCCAAAGTAGATTGCGTCCATAGAGGGTGTCTCCTTAATAGATATTAGATAGTTGTTTTATGCGGGTGCGTACAAAGCTTGCGCTTCTTTCCAAAGCGCGAGCGCCCTTTTAGTTGCCTGTGTGCCCTTAGACGTTAAAGATATGATGCGTTTCCGTGCGTCATGTTCGCCGTCTATTGTAATGTACCCTTCACGCTCTAGCGGCGCGAGGACACGAGTAAGTGTCGTGCGGTCGATCGCTGCTGCATCTGCCAGTTCACTGACCATTGATGGCCCGGCCAGTAAAACAGATAGCGGGCTAAACTGGGTAATTTTTAAACCCGATGGAGCCAGTATGTCGTCGTATGCCCGAGTAAGTTCGCGTGCCCTACTGCGTGCCCGCAAACATACGCATGATGCCTGTACGTCTAGAATCTGCTGTTTTGAGGGAATCATAGCAATATATACTCATTACGTGTATATACACCTATATTACATCACATGCATCTGTATGTCAAGATGCACGCAAATACAGGTGGCTAGATTTTAGTTAGTGACTTTAGTAGTACGGATTTCCCAGTTTGTCACTGAATTGTAGCGATCGGCGTCCAGGTTTAGAGTGTGCTCTTCTAGGCCGTAAACCGTGCCACGCGTGATGTATAGGAATCGTGGTTGGTATAGGCCCAGTGCTGGTGCATCGCTTTGCCATGCTGCTAAAAATGGTTTGTATTTGACGGCTCGAAGTGCTGGATCTAGGCGAGTACGACCAGCTTCTAGTGAAGCATCTGCTGTCGCAGATTTATATTCTGAAAAATTAAGGCGTAAGGCGCTCAGAACGCCAGCCTGGCTACTGTCCCAATAGGCAAATACGTCAGGGTCGATGCCAATAGAGATGCTATAGAGCAGCGCGTCGTAGTTGTGGAACTCTAGCGTAGTTTGAAAATCAGCAAGCGATTGTAATACCGGCGTGACATTGACGCCTAAGGCTTGCCAATCTTTGACTAAAAGCTTGGCTGTATGGCGATTTTCGCTAGTGTCCTCGGCGTATAACTGAAATGCGAGCTGCTGTCCATTTTTACTACGGAGTCCATGAACGCCACGCACCCAGCCGGCGCTATCAAGTAACGTATTGGCTGCGGCGGGGTTGTATCTAGCTTGCTGGTAGCTTGGATTATAGCCGAGCTGACCTAAGAGGAGTGGTTCGCGAACTGGCCGTGTGCCGTAGCCGAGGCCACCAATGATAGCAGCGGTATCGGCACCCTGTATTAGTGCTTGGCGCACCTGCGTGTCCGCTAGTACGCCGCTGGAGGTTTTAAAGAATGACATAACAGCCCCGGTTGATGGGAAGCTGAGGGTGCGTATGCCTGATGCCCTTTGTAACCCTGCTGGAATCTCTGTAAGGCCAGCCATAGCGTTGATGTCGCGTCGTTGAAATGCGTCGACCATCTGTTGTCGGCTGCCAAATACGTGCAGTACAAAACCGCTCAATTTTGGCGCACTATCTGGATAGTGAGTGAATGGTTGCAGTGCAATGAGGTTAATGACCTTATCTGGATCGGTGTTTGCGCTAACCTGTATAGCCTGCCAGGCAAACGGACCAGCACCAACTGGACGAGTAGTATTGAATGCGTCCGAACGAAGCTGACTAGCCGGGACGGTAGCTAGAAGGTGTTCCGGCAAAATGCCGGTCGTTAGGCTGTACGGAAAAGCGCTAAAAGTATTCGGTAGGTCAAAAGTTACGGTGTATTTATCTGGTGCATTGATAGCGATATTTTGCCAGCTTGATAGGAGCGGTGATCCAACGTCCGGGTTTTGAATAAGATGAAAGGTAAAAACGACATCTCGAGCAGTGAGCGGCTGCCCATCTTGCCAGGTGAGATTGGGGTGTAGTTTTACGGTGTAATGTTTGCCGGTCTTATCAGTAGTATAACCAGAGGCTAGATCGCCAACTAACTGATTGTGGCTATTGTATTTCATAAGACCTGCAAAAATCAGACGCGATACCGTGGTATCAACCGAGCCTGTGGCAAACAACGGATTGGCGTTGCTGTATGTCCCTACAATACCTTCGTTATAAATACCGCCAGTTGTTGGCTGGGCGGTTTGATAGTAGGCACTGAGTGTCAGTGTTTGAATAATCGTGCAGGATATGGCCAGCGCAGTAAGGACTAGCCATCCAAGTGCAAATCGCTTTACTTTAAGCAAGTGGTCGAATCGACCAATTAGGTCGGTTTCAAATGATCTTTCCGCCGCTTCCGCTGCTGCCTCTACCTGTTTTTGGCGTCGTCGAACAGATCTTCGCATACGCAGTTGAGTCGTTCGATTTATAAGATTCATGGCTGTTTACTATCTATACCCCACCAAGTAGCCCTAAAGCTTAACAATTACATAACAATGCCAAGCAGCAGCGACAGCACAAAAATTATGGCGGAGATAATTGTGAGCTGGTAGATGGTTTTGTCGGTACCTCGACGCTCGGTGTTGACTTCCCCGCTGCTGCCGAGCCCTGCCCCAAGCGATGCGCCGCGAGTCTGCACTAGTATTAGCAAAACCATAAACAACATCGAGACAATTGAGGCGTAATTATAAATAGACATAGGGTTTAAAAACTTCCTTACTTTCTTCTAGTATAGCAAATTTGCGCTGTTTATGGGTGTGCAGCAGCCTGTTACTTATCGCTCTTCAAGTATAGCGGTCACTAAATAATTTACCAAGCCGATAATAATACCGGCAACAACGGCTGCACCGAAGTTAGTGATATGGAGCGACGTATAAAATTTGCTCACTAAGTAGACGGTTAGTCCGTTGATAACTAGCATGAATAAGCCAAGACTTAAGAGTATGGCGGGCAGACTCAGGACGACTAGCAGCGGTTTGATGATGGCGTTGATGATGGCCAAGACGAGTCCGGCAATAATAATAACGCCAAAGCTTCGACCGTAGTCGATGCTACTAGTTAAGATGCCAGCCGCAATCCATAAGCCCAACGAACAGACCAGCCAGCGCACCATAAAGCGGTACAGAAAACCTTTGTGAGTGGAGCCTTGCATAACGCCTTTATTATAGGGAACTTAGAGCTCTTGGACAAGCAGCGCTTAGTACTTGGTTGCCCGTTTCAGTGATTAAAACATCATCCTCCAGGCGTACGCCGATGCCTTCCTCGGGTATATAAATACCTGGTTCACAGGTTATTACCATGTCAGGCAGCAGCGGTTCTTGGTAGTTGCCGACGTCATGCGTATCAAGCCCTAAGAAGTGTGAGGTAGCGTGTGGGAAGTAACGGCGAATAGCACTGGGGGTTGGTTTGGTAATGAGCCCTAAGTGCATAAGCTGCGTCCCCATATAATCTGTTACGGCCTGCTCGTACTCACGTAGTACTGTGCCGGGTTTAAGTAAGCTTAGGGCGTAGTCTTGAACCTTGGCAACTGCGTTAAAAACAGCCTGTTGACGCTGGTCCATAGGTTTTATGCAGACTGTTCTGGTAATATCGGCGGCGTAATGTTCCACGCTGGCGCCTACATCAAGTACGATGAGGTCTTGTGGCGCAACTGCACCATTATTGTGTACGTGATGGAGGGTGACGCCGTGGTTACCCGCCCCAACGATTGGCTCAAAGGCATGCCCCTCGGCGCCGCGTTTGCGGAACCCAGAAGTGATGGCCGCCTCGAGCTCATACTCATGCCTGGCGGAGTTCAGTGTTTCCGGGTGGGTGACCTCCTGCAGAGTTGCCGTGGTAATATCAACAGCCGCTTGAAGTGCCTGAAGCTCCTGAGGCTGTTTGATGGCACGCATGCTTACGAGCTGAGCACGCAAATCCTGGATAGTTACTTGTGGGTCAAGACGCTTAATTTTAGCAATAAGCCTCCGGCGGTATGGTAGCGTGTGAAGACGGTAGTGTGCTAGAAAACTTGATGCGGCTCCTAATGTGGCTACGGTATGTTTTGTTGCTAGGAGTGTTCGTACATGCTGCCAACCGGTGCGCTCGTCAACAATTTTAGTAATGCCTGAGCGTGCAGCAATAGCGGCAAAGTCGTATGCGCCGTCAAACGCTTCGCGCTCAGCACTCAAAATGGGTGCAATCAAGAACGTATCTTCCCTGCTGATAACAAGTACCAGGTCAGGCTCGTTAACCCCTGTTAAGTACCAAAAGTTGCTATCCTGTACAAATCTGAAAGACTCATCACTGGCACGCTGCATGTTGCCGTTGCCTGTAATGATGATGGGTATATCTGTCTCAACATGCTTGCGAAGCCGTGAGCGGTTGTGAGTAAAGAAGTCAGCGCTAAAAAAGGTATCCATTAAGCAATTAGTATAGCAGAGCTAGTGCCGGGTAAGCCGCCACCAAAAACTTGGGCCGGCTAGTGGCTCGGCTAAGGTCAAATCTGTCTCTGCACGAATATGGCCGGCGGACACTACGAGGTGGCCAATTTTACCGCGGCGTACTTGTGGGTTGAGCTGGTGTTTTTCGGTAACTGGATTGGCATTCCATCGTACGAAATCAAGGTTTTGTTGAGTTACGATAGTTGCTGAGGCTCCCCAGGCGGCATGAAGCTGGCCTATTGCTTTGCCGGCGCCAGCAAATCGTACTTCGTTAAAGCCGTTTTTTAATGAAGCTACCAGCTGGGTACTACCCTGTAGCGCGGTGTTTAAATCTGGGGCGCCCATAATGGCACCCGTAACCGGTATGGTAGTGCCGCCAACAGTAAAGCGCGCCGTAAACAGAAAAGCACCAGGATCGCTATCGTTGTTGCCTGTCTTAAGTCCGGTTATACCGTTAACTCCCAACACGGTGTCATAGTTATAAACCGTACCAACGACAGGCAGTGTGGCGCTGTGTTTACTGGCAATCTCGAGTAATACTGGATTTTTTAGCGCTAGCTCGCCAAGCCCTGCCAGGTCGCTAGCGGTGCTAGTAGTGCCTGGGTCAAAACCACTGGCGTCGGGTCCAATCTGGGTTGCGATAAGTTTGTGCGTTTGTAGGAGCTGGGTAGCGTAGGTTTTATAGGCTGACTGACTCCCGAATACCCAGCGCACCAACGAGTCAGCAATGTTATTGGCGGAAGGTATCATCAGTGCCTCAAGTGCTTGGTACTCGGTGAGTTTTTCGCCCTGAGTAACCGCTATTAGTGAACCATTTTCGGCTGAATATGTTTGATACAGCGCAATATCGGCCGGCCCAACGGTATAAGTAGGCCCATGTTGCCCAAGTGTCAATGGTTGCTTATCTAGCACGCACAAGGCAGTGATGACTTTGGCGATGCTAGCAGTGGCAATCGGCGTCATAGTGCCAGCAGTGCCAAGCAAACCATATCCTTCGGCAGCAGCGCTAGCCTGCCCTTGTGTTGGCCATGCTAGCTCCGGATTAGTTGCGGCCGTCGATTTTACAAAGGAAAGTTTGGCTATGGGCTGAGGCAACGGCCGACAATAATTGATGATGGCAATCACCAGAAGAAGTACGGCAACTATAGGGACCGCAGACCACTTCTTATGATGTTTATTCTGGGGGGTGTGATAGCGCTTTGGTTCAATAACATGCATAAATCTATCCTATAGTAACACTTTGATGGTAGCCTAAAACGTATCTACCGCCCTCCTCGGCTTTGCTATATACTAGTAGACATAACCAAAGCAAGGAGTAGGTAACTATATGGTTGTGATGATTGTTATTGCTGTGCTTGTCGTACTGGCACTGATTTTTGGAGCTATGTATAACGGCTTGGTGCGTTTAAATGTTCGCGCTAATGAAGCTTGGAGTGATATAACGGTGCAGCTAAAGCGCCGTGCCGACCTTATTCCAAACTTGGTCAATACGGTTAAGGGCTATGCCAAGCACGAAAGCGGTGTGTTCGAAAAAGTCACTGAAGCACGCGCACAAACCCTGAGCGCTAGTACACCTGTTGAAGCCGGTAAAGCTGAAAACCAATTCCAGCAAACCATGAAGAGCTTGTTTGCAGTAGCCGAAGCCTACCCAGACCTTAAGGCCTCACAAAACTTCCAGCAATTGCAAGCAGAGCTAACTGATACCGAAGATAAGATCCAAGCGTCTCGCCGATTTTACAATGGTGTGGTACGTGACTTTAATACCAAGCGCCAGGTCTTCCCCACTAATGTTTTTGCTAATATGTTGGGCTTTAAAGCCGATAAAGAGTTCTTTGAAGTTGACGAAAGCCAGCTCGCCGCCATTCAAAAGCCGGTCGAAGTCAGTTTCTAGCCTCTTTTCACTGGAGTATATCTACTTTTTATGTACAGCGAAATAGCCAGCAATAAGCGTAAGACGGTTTTCATATTAACGGGATTTGTGGTGTTTATTGCCGCACTCGCATGGCTGCTCGGACGGCTCTATGGCCAGAGTACTATGTATTTTGTGCTTATCTTTGGGGTTTGTTATGCAGCTGTTAGTTATTTTGCTGGCAGCAGATGGAGCCTGGCGGTTAACGGTGCTCAAGAGATTCAAAAGACCGACAACCCTCGTCTGTGGCGTGCGGTAGAAAACCTGGCTATTACAGATGGCCTGCCAATGCCGCGAGTGTATATTATGAACGATCCGGCTCTGAACGCCTTTGCAACCGGGCGTGACCCAAACCATTCAGCAGTTTGTGTCACTGCTGGGCTGCTTGATGTCATGGATGATAACGAGCTACAAGGCGTATTAGCGCATGAGCTTGGCCATATCAAAAATTATGATATTAGGGTAAGTATGCTGGCGTTTGCGTTAGCGGCCGTGATTGCAATACTGGCTGACTTTATTTTACGTATGACGTGGTTTCGTAATGACCGTGACAACGAAAATAACAGCCCAGTCCTGCTTGTAGCTGGCATTGTGGCCGCTATTATTGCACCGCTTGTGGCAACCATGATTCAACTGGCCATTTCCCGTAAGCGTGAATACTTGGCTGACGCTACAGGCGTGCTCACTACTCGCTATCCAGACGGGCTTGTCAGCGCGCTCGAAAAAATTGCCACTTCGAGTAGTGCCTTGCGGAAACAGAACACTGCAACCGCACATTTCTTTTTTGCGAATCCATTGCGGGGTCACAGTATTACTAATTTATTTAGTACGCATCCGCCGATCGAGGCGCGGATTGCTCGCCTTCGTGCAATGGGGACTCATGCCTAAGACGACTGCCTCAAAAGCCTCCCGCCCAGCCAAAGCAGCGCGCAGCGCCAGGGCTCAAAGGGCTCCGGTTCAAAAGAAACAGCTCGCGGCTGCACCTCAAACTGCAAAACCCCGTCGCTTGCAAGCTCCTAGGGCAGTCTGGAATAAGCCGCTTAGCTGGCGGCATCGTCCGCCGGTGCCAGCTTACCGGCCGCTACCCAAGGCACGGCTTTTATTTGTGCGCACCCTTAAGCAGCTATGGCGCCATAGAACACTATTTGGTGGTTTGGCCGTCTTGTATGGGGTTTTAAATCTATTGCTGGTGCGCAGCATAGCTGGTAGCAATAATTTGAACAACCTAAAGACAGTACTGAGCAGCTTTACCCATGGTTTTACAGGCAAACTAGTGACCTCTGCGGGAAGTTTTGTATATTTACTCTCTACCTCTGGAAGTGGAAATAGTGCAAATTCAGGCGTCTATCAATCGCTTTTGTTGATCCTCTGTAGCCTGGCCTTTATTTGGGCATTTCGACAAATACTAGCTAATCATCAAGTGCGAATCCGTGACAGCTTTTACTTGGGCATGTATCCCTTGGTGCCGTTTTTGCTGGTGTGTATGTTGCTCGGTGCTCAGCTTTTACCGCTAGTACTGGGTGGGGGTTTATATGGTACGGTTGTAGCTAATGGCATTGTGGCGCATACCTGGGAACGGGTACTTTGGTTGAGTTTATTTATAGCGCTTGGTTTGTGGTCGTTGCGCATGATAACAGCCAGCATATTTGCGCTGTATATTGTAACTTTGCCCGACATGACCCCTCTAAAGGCCTATCGGAAAGCCAAGGAAATCGTATATGGCAGAAGGCTACTTATTTGGCGCAAGCTTATCTTTTTGCCGCTTGTATTAGTACTGGCAGGGTTTATCGTTGAGCTACCGCTTATATTTTATGCAACCCCTGTAGCTCCCTGGGTGTTCTTTGTACTGAGCATGGTTACGCTGCCGATAGTTCATGGCTATCTGTATAATCTCTATCGAGATATGTTATGAGCGTTGCCAAACGTAAGCGAGCTGCCGAACTACGTACCCTGCTTGATCAGTATAGCTATGAGTACTATGTGCTTGATGCGCCATCAGTAACGGATGCAGTGTATGATGCGCTGATACGCGAGTTAAAGAGCCTTGAAGCGGATGATCCATCACTTGTGACGCCCGACAGTCCGACGCAGCGAGTTGGCAATGTGCCGCTTGATAAGTTTATTAAAGTGACACACAGTCGCCCGATGATAAGCCTAAATGATGTTTTTGACCGCGCCGAGGTAGAAGCATGGGTAGAGCGTATGGATAAGCTACTGCCTGGTAGCCAGCATGAATTTTTTTGTGACATCAAGAAGGATGGACTGGCCTGCGCGCTAGTGTATCAGGATGGTGTCCTGGTACAGGCAGTAACGCGGGGTGACGGTCGAGTAGGCGAAGACGTAACACTAAATGTGCGTACTATCCCAAATGTGCCTTTGCGTCTTCGCGCTTCAAAAGAACATGCTAGGTTTTTGAGTGGCCGTACCGAAATCCGTGGCGAAATCGTGATGTATAAAAAAGACTTTGAAGCACTTAATCGGAGTCGCGAAGCCAGCGGACTTCCAATATTTAAGAATCCGCGGAACTTAGCTGCCGGCACCATCAGGCAGCTAGATCCAAAACTGGTCGCCGAGCGACCACTACGTTTTGTGGGCTATGATTTACTGCGGGACGACCCTGCTCAGGTGTCTACTAATATGTTTGCCTATGAAACGCTGAGCGCTCTTGGAGTGTATCGTAGCCCCGAAGCCAGTGTATTTACTGGCCTCGACGATGTTATGCATTTTGTAAACCAATGGGATAAAAAACGCCATGATCTGCCCTATAACACCGATGGTCTGGTAGTTAAGGTGAATGACCGCGCCCAGTATGATGCACTAGGCAGCGTTGGCAAGAATCCTCGCGGAGCCATTGCCTATAAGTATGCTGCCGAGCAAGCAACAACAATTATTAAGGATATAGTTATTAGTATCGGTCGCACTGGAGCGGCAACACCGGTAGCGGTGTTTGACCCAGTAGGGGTGGCCGGCACAACGGTACAACATGCGTCATTGCACAATGCTGATGAAATTGCCCGTAAAGATATACGCGTAGGCGACACAGTGGTTATTTATAAAGCAGGTGATATTATTCCGCAGGTAGAAAGCGTTGTTACCGAACTGCGGCCAAAGGCTACAAAACCCTTCAGCTACGAGCAAGCGCTGGCTGCCCAATATCCAGATCTAGAATTTGACCGCCCCGAAGGCGAAGCGGTGTACCGCGTTAAGGGCGCGAGTGGTACATTGCTACTAAAGCAGGCGTTAGAGCATTTTGCGAGCAAAGGAGCGCTGGATATCGATACGCTTGGCGAAAAAAACGTGGTTGCGCTAGTGGACGCTGGGCTAGTACGCGACCTGGCTGATATGTACACTATTACAAAAGAACAGCTTTTGGAGCTTGATCGTTTTGCCGAGATATCAGCCCAAAAATTGGTTGATGCTATCGCAGCATGCAAGACGCCCCCGCTTGAGCGATTTGTGTATGGACTCGGTATTCGCCATGTAGGCGTACAAACTGCTATAGATCTAGTAAATCACTTCGGCTCGCTGGAGTCATTGCAGCACGCTACTATTGATCAACTGGAAGCGGTCGATGGTGTGGGCGTGGTAGTAGCAGAAAGCATTGCTGCCTGGTGCGCCGATGAAGATAATATAGAACTACTTGCTAAGTTCACGAGACTTGGCGTAAAGCCTACTTTCGAACGTAAAACCGGCAAATTAACCGGACAAAATTTTGTTATAACTGGTACTTTGGAAAGCATGGATCGTGATGAGGCAGCCGAGAAGATTCGTGCCCAAGGCGGTACATTCCAAACAAGCGTTGCTAAGGATACGACATACCTCGTGACAGGCGGAAAAGTAGGCGGTAGTAAGCTTAAAAAAGCCGAAGCGTACGGTACAAAGATTATTGATGAAACAAAGCTAAGGGAACTGCTAGCAGAGTAATCGTCAGGACAAGCCTTTGTAAAACGGGCACTTTTATTAGAAAAGATGTTACTTTTGAGTGTTCTAGCGTACAATAATATGTATGAACCCGGACGGGAGGTGGACGGCCGCTACACCTGCTGCCGCACAACCTTACACTACTACACCATACCAACCCCAGAACCCTGGTGATTCGTTATATCTACCACAACCTGATTACACTGGGCATCCGGCCATGCGCCCTACGCTGCCTGCGCCTGATCGTCGTCGACTTCGCTTACTAGCATTACTGGCTGCCGGCTTCTTTATATTAGTAGTTACGATTGCCAGTCTGCTCGTATTTCATTATGCTACCGAGCGACCGGCTCATACCGGACAGTTAGTGCAATCTAGCAAGTCAGAAGCGCCATCGGCTGCCCAAAAAGCGGATAGGAAGCGCCAGCAAGATCTTAAACTAGTTCAGGCAAGCTTGGAGGCGTATGTCGCAAAAGATGAGTATTATCCGACCCAAGCACAGATGAGTTCTTTGGACTGGCTCCAGGCCAATATGCCTGATTTATTACCTCTGACATTAGCTGCGGCAGATGCTTCTGATTCTAGTCTTGCTGGACGACCAGTGTTGCCGCCGTATGTGTATAAGGTTTCTGACGCTACTGGAGCTGGCTGTGAGGCTGCGCCTAGCGGCTGTAGTCACTACACTTTGACTACTATGCTAAGCGATGGCTCTCCCTATGTATTACGCTCTGCTAAAGCTTGACAAATAAGCCATAAGGCTTATAGTTACATGTAATTCGTGCGCTCAAATGCGGCGCTTGAAAAATAAACATTTAAAAACAAATGATTAGTTCTCACCCGCCGCCGGGTGGGCGCGCACGAACCTAAGCCGGGCTTTATTCGCCCGGTTTTATTTTGTCTCGCCGTACGGTATAATCACCACTGTTGTGAAGCTCTTGTGACCCAAGGGAAAAGACCAGCCAGACAAAATGTATTCCATTTTGCCCGCGCGATAGGAAAACCGTAAGTTTGTCCTATGCGCTCCTAGGGGAGTAGCTCAGTTGGTAGAGCACCGGTCTCCAAAACCGGGTGTCGCAGGTTCAAGTCCTGTCTCCCCTGCCAGGTATTATTAGGAAATATGATCATATCTTTGTCGAGTCGTGTCTTTTGGCGCGATTTTGTGCTTTCCATCCATGAATCCTTTCCTGTTATACTCGGTTTATGATTAAAGCCCTAATTTTTGACTGTTTCGGTGTTTTTTATACTGACCCGGTGTTCACCTACATGAGAGAGTCCACCACACCACCCGAGAAAGCGAAAGCCCTCCACTCACTCGACGAACAAGCCGCCCGAGGTACGTTAGACAAAACTGGATTTGTAACTCAAGCCGCCTCAATCGTCGGGGTCACTGAGAGCGAAGCCGAGCAGCGATTTTTTCATAGCAGCAAGCGCAACGAATATCTTATCAAGTATGTTCAGGAGCTACGCCAGCAGTACAAAGTGGCAATGCTAAGCAACATCGGCGGCGACATGATGGACGGGTTCTTTTCTCTCGAGGAACAACAGCAGCTTTTTGATGCTGTGATACTATCAGGCGATGT
The DNA here is from genome assembly GCA_964478195.1 of uncultured Candidatus Saccharibacteria bacterium. Classification (GTDB taxonomy): domain Bacteria; phylum Patescibacteriota; class Saccharimonadia; order Saccharimonadales; family UBA4665; genus JAJZCD01. Next base: position 25,081 of record CAYZGW010000015.1, read on the forward strand.
CAAAATGGCGAAGCCAGACCGTGCCATCTTTGAGCTTGTCTGCCTGGGTCTTGGCGTGGAGTTAGATGAAGCGGTCATGATTGATGACATGCAAACTACTTGTGATATCGTGAAATCCTTTGGTATGAAGAGCATATGTTACCAAAGCTTCGAACAATGTAAGTCGGAGCTAGCTGCTATCCTCGAGTAGTTCCTTAACTTCTTCAACGTCAGTCTTGTCCAGTTCTTAATCAAAAGTTATCTTAAACGACATACACCCCTGCCACGAAACTTTGCTAAGGCTACAGGTGTTATCTGTAGACTTTTTTAGTACAAAGAAGTTTGATTCCATTCTGTTCTCTACTGCTGAGCTATGTTTAGCCATTCTCGTATTCTTGGATATTTCGACGCCAAGTGGTTCCTTACGGCGTTTGTGGAGGTTTTGATGTCTGGAACAATGCCAGCAATGCAGTCATTATCAACCTTATTTTCACTTCCAGCATTTGTAAGGGGTAGGGCACGACGCTGAATCATCATATCCCTAAAACTATTAATCAGATCGATCTTTTCACGGAGTGACCAGATAAGTTGGACAAGTTTAATGTCGTTAGGAATTATCGAGATGAGTTGAGACGATTGATCGCTGTTTATGATTGACCGTATTGTTACCACTGGGATAGAAATTTCTCTCTTATCTTGGGGGATAAGCATCTTATTAGCAAATACTTCGATATATTCGGTGTCAAGGTAAAGTGCAGCAAGCCAATTACGCAATTGGGCTGATTCTTCTATAGTCTTGACGAGAGTAGGGTAAGTCATCGCAGTTGCCGTTTGGTTATTTCGCATCCAAAAGCGCATAAGGCCATCGTTCCCGATGACCGCATGAGGTTTGAATTCACTACTTTCTATTTTTACAATCGCAACATCGTATTTCTTGCCTTTGTAGGGTACCTCTAGAAATAGTGGGTCAGCAAAGAAAATGGTAGGAACTACCCTACCGTTCGCTAAGCAGTCCGAAATCTTTTTTGAAAACTCCTTCCTGTCACTAACGCCGTGGAGCCTGTCCCATCCTGAAGCAGATCGGCTATCGATTATTCCAAAAACTATAAATCCGCCCATAGTGTTTGCGAATGAAGTTACTGCGCTACTGAGCGCCTGATCTTTTGAGCTGATCTCTTTTTTAAAATCATGCATGTACCCTTCTGTGAGATCTTGGTCCAGAATTTGCTTTATCCATTCTACGGACCACTCCGCTAGGGGGGTTGCGGGTGTAATGTTTAAATTCATGCCTTTATTCTTCTAAATGCATAGAGTGAATATGAGCCCCCAAACTCTTTCCATGCATGCTCAAGTTTGCTCCAGGCAACAGTCTGGTTTGGCTTATTACCATCTACACCATCAGGGTTATGTATATCGATGTTTTTATCGTCATATCCAATAACAAGAACCGAATGACCCTCATAACCATCTTTATCTGCAAGTGTGCGTGCATTTACCTCTAGTCTCACGAGCCAGCCATCATCCAATAGCTTTTTGATGTCCTCTTTGGTACCTTTTCTGTGCTTGATTTTGCGGCCAGCTGAAATGTACTTTTGAATTCTTTCAGCTTCCAATTTCAAGTTGCTGTTCGCTACTTGCCACTTGAATGCTTCGTCATCTAGAATCGTAGCTAAATAGCCCTCAGGATTTTTTAGCCCTTCACTAAAAGCTAAAAGGAAAACATCAT
>CAYZGW010000016.1:0-26484 GCA_964478195.1 uncultured Candidatus Saccharibacteria bacterium
CTTCCGATCTGTCGCATTATCGCGGTACCAGCATGATTCAATGGCAGAAAACGTAAAGAGGGGTATGCTGCACCGGGCCGCAAGTGGTTACGCCATGCGTCGCCCGCCGCTAGGTTACTCGACAACCGAAATGCCCGGCTTGTTCAGGATCAATCTTTTTGGCACGGTCTTACGCGAGGAGCTAAGAGACTTAGCAAACGGTTACGCAACAATCGAATCCGTTGCGACCAAACTGCCATTAGCGTTTGACCCATTCGATTCCGAGCCAGCGCCGTGGAGCACCGCCAAAGTCAGGCGGCTGGCGCTCGATCCCTACTATGCTGGTAAGATCAGCTACATGGGTCAACTGTATGCTGGGCTACATGAGTCGCTAATCACTGAAGCCGAGTACCAGAAGTTGCTGGCGGTACTAAAAGAGGCTGGCGAGGGGGAGTAAAAACTCCCCTAACAGATTGATAAATATATACAAAACAATTAAAATATAGTTATGTCCATAGGCCAAAAATCATGAATTACTTAATAGCACGGGTATCAGACCCAGACCAAAAGAAAGCCCTACCGGCCCAGAAAAGACGGCTGTTTGACTACGCCAAGAGCAAGGGCTGGGTCGAAGGGCGGGATTTTGCCTATATTGAATTCGATGAAACGGCATTCAAGAGCGAAAACAGAAAGAAATTTCGTGAGCTTGTACTCAAACCGCTATTAAACGCAGCAGAAACTTCTGTTGTCGTCCACGACAAGTGTGATAGGTTTAGCCGGGATAGCTCGTCGGACGAAAAGGTGGCACTTGTGAAGCTCTGCAAACAAGCAAAGATAGAGCTGCATTTTCCGCACGACCACTTAATAATGAACGTTAACTCATCTGCTACTGAATGGTTCCAGCTAGACGTAAACATTGCCCTAGCTGGTTATTACTCAGCAGCCATACGCGATAACGTTAAGCGGCGCTTCGACCAAATGCTTGCTGACGGTATCTGGATTGGTCGAGCGCCCATAGGTTATGTGAACTATCAGGAACATGACGCTAACGGCAAGGTAATCTTCAAGGGTATACGGATAGACGAGGATCGCTCTCATCATATTCACCGGGGCTTCGTCTTGCGCTCCACGGGTATGTCATACAGGGCCATAGCTAAAGAAATGAAAAAGGCTGGGCTTCGCAGCAGGACAGACAAAGCAAAGCCCGTAACCGGCTCCCAGTGGGAAATAATTCTAAACGATCCGTTCTATGTTGGCCGGATGACCTTTAAAGGCAACGAGTACGAGCACGGCTACCCGATCATAATCGAGTCTTGGCTCTGGGATAAAGTCCAAGAAGCCAAAAACCGTCGGGCAAATGGCAAGACTAAATACAACAGCAAGCCCTACCTGTTCAAAAACCTCAAATGCCACGACTGCGGCTATTCGATAACCTTTGACGGCCCCAAGCACAACGGCGCAACCTACGGCAAATGCACCGAATATGGCGGTAAGCATGGCGCTAAATGGATTGACGAAGCCATACTGATAAACCAAATCCGTAAGCTACTAAAATCAATTCAACTACCAAAAGAAAAACTCCCCGGACTGGTCGCCGAAATAGAGAAAAACCATGCCAGTGAGCAGGAACACTACACGACTACCAAGCAACGACTCCAAAAAGAGTACGATGATCTGGATGTGGAGCTGGATGGACTTTTCAAAGACAGAAAAATGTTCAAGAACCAGCATGAACGGTTTGAACGCATGGTTAAAGACATCGAGAAGAAACAAAAAGATATTCTTGAGGACTTGAAAGACCACAGCGACGGCGACAAGGCATTTGTTATCGGGGCCAGCTACTTATTGGACGTATGCAGCCGTGCCGTTGAGCTATTTGACGCTGAAAGTACGAAAGTCGAGCAAAAACGCTACCTAATCGACTTCATACTTTCGAACGTCACATTAGACGGCAAAAACCTGCATTTTACTCTTAAAGAACCGTTTGAAGCTATCATCAACGTGCAAAAAAATCAGAAATGGTACACCCGAAGGGATTCGAACCCCCGACCTTTGGTACCGGAAACCAACGCTCTATCCAGCTGAGCTACGGGTGCATGCCAGAGGTCCATTATATCAGATTGCAATGCTGTGCCGTAGTCGTATACTGAGGTGTATGTCGCGCCGTAACACCGTATTTATGAGTTCTGGTCGCCGGCTTGGAATTGGCGCACTGTTTGGTGTGTTTGGCGCAATGCTGTGCGCAGTGGCGGGGTTGGTACGATATGCTGCATTGGCGGGCTGGGATTTTGCTGCCATAGCCTATTTGATACTCGTTTTTGCTGCGGTATTTCCTTTTGATGCAAAGACCACTAGCGAGCATGCGGTACATGAAAATCCAGGCAGAGTGCTCAGTGACGTATTGCTGCTAGCCGCAAGTCTGGCAAGCCTCTTTGCAGTCGGACTGCTAATTGTACAATCGACACATGCTGCTGACTCGGAACGGACAGCGGCAATAGCGGCGGGGCTTGGAAGTATTATTGTTTCGTGGGCGATAGTGCATACTACGTTTATGCTGAATTATGCGCGCCAATATTATGGTACGCCTGAGGGTGGTATAGACTTTGGACAGCAAAAACCAACGTATGCTGACTTCGCGTATCTGGCTTTTACAATTGGTATGACGTTCCAGGTGTCTGATACGATGGTGCAAAGTATTGCACTTCGCCGCACTGTCTTAAAGCACGCACTGCTTTCGTATGTATTCGGCACGGCCATTATTGCCGCAACTATCAACCTGCTGGCAGGTCTTGGCAAATAAAAAGGCCTTCGTTGGCGGCTAAGTACATCTTCCATAAACTGAGGCCATGGAGTTAGAACAAAACCCCTAGGCAGGTGTCTACTTACTATTTAAGGCAAAGCGGAAACACTCCGGCTCATGTTCGTTTACTAAGCCCGCAGATTGCATGAACGCAAGCACTGTCGTCGCTCCTACGAATCGAAACCCACGCTTTTTCATATCTTTGCTCATAGCTTTGGCGGCCGAGCTAGCCTTAAGTGGGTCCTGATGGCCGTACAGTGGGGTATTATCCACAAATTGCCAGACGTAAGTGCCAAAGCTACCTAGCTGATTCTGGACTTGGAGCAATGCTTTGGCGTTCTCGATAAATGCGTTAATTTTCAGCCGATTCCGTACAATGCCTTCATCGGCAAGAAGCTTGGCATGCTTTGCTTCTGTGTAGGCAGCGATTTTCGTTGCGTCAAAATTGTCGAATGCCTTGCGGTAATTGTTGCGTTTTTTAAGAATGGTCAGCCAGCTCAGTCCGGCCTGTGCACACTCTAGGTTGAGTAGTTCAAAGAGTGCACGATCATCATGAAGTGGCACGCCCCACTCTTGGTCGTGATAAGCAGTTAGTAGTGGATCAAAATCTGCCCATTCGCAACGTTTCATCTTCTTCATAAACCGCCTCTAGTCTTTTTGTGGTCGAGCTTTCACATAGGCCGCGTAGCGGCCCTCACCATAGTATGGTACAGCATTGTTACATCGATTAGCGCTATACTTTGCCCAATTCCAGTTCATAATGCTGCTTAGGCGAGTCGGGAAAATTTACCTCATCCCAAAGCGATATGCTGCTTGGTTTAAATACCCAGTATGATCGGCCTTCAGGACTGTGTTTCTTCATTTCTTCTAAATCGTAGTCTTTTGGTCCAAATTTATCAGTATAAATACTATGCACTCGTTCAAGGCCATCATTACTAACTTCATAAGCTACGCCAGTAATTTGCAAAGCTTGTTTACGCTCTGTATCCCGAACTATAGTGACAGCTGCTTTAGGGTCATTCAGGATTTCCAAAGAATGCTGACGGGAACGACCAGATGTCCAATATATATTGAAATTATCATCAGAAGCATAATACACGGTACAAATCCACGGCTGTCCATTTCTAACAGTAGCCAACTGCATATGCTTGTTACCAGCATAATACTCTAGAATCAGAGTTTTTAAATTCATAGATACATCATAACAAAGAGCAATCGAGATTCGAACTACGTAACAGCTAAGACCTAGAAATGAGTTTTCATTCTCAAACTAATACATTCTGATATGTTGAAATGGTGCCCGTGGAGGGATTCGAACCCCCGACTTTCTGTTCCGAAGACAGACGCTCTAATCCACTGAGCTACACGGGCTTAACGGACTTCATTCTAACAGATTGAAGGCAAACTGAAAACTGTGGCAGCAGAGTTGTTGTAGTAAATGCGGTTAACTGTCTAGCTGAAGTAAATATAGGTAAAACTGTTGCTGTTCACCCACATCTCGCTGTAATGCCCATGGAGGTCGTAATTATACTGGCTGACATAAATCATATTGCCGTTAACTTTTTCTACCCACATAGCATGGCCGTAGTATCCGCGCATAGAGATGGCGACTGCATGCACTTGGGGTGTTGATCCTGTGGAAATGCCTGCTCGTTTGGCGTCGCGAACCCATTGGTTAGCATTTCCTACGCCGCCCCAGTAGGGCATGTGCCCATAGGTCTGGTAGACTTTCCAGGCTGTGTAGCTGACGCATTCACGGTTGTACATGCCCCAGCTGTCTATTTGACCATCCTGTCTGGCAGGTGCATCCCATTTAGCCGGATAACCTCCGTGGTTTGGATCGCCTGCAACAACAGAGCCGCCCAATTCTCGGTTTGCGACCGCTTGAGCGGCGATGAGGCTGCTAATTTCCTGTTGCTGCTGCGCGCTCAAACGAGCTAAGGCCGCAGTAGATGTCTCGGCGCTAATAATTGGTACGGACGTATCATCACTGGGCCGCAAAATATTGCTTACTGCCTTACCACTAGTTACCGGTTTAATCAGGCTTACCGGTAACCGTACGGCAAATAAAACGCTACTTATTATAGTGTGATTAACGAGTCGTATCCCGCTCCAGGCTCCATATACAACTGCGGCACTGGTATGTGCTGCCGCCCTACCAGCGGCTGCTCCTGCCCTGGTAATAGATTGGCAGGTACCGTATAAGCTAGCCCCTATAGCTAAGAGTGCGTGTTCGCCTCCATTAATAAGCCCATACACACTGGCTGTCATTGCATCGGTACCGTCTGGTGTCGCTACGCTAATGCTGGCGGCAGTCCGATTTGTTTTGGTATCGAGTATGCTATGAGACCCCACAGTAGTCACGATTGCCGAAATAAACAGTATAAATGTTATCGCAAATATACCGGCAAAAAGAAACTGGAACTTATAGAAGAATAGATTCGTTTGTTGCATACCTGTATCGCGCCAAGTACCACCTAGTCAAAACTAGATTATACACCTAGTTTGCGGTATACGCACTCATAAGTGATAATAATTAAAATACAAGGATATATGAAAGGATGTATAGCCTGGTGAGTTTGACGATTATATCTAGAGCTTGTATTATGCAAATAATACTTTAAGACAAAAAAGGTACGATGACAGAAAAGTTTGAATCGCCACCACTTACTCCGATCGAAGAAGCGAACGCAGCCTTAGAGGGGACTATGTTCCAGGCACATCCTGAGGGCTCGGTGCCGCCAATAGCTCCGCCGCCGGAGGGTGCACCTTCAAAACCAAGACGGTCTATAGGAAATCTAGGTAGTACTTGGGGACCGGAGTACTGGGCTAATGGCAGGCCGCATCCCACACCTAGCGCCCCTGCTGAACAGGTGGAAGCGCCTACGCCGTTACCACACGCTAATCAAGAAGTAGCTTTGGTTGCTCCTGCGGACGCTACTGAGCAAGCTGCAGAAGCGCAACGTGATGCGGATGCGCGTTATACAGACATCGAGCTTCTGGGCAAATCGTTTCGAGTCCGTCGCAATATTCACGAAAATGCCACTAGGGCAGTTAGGCGTTGGGATAGAATTAGGCTTGCGGTGCGTAACGGTGCGGCTGCACCTGGCCGACGACTCAAGCAGCGTGCGCAAAACCGAGCTCAGGCTAATTATGACAGCAAAGTAGTGAGTCTAGAGGATACGCGTGTTCAATCGGCGCAGCTACTAGAGCGACGTCAAGGCGCTGTAGAACAGGCTAGAGCTCGGCTGGACGAAAAGCAGACTGCTTTGGCAAATCATAATCAAGCGAGACAAGACCGTATTGACGCGGTACATGGTAGGGAAAATCAACGACAACAGCGTCATGCAGAATATATTGGACGGAAGAAAGAAGCCGTTGAACATAAATTGGCACGACAAGCTGTACGTGATCAGTTGCGCGGAGAAGGGGCGTCTCGGCGGGAAACGAAAGACATACTGGCAGGCGTACCCAAGGAGCATTTGGAACGAATCGGCAAGGTTGCTATTGTTGCAGAGGCAACGCGAGTTGTACGTGAAAGAGCTGAGCGTGTGCATTCAAAGGCGGTTAATGCTCAAGAGAAGAACCGAAGGCGCCTTGAGATTGCTGGCGAATATGTTGAACGTCATGGCAGACCAGCAGGGCATACGGCCGAGATCATAGATAATCTGAGCTCTGAGCTAAGCTTTACCGAGGACCGCATTAATATATTACAAGAGAAACTCTCAGAAGATAGCGCTGATTATCCTGGTATAAGTGCCGAGTTGCAAGACGCCCAAGAGAAGTATGCCGTTTTACGGAAAGAGTATACTGCCTGGCAAAATGTTTCGGCGCGCCAAAATCGCAAGGTACGTAAGGGGAATGTCCGTGCTGATCATTTAGAAACAGATCGTGGTACACATGCAATAACCGTGCAGGAAACAGCGGCGCAAGCCGATCTTGAGGCGGTGTCACATGTGCTAGATAAAACTATGGTTCAAGGGGAAGTATATAAAGCACTTAATCCAGACAAGAAGCTGAGAGAGGCAGAGTGACATGGCGTTACTAGATAAGCAACTATTACAAGACCTGGGAATCGAGCTCGATGAACAGGATTACGAGCTTCTCGATGAACACTTTGAGTCTACCCTGCAGGCACGGGTGATCAATGAGATTGTCGAGGAACTCACGCCTGAGCAGGCGGAACAATTAGCGACTTTGCAAGGCGCAGATGATGAACAGTTGCTGACGTGGCTTACGGCGAACGTGCCAACTTTCAAAGAAATTGTTTCTGACGAAGTTGATATTCTTCTAGGTGAGCTCGCCGAAAACAACGAAGCGTTTAACGGCCGTTAGGCCTAATTATCACAACGTAAACCCTGTTCTCTGGGTGTTGTTTGGGGTAGCGTAGATGGCGTGATAACCACGTAGCCGTTAATGCAGCTTCTCGCCTTTGTTTAACATATCTATGAATTTTTCTATTCTTGCTTTTCGTGTTTCTGGCTTTTTAGCGGTTTGTACTCGCCAGCAAAAAGAGTAAACATTTGTTTTACTTAGCGTAGCAAAGAACTGCTTGGCTTTCGGGTTTTTATCAAGCGCTGCTTGAAAGTCCTCGGGTATTGTGAGCGACGTAAACGAGTCGTAGGCAGTCTGCCAGGCACCGCTTTGTTTGGCGATAGCCACGGCCGCCAAACCTGCGGGTTGCATTCTGTTTTCTTTGATGAGCGCCTCAACTTTGGCGATGTTAACTTTAGACCAGACACTTTTGGGCCCACGTGGCGTAAACTTCTGAAGCCAATAATCACTACTGTATGATTGCTTTTGACCGTCAATCCAACCGTAGCATAATGCTTCATCTAAGGCTTCTGCATAAGTAATGGATACTTTGTCCGATGTTTTCTTGGCATGCTTTAGCCATGCGCCTTTCGCTTGAACATGATGTTCATCGAGCCAGTTGTGCCAATCTTGTGGCGAATCAAACAGTATAAGCGGCAGCTCTTTAAATGTTTCCATATCTAAAGAGTATAGCAAACCTCTGCTACAGACGGCGTGACTATCATTTATACTTCCGGCTGGAAGTGGTTGCGGCTCCAATTCCAAAGAGCCGGGTGGACACGTGATGGGTTGATGCCACTGCCCGCCAGTAGATCTTTCCAGGCGGCTTCAACTTGGAGAGAGCTGGCACCTTCGGACACCAAGCCCAAGTAAACGCTACTTTTTATTACATGCGTATCAGGGATAATCGAAATAGCTTCGGGATGAGCAAAATGCACATTGGTGTAATGCGATAAAATAAACGGCCAGTAGTTTGATAGTTTTGGCCCGCTTAGGTAAGGAAAGCGCCTGCGGTGAGTTGTTTGCAACAAGGTAATAAGCTCACCAGCATCATTGTGTGCTTCGTCTGTGATTAGCTTTCGTGGGTCGCTGTCGTAATATTCAAAGAATGTCTTTGCGATGGTCGTCCATATTAACACATGCTTGTTTGGCTGCAGGGCTAATTTGTGTTTTAGAAGATCAGCGCGTATTTGTTCCTCTGGAGTCTTGGCTAGCTTTTCCGGAAAAAATAGATACTGTGTTCCCGGGTCCTCCCAAGTTTTAAGCGCTGCGGCCCACATGGCGGGCGAGTTACGCTGAAAATTGATACAAACCGGTAACGTAAAATAGAGGTAATTTTCGCGACTTCCACTTAGCAGGCCTGGATTTACCTCATGTTGGGCCAGTGTTGGGATACGACCCTGTTCGTAGTGTGCGAGGAGCACCTTAACTTTGTCTAACAGCATAGCCCCATACTAACACCGAAAATAGTTTTGGATGCATACGCTAATCATAGCGGCTCAGAGCGTGTAGTTTGCGGTATGCAGCGGATTGTTCAGGCGTAAAACTCGGGGAAGTAGTGTGCTAAGTCGTATAGTAGCCCAGGCGTAAAATTTTGGCGCTGCTTTGCAAGTAGCACTTTGAGCTCAGACGGTGTGAACCACTGCAAATCACTAACCTCCCCTTGTTCGGGTTTAAGAATGGCCCCGCTATGGATTTGAGCCTTAAAGACTCGTTCGAACTGGTTAATTATTTGTGTACCCTCTCGATTATTCGACCGGTAGGTTCCGAGCACGCTAAGCTCAAGGTTATGCAAGCCGAGCTCCTCGGCCACCTCATCTGTAGCAGTGGTTTCGTAAGTTTGACTTACATCAACATGGCCCCCGGCAGCCTGGTCCCAGCAATTGGGATAGGCCTTGACGTCTGGGCTGCGGAGTTGCAAGAGCATTCGTCCTTGCTCATCAACAATAAAAACTGACGCAATACGATGGTATAGACCCTTTTGCCACACGTCTTTTAGGTATGCAGTACCTACCTCGACATCATTTTCATCTACTACAATAACGGGAGGATATTTGATGCCTGTCATGCGAATAGATTTACTAGTCCAATAGCCAAGTGTTCACAGATAAAATGCTGCGAGGAACTAATGAGTTACCTCTGTCAACCCAATTGCATTGAGGTCGCCTGGGGCGTCTCCCGAGGTGATTACCTCCAACGAACCATCGGGTGAAAGGGTTTCCGATGCTTGTCCAAGTGTCTCGGTCTTCCCGTCAAAGCTGATTATGTTGTCATGATTACGGTTTGCATCGAGCGTTACATTAAATGTCATGCTTGCGCCATGAGCACCTCTCACGCTAATCAATAGACTTTTTACCGTGGCATGAGGGTCAAATATAAGTGTCTCATGTCCTCCAGGGGCCTTTGTGAGGTCTATCGTATCGTTAGAAAAGGTTTCTGGCACTTGTGGCCAACTGAGGATGTCTGGTCCTTTTACGGGAACAACTGGTTTTTGGGCAGAGCTTGCCACCGCCTTTGGCTTTGTCGTTTCATGCGTGCGCCCAGGGGCTGCAGGTCCAGAATAACTAGGCTGCGCTCCGCTATGGTCTGCGTTGGGTGCGGCAGAGTGGCCTGAATGACCATGACCAAACGCTAAGAACAAGCCCCCGAATACAAGAAGCCCAACAGCGGCCCCTGCGCTTTTGTCCAATTTTGTATTATCTTCGTGTTTCTCTCCCTTTTCTGCCATTACCACGAACCCTTTCCACCTACCCCCTCATCACTTTTAAGTGCACTTAGTATACACCTTGGCCCTGGCATGCTCAATGCGCCCATTGGCGGTCCAGCGGCCGGTGTAACATAGATGCCCTAATCCATGGTGGCAGATAGCACTACGGTGCCTATTGTGTACTTAGTATGGAAACCGTAGAAGATCGCATAGGGTGTTAAGGCGTCAGTAGGGCCAGTTCTTCGGCTAATGCTGTGGTAGTGTTAGTAAAAAAGGCTTCATCAACGCTATATACAATCTGAATCGCTTGGTGCAACATTTGGCGGCCGTCTTCGCTGAGCGAAAGGTGGAAGGCTCGCTTGTCGGATTGGTCGCGCGTCCGCACCAGTAACCCTCGTCTTTCAAGCTGACGAACCACTTGTGACACAACATTAATGTCAATTAGCGTGTTTTCGGCAATATCCCGTTGCATCGGTCCTTGCCCGAATTCGCGGCTAAGCCGCGAGGTAGAGCCGAGCATAAAAAACTGCACCGGTGTTAGGTTGATAGCTCGTAATTCTTTGGCGAGAGATCTTCGCCAGTTGATAGCGGCTTGATGCAATAAAAAGCCAAGACTCTGCTGCGGGTTAGTATAAGTAGAGGAGCTCATGGGCTACTTTTTTGCCGTTCGCCATATCTGCTTTGGCGCGATGTGGTTTTGTCTGGCCCACACATGCATAAGCACTGTTGCCCACATGCGATAGGGCTGCCAGTTATTGGTTATCTTCTCGGCCATTGCTTTGTCGAACCTGCCACTGATATGGTGGGATTGCTGTAAGGCGTAATAGGTAAAATCGTCATGGCTAAAACCGTCTTTATGTCCTACACCGCGCTGTAAAATGCCCTGCGAAAAGAATTCGCCAATGCCGGGCAAGGTTTGTAGTTTGCTTAGCGCGGTTTCTTCGTCTAGTGTGCGCAAAAATGCGCGAGTTAACCAGCCGTCAAGTGCGGCTTGGGCGACGGCGTGCAGCCGCTCAATTTTAATGTCATTGAGGCTTTGGAATGATGCGAGTTTGAGTAGTTCTTGCGGCTCGGGGAAGGCATAAAATGTCTGATCTTCAATGGTAAACTTTTGGCCGAGCTCTCTGGCCATATGTGCTCGAATTTTGCGTGTTTGTACAATGCTGATGCGGTGCCCGATCACAAATGCCGCCGCCGCTTCATAAGGAGAATGAAACAATGTTGGTCGCATGTAGTGATATGTTTTTTGAGTTCACTAATAAACGCATCACGTGCGCCTACTTTTGGCCAGTCGCTGCCGTCTTCGTCGAGTGATAGGGCAGCAAACGCTTGCTGTTTGGCTTGTTCGGGGTCCTTTGCGCCATAAACCTTACCGCGCAGACTGCCGTCAGACGGCTGTGTTAACGTAACCGCCGCAGAACCTTGCCAATCTTCGGTAGGGAAGGCCATAACGATGGTGTCGGAATCGTTTTCCAAGGTGGGCCAGCCATTGAAGTACTGATTTTGAAACAGTAGATTGAAGGGGCCTTGAGGCTGGAAGGTAAACTCCATAGTCTAATACTCCGTTTCGGCAAGCTCGCTCAGACGTTTCATATTTGGTTCGCTTTCTTTGGCGATATCTTTGCCGAACATGGCGTAAAAGAAACTACCGAGCAATCCGCTAAATTCGGTTTTAAACACAAATCGCGCACCACCATTTTCGGTAGGCACCACGGTGTGGTAACTAAGCATGGTACAAAGTGGTAGATTGGTGCGTATGGTAAAGCTCTTCCCGGGCACCACATCTTCGATGATCAATGTAGCGCCTGGCCCTTTTTTGTTTTTGAGCTTGGCCTGGGCACCATTCTCGAAACGGTCCAGGGTGATCGACTCGATGGTTGGGTCGTGCCGGTTCCAGTTCGACAGGTCGGTCCAAGCTTTCCAAGCTTGCGTGGGCGTGGCACTAGTTTGCGTGTCTGAACTAAAAGATTTCATGGCTTCTCCAAATTAGTATGTACACATACTAATTGCTGCAGTATTAAATGTCAAATATATACATACCAGGACAGCAATGGCCTCATAAGCCTAGGGGTGCGTGGTGTCCATACCCCAACATCACGGCTTTTGCAGCAGTCTGTATTTTAATCCAATATTTAGTAAAAGTGCGTGGTGTTACTGCTCGGAAAAATGTCTTTTGCCAAATTTGCCCGAGGGTGGTCTATCGTTAATAATCTGCCATATGACCACCAACTGGAATGTCTTACAGGAATGCTATGCAAGTTATTATGCATCCGTGGTAACGCCAAAGCGCTTAATAGCACGTGAGCGTGCTTTAGCTGCTTCTGCTTCGCGGTTATGCGGGGTAGCTTGCGTGACTAGATCCTCTAGAAGGTGTTGACTGGCATGGGCAATAGCTTCGATGGCGCGATTAAAGACGGCTTCGTTGGCGACGGATGGCTTTTGAAAGCCCGAGATCTTCCTAACAAATTGCAGCGCAGCGGCATGCACTTCGTCGCTTGTGGCGTGTGGTTCAAAGTTATAAAGTTGCTTAATATTTCTACACATAATTATATGTTAGCAAATAACGACGTTGGAAGCGGCTTTCATCCTCAATAAAGACATCATTATAATGCCGCCGCCGGATGGTGCCTACGTGTAAATTAGGCCTATAAGTACATATCCAATAAAATCTTGCGTTTGTAATAGTAACTTGTACGTAGCATCTTTAGTAAGAGCACTATCGACGGTGGAATAAAAACTCCACCGTCGATAGCATAGGCCGACCTATTTAGTTGACTATTTGTCGCCCTTAAACACCCAGGCCACACCGTACTTGTCAGTTAGCTGACCGTAGGTACCAAACGGCTGCTGGTGCAGATCTTGGAACGTAACACCGTCTGTCTTGCAACCTTTTGAAAGCTTATCAAAAGCAGGCTTGAGCGCATCAAAGTCTTCGCCAACAACGTAGATGCTCATGGTGTTACCTGGCTTTGGAGTTAGGTCTGGGCTCATCCAGTCAGTTGCTGAGATATCAATATCACCATTCTTTAGCTGCGCGTAGATGATCCGATTGTGCTTCTCAGGTGGGAATTGGTCTTTCATTGGCGTGTCGCCAAGCTTCATAAGCTGCAGCTCTCCGCCCAGGCATTCCTTGTAGAATGTCATCGCTTCAGCGCATTCGCCGTCAAACAGTATGAAAGGGGTAGTTTTTAACATGTAATATATCCTTGTTTACTTTATTGTTTGCATCAAACCTAATTTGCGTTCAGGAATGCGCTGACATGTGTCTCGTAGTCGGCTTTGTTCGCGCTCCAAATCTCGGCGTGGCTCCCGTAGTTGGGCAGCCAAACTGTCTTTGGCCCGGTGTACAAATTAGCTAGGTCTGATGACTGGTGGGAGGGTACAGTTGTGTCTTTGGTACTGTGGATGAACAGAATTGGCACGTTTGCCTTGGCGAGCGGCAGCGCATTTTTTGGACTGGCAAGCCCATCGAAACGGCCACGCGCAAGTGTTGTATTAATCATCATGTTCAGGAACCACTTTGGTGTGGATTTCGATTCTTTCGTTTCTTTCAGCAGATCCTGGAAGCTTGCATATGGGTTTTCGGCAATGATGCCGGCTAGTTTTGGCATCTCGGGCAATGCCGTTAGAATTGAGGCAGCACCCACTGATGTACCCATAGCATAGACTTTTGGATAGCTTGCGCTAAGGTAGGTGTAGGCCGAGAAGACGTCGCCTGATTCACGCTGGCCATACGTTAGACCAGTCGCTGGCTTGCACGGTGACTCACCTTGGCAACTCATGTCGATAGTGAGCACATCCAAGTGCTGGCCCAGGTAGTATGAGATATAGCGGGTCATTTCGCGTCGGTCGCCACCGCCTGCCGGCACCAGTACAATAGCACCCTTGGCAGGACCCATGTTGTTGTCGGCGGTTTTGACGAGCCAACCCGGTAAGTTGTAACCATTAACAGTTGGGAATTGCACCTGGCTAAATGCAAACTGATGCGTCTGAGCCAGATTGCCACAATCTTTACCCCAAAATTTTACCGTTTCTGATTTACAGACCGAAAAATCTTTACTAGAGCCTTGCCAGGATGGCGACAAAAGTAGTGAAGTCGCAAACGACACTCCCATTTTGATGAATGCAAAGACAAGAATGATTAAGCCAATCGCAGTAAAAGAGACAATCTTCTTTTTATTGCGCTTTTTGGGCGTCGCTTGAACGTTAGATGTGTTATTTTTCATGAATTATCCTTTCTTACTTATTAGGGACAGATGCGTCAATGGGCACCATTGTCTTACTGTTACGGAGCAAGGTGGCCAAAACGACGGCAGCAAGCGCTAGTATGCCTACCGAAACTCGGAATGCTATATCGTAGCCATGTACTGTAGTGTCAGCGGCGTGTTGGGCATAGCGAGCGGCCAAGGTTACTAGCACGGCAAGGCCAAGCGCTCCACCGATCTGGCCGGTGGCTTGCTGTACGGCTGACGCCAGGCTAGAATTCTCGCCAGTAACTTCGTGTAAGGCGGCCGTTTGGGCTGCTGGGAGCAGCAGCCCATTAAAGAAGCCGAACACCAGTAGAACGGGCAGAATATGAGCGGCAT
Source organism: uncultured Candidatus Saccharibacteria bacterium (assembly GCA_964478195.1). Taxonomy (GTDB): domain Bacteria; phylum Patescibacteriota; class Saccharimonadia; order Saccharimonadales; family UBA4665; genus JAJZCD01. Next base: position 14,387 of record CAYZGW010000016.1, read on the forward strand.
AGCCTCCCGAAGTATGGAGCAAAGAGGCCAGCAGCATGCCTACGGAGCTGCCCAGAAAGCCGACCACCATCAGTGGTTTAATGCCTAGCTTTGGAATCATACCGGCTGACATACCAACGCCAACACCCAGAGCTAGCCCAAACGGCACGTATGAGAGACCACCCTTGAGCGGTGAGTACCCAAGTACTTGCTGTTCAAATAGGGTCAGCAGATAAATAAAGGCAAAGAAGGTAGCAGCAAGCGCCAGGCCTGCGAAATTGCCGAGAAGCCGGGTACGATTTTTCAAAAAGCCGAGCGGGATGAGCGGGTCTTTGGATTGTCGCTCAACGAACGCCATAGTTCCTAGTAGTGCTAGTCCGATCACCACTGGCAAAAGCACAGACTTCGAGCCCCAGGAATGAGAGATCGCCTGAAGTAAACCGTATACCAAGGTAACAAGACCGGCGGTCGCCGTAAGAGCGCCCGTAACATCAAGGCGTTTATTTTTGGCAACTTCCGATTTAGCCACCAGGCGAGGCACTATAGCAAGTCCCAGTATTGCGACGGGTAGGTTGATGTAGAAGATCCAGCGCCATGAGGCGAAATTGGTAAGTAGTCCCGAAATAATCGTGCCAGTAACACCGGCTATGCCCGCAATACCACCCCATGCGCCCAGTGCTTTGGCACGCTCCTTATGATCAGTAAACAGTAGGGCAATAAGACCCAGGGCTGCAGGAGCTGCCAGGGCTTCGCCTAACCCTTGGAAAAAGCGACTCGCAACGAGCATAGTGGGGTTAGTAGCGGCGCCACATAGCGCTGATGCGATGCCGAATATGCTGACACCAGCCAGGAAAAGTCGACGCCGACCAAACATATCAGCCAAACGGCCGCCCAGCAGCAAGAACCCACCGGCCATAAGCACATAGCCATTCACCACCCACGACAAACCAGCACGCGAAAAGCCAAGATCATGTTGTATATGTGGCAAGGCGATATTAACTACCGTGGCGTCTACAACGAGCATAAACTGAATAATCCCAAGGATAGCCAGGATTTTCCAGCGTAAAGGATTAAGCATTACTTCTCCATTCTTTATATAAGTGACATTAGCGTGATATTATCAAGTTAATTGTTGTGGTAATTGTAAATAACCGTCGATTTTCAGAAAACGCTAGCCTAATGAATAAAATCTCATCAGTAATACTTCCGCCGCCGCCAGAGCTTCAGTCCTATATAAACTGCTTTAGAATCAATCAACATCCGGGCAAAGATAGTGTCTCAGTGTTGGTATGCCCAAACGGACTGCCGGGCATGCTTCTCCAGACTCACGCCAATAGCTCCCAGGTTAACAGCATTGCACCACACGAAGGTGATGTCGTGGAAGATATCCCAACTTTGTTTGTCTATGGTCAGATAACCAAGCCAAATACCATGCATTTTGGCGAGGGCCCTTTCACAAATATCCAGGTATTATTTGAGCCGACGGCAATGCGATCGCTTTTTGGAATTGATGCTACGGCCGTTACTGATGGCTTCTTAGGCCCTGATCAGTTTGGAGGGCAGACCTTACTAACTGATTTAAGCCACGTGCGATCAATTGATGAATATATCAGCATTATTTCCAATTTTTTAGAGAAACAGATTGCGAAGAGTACTACGAAAGACCCAATCGTCGAGAAAGCGATTGCTTTCATCCGAGAGCATATTGAGGATGTTAGCGTAGGTGATGTGCTCTCACAGGCGCACCTATCTGAACGCCAATTCGAGAAACGCTTTTTACTGTGGGTTGGGATAACTCCGCGGCTGTATATTCGGATAGCTCGTTTTAATAAGGCAATGGCGCTCATTAGCACAGGTAAATACGAGCGGCTCTCTGATGTGGCCATGGCTCTTAATTTCCACGATCAATCTCATTTTATACGTGATATAAAGATCTTCTCTAAAATTACTCCGCGAGGCATCTCAATGAAGACTGTTGATTTCTATCATGACCAAGTAGGGTCATCGTATGTCGATGCAGTAACGTAATACTGAAACTCACCCTGTATCTAATATTGGAGCTTATCGGGGCTAAAATATTGGAGAGTCACCCCTTAATAATGCAAATCCCTTTTTGATGACAGCCACTTCTTCGTCTGCTTCATTGGAGTTTAACTTGATTGCCTCGTCCTCATTAAACCAACCGCAGGATGAATGATCGTCAGGATTAATGCTGATCTCTTCTGGGCTACTCATTAGTTTTGCAAAGTAGATGACCTCGATTGAGTGAGAACCTTTAATTTCATTGGTGTAGGTAAAAACTGCAAAAGGATCACCTAGGCTTATCTCGACCCCCAACTCTTCCTTAATTTCGCGCTGTAACCCAAGCTTCATGCCTTCGCCGTAATCTATGTGACCACCTGGTAGCTCATATTTTCCTGGCAAAAACTTCTTGGTATCTGCTCGTTTTGGCAGAAATACTTTTTCTTCACCGTCGACAACTCTATGGATAAATGCACATGCCGTAAAAACTTGCTGGCCTTGGGCTAATGTTTCGCTATCGTGGGAAGCTTTGTTCATAGGAAAAGTATATCAAACAAAAAGACCTCTCGGTTGAGGAGTCTTTCATAATGCTAATACTTAGAGGGCTATCATGGATGCTATCGCAACCGAAATTCAGCTTAAGGTTGTTCACTCGTAGATTGGTTTATGGATATAACGTTCCAGGTGCCATTGTACTCAAGGCGTGTTAGTGACGCATTGTCTATCGGTGCCTTATGGGTCTGCTCATGTGTCCAGCCTAATAATTTGCCGATGTATGTCTTTATTACTACGCCGTGAGTATGTACCCAAATATGTCTGCGCGCTTCAGTTTCAATGGTAACTGGAGCGACAAGTGAGTCTAAAAAGGCTGATATCCGCCTGTATACCATATTCATAGATTCACCACCCGGTGGAGCGAAATCACTACCTAATCTGTCCATTTCTCTTTTATTCTCAGGATAGCGGTAAAGCGTACGGGGTTGATTAGTCCATTCGCCTTGGTCTAGTTCTTGTAGCCTGTCATCAATAATTGCGTCAACAGACAATCCCATGGCTGTAGATGAGAGGGTATGCGTACGTCTCGTTCGTATTGCAGGAGAAGTATAGAAATCTGTTGGCCTTATCTCGTTGGACAGAGCAAAATAACCAATATTCGGCGCTTGCCTTTCACCTAATGGGCTTAAGTCAATCTCGTTTTGTCGGCCACCTATAAACGGAACGTCTGCGTTTGCCATATCGACGTTCATTCCTGATTCGGCATGACGGATTAGATCTACGGTGATGGCCATACCTGTCACTATATCAAACAAAAACTCCTCGTGGCAGAGGAGTTTTAAGTATAAGCATATTGGAGGGCCTACATATACTTTTTTGGAATCCCAGCTGCGTATGCTCGTCGCATCAAAAGCCCGGTAATCTACATGAAACTAGAGTAATCTTCAGGTATTTTCAGTCCGTACTTTTCACAAAGCAGAGATACATCATGATAGTCGTCAGCATCAACTTCATATCCTGTATGGAACTTGACTAATGTCTCGGCTGCAGTGCACTTGACCGGCTGTCCTGCAATACTGCCAACGCCATCAAGTGAACCGGCGGGCCACATGTCGCCATTTTCTGGCGGACCGTATATTCCGTTACCCTTTGCGTCAAACACGATCGCATGGACGTCAATTTCATGTCCTTGATCATCGCCTAACACAAAGTTGTGGGGGCAAGTATCATCCCGCGGTACGTTATCATATCCGTGAGCTTCAAGTAATTCTCGCATACGTCGCAAATCTTTTTCCTGGATGATGATATCGATGTCACCGTGGATACGAGTTTGTTCGCCAAGCAGCGCATCCACTGCCCAGCCTCCATCGAGCCAGATTTTAATCCTGTGTGATTCAAGCAGGCTGTACAGTGCAAGTGCATCTTGAGCTGACATTTCACGTCGCTTCGTCCCTTTATCATCATATAAGTTCATGTTGGTCTCCTAGATTGTTAAGAATATATAGTGTGTTGATCAAACGAAGCTAGTTCTATTTTGTCTGGTCGTTCGAACTTTTGCCAGCAGTCTCTTAATAGTTCTTTTGTTATCGGTACGGTATCGGGCGCCCCAGTAGCATTTCTATTTTTCAGCCGACTCCATAGTTCGTCAAAAGGCAGATCAAAGTAGTGAATTTCTATGGCCGCATCTAACTTCCGGGCAACTTCTCGGAGTTCGTCGCGCTCCGCCTTACTCCAAGTGCCGTCCTCTAAAATGATGCTCTGTCCACGTTCTAATAGCGTTAGTCCGTGCTTATAGAGTTGGCGTTCAAGCTTGTGGCGAAATTCATCATCCCAGAAGTCAACGTCGAGAGCAGCCACCCACTCGTCAATATTGATTCGAATGGCACTTGTTTCTTGCTCTACTTGTCGCGCTAAAGTCGTTTTCCCAGACCCAGGTAGACCGCAAAATAGTATGAGCCGTGGATGTTTTGTGTTCTTTTCGTTAAGCCTCATGGTCTTTCTCCAAATATAAAAACCGAGCGACAGGCGATATACATCATCACGCAAGTGCTCGGTTTATCTTGTTATATTAAGAGTGAAAACGACCAATAGCAAAGCTACGCCTAGTTGCGTGAGGACTTTAAACTATCGTGTCATTCCTATCATGGTAATTATTATATTATGCTATAGCGCTAATGTCAATGTCTCGAATACCGCCTGGGCTTCAAACATAAATAACAAAAACAAAAGAAGTGCTCCCTAAATAAAATGGAACACTTCCTATAATTACAATGGAGGGCCAGGTGGGACTCGAACCCACGACATTCTGCTTAAGAGGCAGACGCTCTAACCAGCTGAGCTACTGGCCCGTTGGACGTATTGCACTTAAAAAATCAAGTACGACGGGGGTTAGTTTAGCAAAAAATCGTCGTTTTTGCAAGTCCTCACTTGACTCATACGGCCTACAAATCGTTTGTGATTAGTTAGGCGGCCATGGCCTATGAAAAAGATTGCGCAGGTACAAGCAATACCGACTGTCCAGTAAAGTTACTGGCTTTCTGCGGTATAATAAATAACTTAAGGCTTGCATGTCGGGAGGGCGTATATGCGAACACAACTTATGGGAGTAGCAGCCGTTTTGGCATTGGTTGGAGGTATAACTATGGCCGTTACCGAAAACAATACGCCACCCAAGGCCGCATCTATCACATCGTTTCCGACCAATCTGCGTGTTGGTGTTTGGAATTGGACACAGCCGGACCTTACTACGGACATACAGGATAGCGATGCAGCCGTGGCGCTAAAGGCGCAGGGTGTTACGGAAGTTTACATTGATATCTCATCCTATAATGATTATGATGAACTTCCGTCGCCCGATAGGCAGGCAAAAGTCGATGGTTTTAACCATGCGTTGGCGGCAGAAGTTGCTGCGCTGCGCGAACAAGGAATTTCTGCGCACGCCCTTGTGGGCAACAAACATTGGTCAGATCCAGACGTGGCCTATATCCCACTTAAACTACTTAACTATGTTCATAGCTATAACGCCTCGGTTCCCTCTAGCGAACAGCTAAATGGCATCCAGTTTGACATAGAGTTCTATAATGACAAGGAATTTAAGGATGATCGGGCACAGAATACAACCAACTATTTGGCGCTAGTTCGACAGCTGGTTACACTGCGTACTCAACTCTTTGGAGATAGCGACTTTGCGCTTGGGTTTGCTGTTCCTAGTGTGTTAAACGGCCAAGCTACGACCACTGTGCCCAATGTTCCTTTTGATGGTGTGGCGGCACAACCTCCTCTAACGCATATAGTTAGTATGCTTAAGGATGTGCCGGCTAGCTATGTTGCCCTAATGGTATATCGTAATCACGCGACGGGAGATGGTGGCACAATTGATGTGGCAGCTCCAAGTGTCAAGATTATCCAAGACACCGGAGCGGGCAAGGTGGCGGTACTTATTGGCGAAGAAACAACTAAGCAAACTCCGGTGACCATTACATATTTTGGGGGCACGAAAGCAACCCTGCATGCCGCCGTTACGCAAATTAGACAAGCGTATCAGCACACTCCTGCGTTTGATGGCATTGCCATCAACGATCAGCAGGGATTCCTAGACCTTAAGGATTAAGGCAGCGCTTAAAAGAGGTGTACAGCTTTTGGGTCAGTAAAGAAGTGCGAAAAGTCGTAGGCAACGTTTAGGGCCAATATCGTTGCAAGTGATGTGATCACAATAATAAAACTAAGGGCCTTAATGCCAAATGAAGCATGGCGAAAGTCGTCGCGAAATTGCAACCGGCAGAAGCTAGCAATCAGCCGGCGATAGCAAAATACCGAGAAAGCGCCAAATCGGGTAATTAAACCAAACAAGCCAAAAAACGGATAGATAAGCACAACCCAGTATGACTCCTGGCGGCGGACTTTTAGATAGGCTATCGATTCAAGCAGAACATATGTTACGTACATCACTACAAAGTACCAGGGGTAAAAGATCATAATAGGGAGTGCCAAAATACGGATACTATCCATGCCCATAACCAGCACCACATTATAGAAGGCGTCTTCCCGAAGGTTAATAGGCACATTTCTGCCAAACATAAGTTTAAGGAAATTTGCTAGATTTGCGTAAAGGCCGGGGAACCAGCCAAAAACTCTTTGCTTGTACAACTGCACTAGCGAGGCGGGTGGTTCGGTAAACACGATTGAATCAGTTAGTACGACTCCTTGATTTTCTTTTTTCTGATGCAACAACATCGTACGCTGCAAATCTTCGCCCGCGAATTCGCCAGTATGGAGGTCTATTTGCCGCTGTAACTCCTGTTTTGTATATAAGCCAATTGCTCCAGAAATATTCTGGACTGCTGCACGCTTGTTTTGACGTCTTTTTCCAACGTCCGAACCTTTTCTGTATTCGTGAGCCTGCAATTCTGTAACCCAAGCCTTTGATTTTCTGACATGAACTCGGAAAGCGACACCTGTAAAACCAAGATCTAGGAGCTCGGTTGGCACAACGGCCCCTTTCAGAAGAGTGTCATCGTCTAGCAGTAGTATGTAGGGTGTCTTAACAGTTGGCACCGCAGCATTGATTGCCCGTACTTTACCAATGGGCTCTTTAATCTCGATGCACTGTACCTTATGGCTACGAACTACGGCGGCAGTTTTATCGGTTGATCCATTGACGACTACAATAATCTGACGCGGCTTAAACTTTTCTTTTAGGTCATCGAGCGTGGATCCAATGATCTGTTCTCCATCCTTGCAGGCGATAATAACTGTTACCTTTTTACTATCTTCTTTGGCTGGCTTGTAATCTCCAACGAATATAATATCTAGAATTCCGCGCGCACCATCGATAATCCAAATTGGAATAATAATGGCAAGATAGCCAACATTAAAATTGCCTAGGACAAATCCATGGATGTCTTGGATGCCAAATGCTAGCACGTAGCAGGCAAGAAGTGGCAGTGTAATAGTCCCAACTAGTTGGTCTAGGTTGAGTTTCGTAAGTTTTGTTAACGGACGTAGGCGTAAAGTTTGTGTGATTGTTGAAGTCAGCGTTTCGGTCATACGGTATATTTCGGTTTTTAAGCGACAAAGTCTGGGGCCGTAAAGAACAGGAGTATTTGTACTTTTTACTTTGTCACACTATTTTTTGGATAAGCCTACTAGAGTCTAGCATCCAGGTAGATGCTACACAAACCGAATCCATTACGGCAGGTTTTGTGGCCGTTCTGTACTGACCTCAGCTGTTACGGCTATTCATTGCTGGTTAGGTATAGCGGTGCGCTTTGACAACGGAAGGTGGTGTCAGTATAGTTTAGTTTGATAAACATAAACGGAAATATAATAATGGAAACGGCAAAACCTCTAGAGTTCAAAGGTACCGCAGGTGACTATTTTGTGCTTGTACTCATTACGATCGTCTTTACCTACATACCTATTTTTGGGTGGGCGTTCTTACTTAACTACGCAGCTGGCTGGCTTGCCGACAATACTATAGTGAACGGCAAAAAAGTGGCTTATACGGCTAGTTACGGCGAATCGTTGACGTTTATGCTGGTTAACGGTCTACTATTGATTGTTACGCTTGGTATTTACCTATTCTGGCTCGCTCCAAAAACTTATCGTTATGTCGCCGACCACATACATTATGTAGATGGCGTTGCCGCCCAGTCTCTTGAGGTACCTGTTACTCCTGCGCCAGTGAGCCCGGTTGATCAAGTAGTCCCAACCACCCCCGTTGAGCCTATAGCTCCAGCTGCTCCAACGGATCCGGTTCCTCCGGCTACGCCAAGCGGTACCACACCACTAGTTGGCTAGAGTAATCGCCCTGCCTTTGATATAATAGGACCATGAAAATGCTCAATGGTCTAGAGCTCGCCGGCTTCATAAAAGAGCGCCAAGCGCACGAAGTGCGTAGCTTGCGTCAGGCGAAAGACATTCAGCCAAGGCTGGCTATAGTGGTGACTATCGAGCATCCGGCCATTGATGTCTATATGCGTATGAAAACGCGTTACGGTGCCGATATCTTAATTGAAGTCGAAACGCACCGCGTATCGCAGGTTGATGCAGCATCTATCATTCAAAAGCTGAATGCCGATCCAACGGTACACGGCATTATTGTGCAATTGCCACTTGATGATCCATCCAAGACTGATGAAATCGTAAACCTGGTAGCGCCTGAAAAGGACGTTGATGCTTTAGGCAAAGATGCAACACTCGACCCGGCAACGCCGTTAGCAATTTTATGGTTGCTGGCAGGCTACAATGTCGATCTTGCGAGTAAAAAGATTGTGCTGGTTGGGCGCGGCAAACTAGTCGGTGCACCACTGGAGCGTCTGCTTAAAGCTTCTGGTTATGATGTAGAGGTAGTGGACCGCAAAACCATTGATGTACCAAGTGTTGTGCGCCAGGCCGATGTCATTATTACTGCCACTGGTCAGCCGGGCTTGATCACCAGCGATATGATTAAGGAAAGGGCAGTGGTGGTTGATGCGGGTGTAGCAGGGGAACAGGGTAAGACCGTTGGCGACCTGGCCGATGACGTCTACGAGCGTGACGACCTGACCATTACCCCACGTAAGGGTGGTGTGGGGCCGCTTACAATTTGTGCACTATTTGATAATGTGATTCGTGCTGCGCGCGCTTCCGCGTAAAGAACAATGAAGGTCGGTATCTTTGATTCCGGCATTGGCGGTTTAAGTGTTGCAAAGGCTGTCGAAAAGTCCCTGCCTAGTGCTGAGGTGCTCTTTGTGCATGATACGCCCGACCATTTTCCGTACGCCACCAAGTCTCCCAAAGAGATCTATAGATTTATCGTGCCGATTTTCCAAAGCCTGGTTGATGCAGGCTGTGACGTCATCGTAATTGCCTGCAACACTGTCAGCACCACGCTAGCGGTGGAACTGCGCGAGGTATTTACTATACCGCTGATCACGGTTGAGCCAATGGTCAAGCAGGCTGCCCAACTTACTAAAACAGGTGTTATTATTGTCTGTGCTACGCCTACCACGCTAAGCAGTAGACGTTATGCATGGCTTAAAACAGCCTATGCTGGTGCCAGTACCATTATAGAACCGGACTGCTCTGACTGGTCGGCACTTATAGAGCACGATCAGATGAGCGAAGCCCGTATCCGCCAAGAAATTGAACCCGCACTCCAAAGAAGCGCCGATGTCATCGTGTTAGGCTGCACCCATTACCATTGGATAGAAGAAAAAATCCGTTACATTGCTAATGGCAAAGCACAAATACTACAACCCGAGCTACTAATTGTGGCGGAGCTTAAAAAGTATCTCAAGCTACCGTGAGGCGTCGATTGCTTATAAAGCGTCTACAGCGTCGTTAAACTGGTCGCCACGGTCTTTGTAATCTTTGAACATATCGAAACTGCTGCAGCCAGGAGCCATTAAAACCACATCGCCGGGCTGAGCGGCCTCGTGGGCTGCTTGAACGGCGGTTGCCATAGTTTCACCGCCATGTACAAAGGCAGTGAAGCCGGCGTTTTTAAGCGCCGTCTCAATAGTAGACGCCATGTCGCCGATCAGGATAATCTTGCGGATATTGGCATCAGGGGCCACGGTCGCTTTTGCCATATCGTCAAATTGCACGCCTTTGCTGGCGCCACCGACAATCATCACTTTCGGCTGCTTAAAGGCTTCGATCGCACCGATGGTGGTCTCTGGGGTTGTTCCGAGTGAATCGTTATAGTATTTAACGCCATCAAGCTCACGGATGAGTTCAAGTCGGTAAGGTAGTCCGGCAAAGGTCGTTAGTACACTGCGTAGCGCCGCTACATCTTGAGTAGCTTGCCAAACAACGGTTACGGCTGCACAGACATTCTGCCAGTTGTGTTTACCGAGTAGCTTTAGCTCGCTGGTTTTGCAGATAGCTTGACCGTCAATCATGATCTCGTCGTCGTGCACCACTGCCCCTGGAGCCGCAAAATAAGGTATATGCCGGCCAGGGCTCAACATGCCATTTTTATTTGAAGCCTCATTCTCAGGATAATACACGGCAATATCATCGGCATTCTGATATGTAAAGATATGTGATTTTGCAGCTACATAATCATCAAAATCGTCGTGCCAGTTCAGGTGTTCTGGTACGATCATTAAACTGAGTGCAATGTGCGGCGAGTGGTGGATATCCGAAAGTTGAAAGCTTGAAAATTCCAGCACTACCCAATCCTCAGGTGTTAATTCTTCTAGGAAATCCAGCGGCGAGCTGCCAATGTTGCCAGCGAGATATACTTTTTTGCCGGCAGCTTCCAGCATTTTGCTAATTAGGGTGCTGGTAGTGCCTTTACCTTTAGTGCCCGTAATGCCAACAGTGTTTTTAGTGGGGCAAACCCGCAAGAATTCATCAACTACGGTAGTCATTTTGCTTTCAATGCCAGGAGTGTGGCGTAGCAACTCCTTCGGTGGAATGCCGGCTGAACGAACTACAATGTCAAAACGGTCTAGATCAAGCGCATAATCATCGCCCAGCTGGGTCGAAGTGCCTTCCGGAGCCATGGTTGCTGTGTTGCGGTCGCAAATAGTAATTTCTGCCCCAAGCTTGTGCCAATATTCGTAAGCCGATTTACCCTCAACGCCGTACCCAACAATTGCAACATTCATGTAGCGACTCCTTCATGTAACTTAACTTGTAGCATAGTACGCCTGCGCAGCCGGCGGTCGCAAGGGTTATTTTGCTTTGTTCCGTTATATTCCAGCTCTAACTATGCAGCCAGCTCTGCCTTAACCATTTCTGCTACTTGGCGCGGTGTCATTTCTGCTTTAACGATAAAACGACGAACGCCCAGCTTTTCTAAGATGTCGGGCGCTTCTTGTTCGCCTACATTGGTAAGAATAATAACTTTAATATGCTTGCCCCAGGCAGTGGCGCGAAGCTTTTTTAGCATCTCGTCACCGTTCATTTCGGGCATCATTAGGTCTAAAAGTATAATGTCAGGCCGCATTTTGCTTGCTAGTTCCAAACCAAGTTTGCCATTGTTTGCTGTTTCGACCTCGTAACCTTCGGTCTCAAACTTAATCCGGTACATCTGTGAGATGGCCTGATCATCCTCGATAATTGCGATCTTTGCCATAAGCATATACTACGAGGCCTTTCTATTTAATTCAATTAACTAACTTAATGTGTAGCACTTCGTGAATAATTTCCACAATCTGCGCCGGAGTGTAGTGTGCTTTCACTACGTACCGGTCCACGCCTAAAAAGCGCAGCGACATCGGTGCTTCGCTGCGGCTGATATTGGTAAGAATGATGACGCGGACGTCAGCGCCCCAATCTTCAGCTCGTAGTTTGGCGAGCATCTCTTCGCCGCTCATCTGCGGCATAAGCAAATCAAGCAGTACAAGATCGGGTGCAAAAGACCGCACAAGACTGAGGCCCTCAAGGCCATTTGATGCGGTTTGTACGGCGAAGCCGCAGAGTTCGAGCTTTGTTTGGTAGAGGTTTCGGATAGATGGCTCGTCCTCGACAACCGCAATTTTATATTGCAGACGCATGTCTTGTGCCATTCCATTGATTTTTATCACACTTATGCAGTATTTCAAATAGCTGGTATGCTTTTAGACGTTACTGAGGGGCAAGCTGTGATAATCGTCACTAATTATGGC
>CAYZGW010000017.1:0-26348 GCA_964478195.1 uncultured Candidatus Saccharibacteria bacterium
AGCTTGTGAACGCGCTTCTTAGCCTTGTAGCGAATCGCGGTTACCTTGTCGGCCTTAGCTTCGTTGTCAACCACACTGGCAGTTACACTGACACCACTGACCAGTGGCGTACCAACGGTTGTTTTATCGCCGTCGATTACCAGCATAGCGTCAAATTTAACGCTTTTGTCGGCGTCTTTGAGGCGCTCAACCGTAATAGTTTCGCCTTCGGCAACAACATACTGCTTGCCACCGGTTGCGATTACTGCTTTTTTCATTGATTTGTTCCTTAAAAGAATTTAGATACCACTAGATGATAACAGATACGGGAGTATCTGTAAAGTACAGCGGGCTAGTCGCTTTCAGAGCGTTAGCTCGCTGTCATAGACACCTTTATCATTTGCTGAAAACGAAAGGCACGGCCAACATAGGTGCGATCCCGGACACTACCCTCTGCGGCTACAAAACCTGCCCGCTCATACATTCTGCGAGCGGCGCTATTCGTCTCTACCACTTCGAGCATTTGCTCTCCGTCTCCTGCCCAGTCGCTATACGCGTTCATAAGCAGACCACCGACGCCCTGGCGACGTACCCGTTCATGAACGAACAAATAATCTAGATTACGCCCAGATCGGCCATTCACTACACGATCACGCCCAGAAGCAAAGCCTACTACGGCACCGATACCATCAATTACCACATAGTCTGCCGCCAGATCTGCAGGCAACTCCTGGCCTTTTGCTAGATGCTCCTCGATTATTTTTCGACCTTGGTCACCACACAAATCTGTTACCAGCGCTTCGTAGATCTCGCCATCATCAAACGAAACACCATGAGATGCAATATGCCCAATAGCGATAAGGCCCGTTATCGCTGATGCATCACCCAGGGTAGCAGCCCGAACTTCAAATGGTCCGCTAGTCACTACACCTTCGTAAGAACCTTCTGGCATCCGACCAAACCCAGACATAGGCACCCTCCACTTATCAACTCTAACTATACCGCACCTTATCTAAAGCGATAAAGGCTGGCGAGCGCTTACGCTTTACCTAAAGCAATTTCAACGGGATAGCCGTCGACGGTTAAGTCTTCGGCATATTGGGCATCGGCAACTTCATTTTCGTTGAGCGCTGCGGCTAGTGTTTCGGCTTTAATGGTCTCGGCATGCTCTTCAAGCATTTGCAGCACCGCTTCGTCGCCAGAAACAATAGAGAGCACAATGCGATCATCCACGTTTAAGCCAGCAGCCTTGCGGGCGGTTTGCACTTGGCGGACCAGTTCGCGCATCAGGCCTTCACGCTTCAGTTCAGGTGTTAGTTCAAAGTCCAACACTGTCATCTGTCGATTACCTGGTTGGTACAGAGTAGGCGTCACTTCTATGGTTACGTCTTTCACGTTGAGTTCTTCAGCGGCAATCTGTGCAAAGAAGCCATCCGCATCATCTTGAGTTAGATACACCGTTGCCTTAGCTAGCGGTTGACGGACCTTTAGTTTTGCGGCAGCGCGTTGCGAAAGGCCTTGTTCAATACCAAGCCGAACATCAGCCATCAATGAGATAACGGCTTCATCTACATCCCCATCCTTAGGCCAATCAAGCAAATGCACGCTCTCGCCCGCCTCACCACCCGTAAGCTTCAAGAACAGCTCTTCGGCCAGGAATGGCACAAACGGCGCCAGAACCACGCTGAGTCGCGTCAGCACATAGTGCAGCGTAGTATAGGCATCGTTTTTATCAGTATCATCGCCGGACTTCCAGAAGCGGCGGCGGCTGCGGCGGACGTACCAGTTGCTGGCATCGTCTACAAATTGCAGCACTGGCTCCAGCGCGCCTGGAATATCGTAGACATTCATTTTTTCAGTCACATGAGCTTGTAGCTGGTGCAAACGCGAAACTACCCATAGGTCGAGCGGATTGCTGAGCTGGGCCGATGGGTCATCCAAGGTACCTTGCCATTCCCAGCCATCCACGGCGGCGTACATAGTAAAGAAGTCGTACATGTTCCAGATCATGGCTAGTTTGCGCTGCACATCCTGCACTTCCTTATCCTGCAGGGCAAAATCTTCGCCGTTCATCAGCGGCGAACTCATCAGCAGAAAGCGCAGCGCATCGGCACTGTACATATCCATGAGCTCGTTCGGATCGGTGTAATTACCATAACTCTTGCTCATTTTGCGGCCATCGTTGCCGGCTAGGTTTCCTGTAACATTCACTTGCTTGTAGGCATGCTTACCGAACAACGCTACGTTCACCGCATGCACATAGTAGAACCAAGCACGGACCTGACCAACATATTCGACAATGTAATCGCCAGGGTAATTTGCCTCGAACTTTTCGACGTTTTCGAACGGATAGTGGAACTGCGCGAACGGCATACTGCCGCTTTCAAACCAGCAATCGAGCACTTTTTCGATGCGCTTGTAGTGAACACCGTCCAAATCAAATTCAATGTCATCAACCCATGGGCGATGATAGTCTTCTAGCTCGACACCACTTAGTTCTTTGAGCTCGGCGTAGCTGCCCACTACTTTGATGTGCTCTTTGCCATCCTTATCAGTACCTTCCCAAACCGGCATAGCAGTCGCCCAGAAACGGTCGCGGCTAACGTTCCAATCTGGTGCGCTTTCAACAGTTTTTTGGAAACGACCATGTTTTAAGTGTTCCGGGAACCAATTAACATGCTCATTTTCTTCCAGCATCAGCTGGCGCTGACCATCAATATCAATAAACCAGCTAGGATGTGCACGGTACATCAGGCGAGTGTTGCAGCGGTAACAGTGTGGATAGCTGTGGGTGATGTATTCGATTTTCCACACTACACCACGCGCATGGAGTTCTTTAGCAATTGGTTTGTTAGCCTCCCAGACGTTTTGGCCCCTCCATTCGCCCTGGTCATAAAAACCGTTTTCGTCGATAACGCTTACTAGCGGGAAGCCCACTTGACGGGCAAGGATAGCGTCTTCTTCACCATAAGCCGGAGCTATATGCACGATGCCAGTTCCCTCTTCTTTACTAACGTAATCGGCGTGCCAGATTTGGTGCGCTTTTTCGCCGCGATCCTCAAACAGCGGCTCGTATTTTTGGCCGACCAGCTCAGCACCTTTAAGCGTGCCGACCAACGTAAACGGCACGGCTTTGTGCTTTTCATCGGTCAGTACCTTTTCCAATAATTCTGTGGCAAGAATCACGTGGGAACCATCTTCCAGCTCTACTTCGCTGTAATCGAAATCTTTGTTAACGGCCACGGCCGTGTTGGCAGGCAGCGTCCATGGCGTAGTGGTCCAAGCCAGTACATATCGATCTTCGTTTTGCAGCTTGAACTTTACATACACCGAAGGGTCAACCACATCTTTGTAGCTACCAGCATCCATGGTGACTTCAGCCTTACTGAGCGGCGTGGCATCACGCGTGCAGTACAGCAGCACTTTTTCGCCTTCGTAGATCTTGCCCTTATCGTAAAGCTCCTTAAAGGCCCACCAGACGCTTTCCATGTAATTCTTATCCATGGTCCGGTATGCACCCTTAAAATCTACCCAGCGGCCCACGCGGTCGATGGTGTCTTCCCATAGGTTGCCGGTTTGCACCATGTTGTCGCGGCAAGTCGTGATGTACTCTTCCAGGCTAATTTTGGTGCCAATGTCACGCCGATCTTGCACACCTAGCTTCTTTTCGGTAAAGACCTCGGCCGGCAGACCGTGGCAATCCCAGCCCCAAACACGCTCAACGCGTTTGCCTTGCATGGTGTGGTATCGCGGCACCACATCCTTTGCGATGCTGCTAAGTAGCGTACCGTGATGCGGCACGCCGGTGATAAACGGCGGGCCATCATAAAACACATAGCCATTATCCTTGCTACGATTTTCGATCGATTTCTCAAACGTTTTGTTTTGCTTCCACTGCTGCACCAGGTCTTTTTCGTATTCTAGCGCTTTGCGACGGTTACCGGCGGTAAATTTCACGTTTATCTCCTTTCGATACTAAAAAATCACTGCTTTTAGATTCTGGAATCCGCATCTTGCGGACGGTACCATCCAGATTCCAAAAGAAGTGATTCTTCCTTATGGCGCTTAGTTACTTGGTCTGACGGGCCAATACCGTTGAGTTCTAGCTGGCGCCCTCGCCAGTTCTTCTCACTGCTTCGCGGTTGATAGCCGCTCATGTGGTATAAACCACCACAACGCATTTCCTCTCTATGATAAGGGGTGCGTCGCCGTTTTACAAGAGGCGTCTAAGGAAACAGGGCAGATTAAGAAAGACTACTGGTATTGAACAACGTAGCCAGCGACTTCAGATAGCAGTGGCAGATCAGGTCCCTGCCAATCTTTCACATAGCCACCGTCATCACCAATCACAAGCAGCGCCGGCTGCGACATAACATCGTATAAGCTAGCTGTTGCCGAGCCCTCGCGGCTGTCAAAATCGAGCACTTGCACGTGGCGTTCATCCACATTGTGCATAGTCTGTAAATCACGGATAAAACCCTCTACTCGGCGGGCAAACTCACTGTTCGGTCGATAAAGCACAAGTAATTTCATACCTATCTAGTCTAGCCTACGCACGCGGGTTTCCCAATGTTATTTCTCACAGTTTTAATCTTATTTTAATGACTTGCTGCGTTTGGCTGGGTGTACTTCGTGGATATTTGAATATATGCATCCAGGAGACTTTAGGGCAAAGTGCAACCAGACGGGCAAACCTGCCCGTCTGCATGAAAACAGTCTCCTGAGTGCATATATTCAAATACTAAAAAGACCCCTTCCGGGGTCTTTTACTCAGCACTACGCTTGACTCTCTACGAGCAGCCGGTGGTTGAACCACAGCTGGAGCAGACGTAGCACGAACCGCTGCGCTGAGTCTGATTACCACAGTTGTAACAGAGCGGCGCTGCGGTGTCCTGCACAGCCTTTTTTGAGGTAGTAGAAGTGGCTGGCTGAGCTGCAGCTGGAGTTTCCTGCGTAGATACGACGGCAGGAGCCTCGGCGACCAGCACCGCAGCTACAGGAGCTGCCTCGAGCAGGCTGGTCTGCGCTTCTGGCATGTCCTCGAAGCTGGCCAGGCCTAGCTCCAAGCGGTCATCAAAGCTGAGGTAATCGAGTGCCAGACGACGCATGATGTAGTCTGTGATTGAGCTAGCCGTGCGGATGTCAGCGTCATCGGTGATGCCGCTTGGCGCAAAGCTGGTACCGCGAAGCGTCTTTACGTAGCTCTTTAGTGGAACACCGTACTGCAAACCGTGGCTGACGCTGATTGCGAACGAGTCCATGAGGCCGGAAAGCGTACTCCCCTGCTTGCTGACTGATACGAACAGCTCGCCGGGCGTACCATCTTCGTACTCACCAACGGTGAAGTAGCCTTCCAGATCAGCAATCTGGAACTTGTAGGTTTTGCCATTACGAATCTTGGGTAAGCGGCGGCGCACAGCACCCCTTACTACAATCCGACCATCCAAGGTTGCATCAGCAGGAGCACTGGCGGCAACCGGCACAGCAGCTACTGCACCGGCATTAGCTGCCTGCTCGGCGCGACTTTCGGAGGTACTCTCTTTGTTATCTTCCTTCTTAGCCATACTCAAAGGCTGGGCAACCTTACAGTTGTCGCGGTAAATAGCTACCGCTTTCAGGCCTAGCTTCCATGAATCTAGGTGCAGCTGCTCGATGTCTTCGATAGTGGCCGTTTCGGGCATGTTAACGGTCTTAGAAATCGCACCAGACAGGAATGGCTGTACGGCGCTCATCATCTTCACGTGGCCCAAGTAGTGGATTGCGTTGTCGCCCATAGAGCACGCAAAGACTGGCTCATGAGCTTTTTGCAGGTGTGGAGCACCCAAAATAGTCTTTTCGGTGTCAATGTAGGCCACGATATCCGTTACCTGCTCCGGCGTGTAGCCAAGTGCCTTCAGGGCGCGCGGTACCGTTTGGTTTACTATGCTCATAGTGCCACCACCAACTAGCTTTTTGACCTTAACGAGGCCTAGGTCTGGCTCAATACCTGTAGTATCACAGTCCATCATCAGCCCAATCGTGCCAGTTGGGGCCAAAACGGAAGCTTGGCTGTTGCGCACACCGTATAGCTCACCCAGTTCGTTCGCTTCGTCCCAGGCCTGCGTTGCAGCGCTCAGCAGGTCTTCGGCAACCAAAGAAGCATCAATGTGGTCAACCGCTTCGCGGTGCATCTTGAGTACCTGCAGCATGCCCTCACGGTCTTTGTGGAAGCCAGCAAATGGACCCACCTTGCGGGCAATCTTAGCTGACACTGCATAGCTGTGGCCTGTCAAAAGTGCTGTAATAGCAGCACCCTGTGCCCGGCCTTCATCGCTGTCGTATGGTAAGCCTTGAGCCATAAGCAGCGCACCGAGGTTTGCATAGCCGATGCCGAGCTCGCGGTATGCCTTGGCGTTCTTGGTAATTCGCGGGGTTGGGTACTCGCTATAACCAACCAGAATTTCCTGTGCGGTGAAGATCAGTTCCACGGTGTGCTTGAAAGCCTCAATATCAAAGCTAAAGTCATCGTTAAGATACTTCAGTAGGTTAACGCTGGCCAGATTACAGGCCGAGTTATCCAGATGCATGTACTCGCTACAAGGGTTGGAACCGTTAATACGGCCAGCGTTCGGCGTAGTGTGCCACTTGTTGATGGTGGTGTCGAACTGGAGCCCCGGATCAGCACACTTCCAGGCGGCTTCGGCAATCTGGCGCCAGATGTCACGAGCTTTTAGTTTGCGGACTGATTTACCGGTAGTCACCGCCTTTAGGTCCCAATCCGCATCATTTTCAACAGCCTGCATGAACTCGTCGGTCACGCGCACGCTGTTGTTGGCGTTTTGGTACTGCACGCTAAAGATGTCCTTACCGTCCAGGCTCATGTCAAAGCCAGCGGCTTGCAGCACACGGGCTTTGTCTTCTTCAATTGACTTACACCAGATAAACTCTTCGACATCAGGGTGATCAACATTCATAATGACCATTTTGGCCGCACGGCGGGTCTTGCCGCCGCTCTTAATCGCACCGGCGCTGGCGTCCGCACCCCGCATAAAGCTAAGTGGGCCAGAAGCTGTACCAGCACTCTTGCCCAGCTTTTCGACACTACTACGGATAGGGCTAATGTTCACACCGCTGCCAGAGCCACCCTTAAAGATCATGCCCTCGTCGACATACCACTGCAAAATGTCGGTCATGGTGTCTTCCACGCCCAAGATAAAGCAGGCACTGGCTTGCTGCGCGCGCTCTGGTGCGCCGATGTTAAACCAAACTGGCGAGTTAAAGGCCGCACGCTGGCTGGCTAGTACATATTTGAGCTCCTCGCGGAAAGTCTCAGCCTCAGTATTGCTGTCGAAATAGCCCTCCTGCTGACCTTGGCGGACCACCGTATCAACTACGCGGTCCACTAGATTCCTCAGGCTGTTTTCACGCTCATCTGTTCCTGGCGTGCCGGTAAAGTATTTCTGCGCCACGATGTTCAGCGCATTCAGTGACCAGCCTTCTGGAATCTCTACATCCTTCTGCTCAAAAACTACTTCACCCGTGAACGGGTTTTTGAGCAGCGAGTCACGCTTAACCCATTTCAGGCTGTCATAGCCTTTTGCCTTCGGCTGCGTAAAAAAGCGCCGCACGCCACTGTTAGTTGTTTGCCCCATGTTGTTACCCTCCTGGCCGCCACCTCTAGCGAACCAATCTTATTTTTATATGTTTTTGTTAGAGTTACCCCTAACCCGTTCTCTTTTTACACGAGCAGCCGGGTCTTCTTGTAGAGCAAGCTCTCCGTAAATCTTTAGCCCTCCTTTTTGGAAGGAGTTTACAGATTTAAGGGGAGCCGACTGTCTTAGATATTTGCCGACTGCTGTTATGCAAAAGAACTACACGCTCACCGTGTCATCAGTAGTCTTATGTCCTCGTATTCGGGACAACTCGCGTTCAAAGCTCGCAATGTCTTTAAAGCGCCGATACACGCTCGCGAAGCGCACATACGCGACTTCATTTAGCTCTGGTAAACGTTCCATTACCAGCTCGCCAATTCTACCGGACTGCACTTCCGGTTCGGCGCAGGCATACAGCTGTTGCTCCACGTTTGAGACCAACTCTTCCAGCTGCAAGTTAGTCACCGGTGTCTTCTCGCAGGCCCGATACAGCCCCGCTAGCAGCTTGCTGCGGCTAAATAGCTGCCGAGTACCATCATTCTTGACTACCACCAGCTGCGGTCGCTCTACGCGCTCATACGTGGTAAATCGATAGCCGCAAGCTATGCAGGCTCGGCGGCGGCGTACCGCATGGCTCGCTTCGACGTCCCGGCTCTCGATGACCTTAGTGTCGTCACTGTTACATTGACCACATTTCATGTCGCCCCTTCCTTTTCTAGGTCTGCTCTCACTTAAGGAAAACAGCCCCCACTTCTTTAATGTGCGACTAGATGTGGTGCTCAAACAAGGACAAAATTGTTACCCAAGCTACTACATATAGCGTTTTACAAACTAATCATAACCCCATTTGTGGCGGGTCTACAAGTCTATTTTCGGTGTATTATTTAGTACGGAAATACACAGACTGCCCTGTTATAGAGCCGTGCGGTCAGAGTCATTCTGGGGGTCATCTGATTCATCTTTGCGACCACGTTTAGCCAGACGACGCAAGAAAGAAGGACGTTCCAACTCATCTTCATCGTGATGTGACACGATTGGCTGGCTAGCCTGCTCTTCGTGTGTATCTTCCTCTTTGTCATCGTCGCTAATCGACCAGATACTCGGCATGGGCGCATCGTTATCAAAATTAGAAGCCGTGGCCTCTACATGCTCCTTAAGATCCATGTCAATGTTTTGCATGTCGTCGTCGCTAGCATTAAGCGGGCTTGGCGTAACCGCAGATGGCGTAGGAGTTGCGTCAGTCGTCGCGTTTGCCTGACGCTTGGCAAAGTAAGATGCATCAAAGCCGGTTGCCACCACCGTAATGATGATCTCGCCGTCGAGCTCTGGAATAATTGTTGCACCAAAAATGATGTTGGCATCTGGATCGGCAGCAGTCGTAATAGCTTCGGCTGCACTGTTAATTTCGTGCATACTTAGGTCGTTACCACCGATAACGTTAAACAGAATGCCACGCGCACCATCAATGGAAACCTCTAGTAGCGGACTGTCGATAGCCTGCTGCGCAGCCTGCACAGCACGGTTTTCACCGCTGGCGCGGCCGATGCCCATAAGCGCAGAGCCAGCATTGCTCATCACCGCCTTTACATCAGCAAAGTCAAGGTTGATAAGGCCGTGGACCGTAATTAGGTCAGAAATACCTTGCACGCCTTGACGTAGCACATCGTCGGCTACTTTGAAGGCCTCCATGAGTGGCGTAGCACGATCAATGGTCTGCAGTAAACGATCATTAGGAATGATAATGAGTGTATCAACCGATTCACGCAGATTTTCGATAGCCGTCTCAGCATTGCGGCGGCGCTTTTCACCTTCAAACGCAAACGGCTTCGTGGCAAAACCTACCACCAGAATGCCCATTTCTTTCGCAAGCTGAGCCACCACATGCCCAGCGCCGCTGCCAGTACCACCACCTGCGCCAATAGTCACAAAAACCATATCAGCACCTTCTAGCGCTTTCTTGATTTCGTCAGCAGACTCTTCTGCGGCTTTTTCGCCAACCGAAGGGTCAGCGCCGGCGCCCAAACCACGAGTGGTATCACGACCGATGTGGATTTTGATAGTGGCCTTAGAATTTTGCAGAGCCTGAGCGTCAGTATTCACCGCGATGAACTCTACGCCATCGATACCGGCCTCGACCATACGGTTAATAGCAGCACCGCCGGCACCGCCCACACCTACCACCTTAATGCGTGCGAACGTCTCGATTGCCGGTTCAACTGCTTGTGCCATAATCTCTAGTTCCCTCTATTCTACTTATGCAAGCAGTATACCGGCTGCGCCGCCCCAGTTCAACCCTACCCGCATACATTTCCGGTTGAGCCACTTTCCTGCCGAACAATCGCACACATGTTTAGTAAAATGCACTACAAATCCCGCGAAGCACCTGAGTACTATTCCAGTTCAATCCAGCTTATGTGCAGTAAATTTTGAGCACCAATCACGTCTAATCTCGTTCTATGGTTGACGGTTGTAGATACTGACAATCAATTGGACAACTCGCGCCTTAGAAAAAAGGCGCTTCGAACAAGTCCAATTGTCGCTCATTAAAAACGAGCGGAATTGTCAGATCTAGCAACAGTCAAGCCACAAGAACTCGAAATAGACGTGATTGGTGCTCAAAATTTACCAAAATCAGAAAGCGAAGAAGCTATCTTTTAGCCCTTAAGCTTGCCCAGAAGTTTCCCAAACGTACCAGCAATATTGCCGCCGCCCAAACTATAACCCGAGGCTTGTTCAGTAACATACGGCGTCAAAAGAATATCTAATAACATCAGGCCTGCGGCCGTCGCAAAGGCTGGTTTGTCAACAATATCAACCAGCCCAGAAAGGCCACGGATTTTACCAATCCGCGCCGGTAGCTGCAATTTATCACGCGTAAACTCAGCTAGCCCCGGTAAAGCTGCCGTACCGCCCACAATCACCACGCCGCCAGGCAGTTTGCGGCTGCGATGCGCCCGCTGTAATTCCTTCTCAACAAACTCCAGCAGTTCTTCCACACGAGCCTCGACAATCATATTCACCATGCCACTCGAGAAATTGTGATGTTGGTCATCTACGGTAACCCGCAGCGGTTTATCAAGCTCTTCGCCAAGCTTGGCATGCTTCACTTTTACTACCTCGGCGACCTCCAGATCGGTTTTAAGGCCAATCGCCAGGTCGTTAGTGATATGCATACCGCCCATGGGTATCACGGCCACGTGCTGGATTTCGCCGTCTTCGATAATGCTCAAATTAGTTGTGCCTGCACCAATATCCAACACACAGGTACCGGCTTCTTTTTGCTTGCGGTCCAGCACCGCCTCGGCCGCGGCCAGCGCGCTCACGGTGTGGTGCCGCGGTTGCACCTGAGCCTTTTCAAGTGATAAATCTAGGTTACGCATATTGGGACTTGCAGCAGTCACGATATGGCAATCAACCTCCAGCCGTACACCGTGCATACCCACTGGGTCTTTCAAATTGTCCTGACCATCTAGACGATAGTTTTTAGCGAACACCTGCACAATCTCGCGGTTAGGCGGCAGTTTTACGATAGTCGCCGCTTCTTCAACGCGCTCACGGTCATCAATCGTAATTTCGTGGTCGGGGCTAGATATAGCAATCACGCCTCGGCTATTAAGCCCTGTTACGTGGCCACCATTTACATTTACTGTCGCCTGATGAATCTGCACACCGCTGATTCGCTCTGCCTCAGTTATGGCTTGCACAATAGCTTCAGCAGCATCATCTATGTGCATTACTACACCTTTGCGTACACCTTGGTTAGCAGCCATGCCGTGACCGATCACCGAAATAACTGTCGGATCAGACAAATCACGCGTGCCAACCACGCAGCGAACTACCGAGGTACCGATATCAAGGCCGACGTAAGTGGGAGCGGCTGATCCTTCGCGCATATGTAGGAGTATACCGCTAGAGCTTCATCTTATGCAAGGAATCGTTTAGATACTCACCGTATGTTTTGCAAAAAGCAATACCAACTACCCAGCACTTTCTGTTCAGAGCCTAGACCTGTGTTAGGATTTCGTAGCCGTTTTTCGTAACCAGCACAGTATGCTCAAACTGCGCGCTGCGCGAACCGTCTTGCGTAAGCAGCGTCCAGCCGTCGTGTGCCTGGAAGATCCGCGGTGAACCAAGTGTGGTAATCGGCTCAATAGCAATAGTCATACCCGCTTTCAAAACGGGTCCAGTACCGGCGCGGCCATAGTTCGGAATCTCGGGATCTTCGTGTAGCTCGTGCCCCACGCCGTGTCCTACCAGCTCGCGTACAATGCCTAACTCATAACTTTCCAGCACCTTTTGAATAGCCGCTGAAATATCACCGACTCGTGCACCCTCACGTACTTGGTTGATACCAGCATAGAGCGCCCGTTCAGTGCCCTCTAACAGCCTCCTACCGGCCTTATCAGCCTTATCCAGCCCCCCAATAGAAAGCGAAATACCGCTATCAGTCACCATGCCGTTATAACTCACCCCAAAATCAAAATTCACGATGTCACCATCCACAAACACATGATCATTCGGGATACTGTGCTGCACTTCATTATTAGTGGAAATACAGATAATGTCTGGATAACCTTCAAAGCCCTTAAACGGTGCTTTACCACCAAGTCGCTCCAGCTCGTGCGTCGCTAAAGTTGACACGTCTTTTGGCGTCATGCCAGCGCGTACTTTGCGCTTAATAAGCTGCAAAACAGTGGCCAGCATGCGGCCACTTTCACGCATTGCAGTTATTTCAGAGTCAGTTTTTGGTTGCATATGCTTACAATTATACGGCTAAATGCCACTGTTTGGGCTGGCCTAGTAGGAACTACTCTTCGATCTTCAGTGCCTGCGCAATCCGCTCGTGCACCTGCGCTGGCGTACCATCCGCATCAACCGAAAAGACCGTCATGCCTTTCTCTTTCATATAGGTAAGTAGTGGCCTAGTTACCGCTTCGTAATCGCTATGGCGCTGAGCGATGGCTGTATCGGTATCATCAAGCCGGGCTCGCTTCTTAAGACGACCGCGGACAACGTCATCGGTCACTTCCAAGTTAACTACAACCGGCAGCTCAAGCCTTCCCGACTCCACCTGCATCAGTAACCAGTCAACTTGCGATTTAGTGCGCGGGAAACCATCTAAAATAAACTGCTCTTTGGTATCGATAAATTCTAGTACCCGGTCGATGACGCGGATTACTTCACCGTCACTTAAAAGTTTACCTTCCAGCATTTCGTGCCGACGACGGCCGGTAAAGAGTACGCGAAATACTTCACCGCTCGAAATATATGCATAGCCGTATTCGTCAGCCAGCTGGTGGCCCTGCATACTTTTGCCCGAACCAGCGGCACCCATCAGTAAGATCATACGTTCAGCCGCTCCTTTACTAATTTAGCCACCAAGCTGCCGTCAGCACTAGTACCAGCTTTCGCCTTAACGGCGCCAATCACCTTACCCATCGCCTGCGCGCCCTCGGCGCCTTGTTCGGCAATAATCGCATCAATCAGTTTGATAAGTTCTGCTTCGCTCATTTGAGCCGGCAAATATGTTTCGATAATGGCCTTTTCGGCTAGTTCTTTATCAGCCCGTTCCTGTGAACCACCTTGCACGTACAAATCGGCGCTCTCCTGGCGCTTTTTAGCTTCTTTGGCAAACAGAACTAAGGCCTCGTCATCGCCTATACCGCCTGTGTCGCGTTTCTTAGCTGCCACATCAGCATAGAGAATTACCGATTTTAGCCCTCGAAGCGTGTCTACTTTGAGCGAATCACCCGACAGAAGCGCAGCCTTTACATCGTCATCCAGTTGTTGTCGTAGACCCATTACCTTTCTCCTTTTTTTAATCACAAAAAATGCGCAGGATTCCGCCGTTCGAACGTTCGGTTAGATCTGTGCAAACTACTGCAAACCTTGATCCTAACCGAGCGCCCAAAGTGCGCACCCTACGCATTGTTCTAGCGTTGGCCCAGCTTGATTTTGCGAAGCTTGAGAGCCTTGCGTTGCGTGCGAATAATTGCTTTTGCACGACGGTCACGCTTGCTCATTGGCTTTTCGAAATACTGGCCTTGCTTTACGGTAATAACCAAACCAGATTGTTGCACACGGCGGTTAAAGCGGCGTACTAAGTTCTCGAGCGATTCTTTACTGTCTTTGCGGGTTACTTCTATCATATGCACGCAATTATAGCGTAACAGGGGCGACGACGCAACAGGTATTGAGGCACTTGTTACAATATACCTACTGTGACATGGCTACACACCAATAGCCCCCCTGTATATAACGAGGGCAAACCCTACCAGGACAATTTTGGCGAGTTCTTTCACTGGGCTTTGACGCTTAAGCATCCAATGCGCCAGATTCCTATTATTGGCGAGGAGCTCGGCTTTGGCGTACGGCACCATCCCTTAGGCTTTATGGCAATATACCTCAGCCGGCGGACAAGCGGACTGCACACGCTGGGCCTAACGGGCATAGCCCGAGCGAACTTCTACCCACCCGGTGTCAAATTTGCAGAAGATATTCATAGTCATGGCTTCGATTTCGTGTCCGGCGTAGCCGCAGGCGTCCTGCTCCACACCCGCCACTACCCCGACTGGGACACAAGATTGGCCGAGGGCGAAGGCTACATCGGATACGAAACATCCGCTGACGCTTTTGGCCAAAATCACACCATACGAGCAACAGGCGCCGTGGTGTCGATAGCAAGATCAGAAGCCAGTGTATTACAGTCAGGAACAATGTATAGCTTAAAACCAAGAGTAGACTTTCACAGCGTCGAAGCGGACGACAGCGGTGCGGTGACCGTATTCTGTAAAACTCCTACATACACTGGCCAGGATGGCCAATCTTTGATGCTTAGAAAACCAAGCGAACAACCGCCTCCAGAAGTCTACTAAGAAACTTGGCGTTTCTGCTGAGTGCGCTGGCTCTTCAACACAATGCTCTGCAGTTCTTTAAAGATCACGAACTGCTTGTTGGTGTGGTAGATCTTGGTATTGCCCTGCTTTTCGCTAATCAAAAAACCAGCCTTTTCAAGCCGCTTCAGCTCACGCTGAATATTACCGGCATCTTCTTTGATGAGCTTAGCCAGACCCCGTACGTGCGTCTTAAAATCAGGGTATTTGGCGTAGATAACGATGATCTTGCGCCGTACTCGCGATGTGATAAAAACGTCTAACATTATTGTTCCCTAAACTTTTTCCCTGATGATTGCACTTACGCCTTTATTGTTGTTCCAACAACGTAACTCTGTCAGGTAGTATAGCCAGACTAGAGCCTGATTTCAAGGTTGAAAATAGAGTTCCGGACAAGCCATAACCGCTCACTACCCCTATATGTCCGCAATCCCCCTAGTAAATAACAGATGCGATGGGAGATAATACCGATATGCGGTATTACGAGGTTTGGGTAGCTAGCATAGCCTACCATGGCAGTGAGGCACTTACGTACAGTTCAGCCGAGCAGCTAGTGGCCGGCCAGCTAGTACGTGTTTCTTTGCGTGAGCGCAGTGTGCTTGGTATTGTCCTACGCGCCGTACCTAAACCGTCGTTCAAGGTAAAGCCGTTGGCCGCAATTGCGCCATTACCACCCCTGCCTACTCAGAGTTTGCAGTTACTCGCCTGGCTACGCGCCTATTACCCTGCGCCGCTCGGTGCCGTAGTACGGCAGTTCGTGCCGCCTACCGAGCTATTTCCAAAAACTGTTCTGACCGCCGAGCCCTCGAACACACCACATATCAAGCTTGATACACTTCCGCCGCTAACTGCCGAGCAGCGGGCAGCACTCG
Source organism: uncultured Candidatus Saccharibacteria bacterium (assembly GCA_964478195.1). Lineage (GTDB taxonomy): Bacteria > Patescibacteriota > Saccharimonadia > Saccharimonadales > UBA4665 > JAJZCD01. The sequence goes on from CAYZGW010000017.1 coordinate 15,376, forward strand.
CTCAAATAACCGAACCTGGCACCCATCTATTGCACGGCATCACGGGCAGTGGCAAATCACGCATATATGTTGAACTTACGGCGAAGACATTTGCAAGTGGTAAGTCAGCACTGGTGCTGACTCCGGAAATCGGTTTAACTGCGCAGCTCACTAAGACGTTTCAAGCCAGTTTCGGCGACCAGAATGTGTATGTTTTACACTCCCGGCAAACCGCCGCCGAGCGGCGTACCATTTGGTATAAGCTGCTGGCACGCACTACCCCAGTGGTTGTTATTGGCCCTCGCTCGGCGCTGTTTTCTCCGCTTCGCGACCTTGGACTAATCGTGCTCGACGAATCACACGACAACGCCTACAAAAATGAGTCCGCCCCACACTACCAAACCAGCCGTGTAGCCGCCAAGCTAGCCAGTTTGTATGGGGCCACACTTGTACTCGGCAGCGCCACGCCGAACATCGAGGATTATTACCTAGCCAAGCTCAAAAAACGTCCTATTGTATCCATGCAGAACCTCGCCAAACAAAATACTATGACGCTCATGGTTAATATGGTTGATATGCGCGAACATCAAAACTTTAGCCGTAACCGACTAATCAGCGATACCCTGCTTGCCCACATAGCTCACGCACTAGCGCAGGACGAACAATCGTTGATATATCTCAACCGTCGTGGCACCGCCAATGTAGTGCTCTGCAACCAATGCGGCTGGCAGTCGCTCTGCCCAAACTGCGATCTCAGTCTTACCTACCATGGCGACGAGCATCAGCTGCGCTGCCACGTATGTGGTTTTACTAGCAGCCTGCCCACTAGCTGCCCAGAATGCGGCAATACCGATATCTTATTTAAAAGCGTCGGCACTAAAGCCATTGTTGAAGCACTAAGCAAGCTATTCCCTGGCGCACGCATTCAGCGGTTCGATACGGATGCCAAAAAGTCCGAGCGGCTCGAAGCACATATTGGTGCCCTGCAAGCGGGTAGTGCTGATATTATCGTGGGCACTCAGATGATCGGCAAAGGCCTGGACCTCCCCAAACTTTCCGTAGTTGGCATCATTAACGCCGACTCATCACTACTAATACCTGATTACACCGCATCCGAACAAACCTACCAACTCATTAGTCAGGTTGTCGGACGTGTCGGACGTGGCCACCGCGCAGGCAACGTCATCGTACAAACCTATGATCCAGAGAACGCTACTTTGCAAGCGGCGGTTAACCGCGACTGGCAGGCGTTTTATGATACGGAACTTCACGAGCGCAAGACATATCACTTTCCGCCATTTACGTATCTACTTAAGCTACGAGTGCTTCGCGCCTCATCGTCTTCAGCACAGAAAGCAGCTGGTGCGCTTGCTGACACACTGGCAAAGAATTTTGCGGCCGTGACCATTGATGGTCCGGCACCCTCTTTTCATCCAAGGGTTGATGGTAAATACAGTTGGCAGCTGCTGATTAAATCTGCTTCTAGGCAAACACTCATTGACATCATCGCCCAGCTGCCATCCGGCTGGAACTATGATATTGATCCAGTTAACTTGCTCTAAGGTTAGCTTTAGCTCATTTATTTGTTCGCAAGCATTTATCTGTACGGTATAATTACACATATATGACTCAAAACCTCCTCATTACCTTACCCAATAAACATCTGCGGCAACCATCCAAAAAAGTCGGCTATATTGATGAAAAGATCCATGAGCTAGTTCGGCGCATGGAAGCCGTAACGCTTGACTGGGAAGCTAGCCGTGAGCACGAAGTTGGCGTAGCGCTTGCCGCCATTCAAATTGATGAACCGCTCCGCATCGTAGTGATCCGTAATGATTTTGACAACAAAAAAGACAAGTCCTTCCGCACTATTATTAATCCTGTCATTACCAAATATGAGGGCGAGCTGACAGAAGATTTTGAAGGCTGCTTGAGTGTTAAAAACTTGTACGGCAAAGTACCCCGCTACAATAAAGTACGCGTCAAAGCGCTTGACCTTACAGGGAAAGAAGTCCGTTTTAGTGCCGAGGGCTTTTTAGCACGCGTCTTTCAACACGAAATCGATCACACCAATGGCAAGCTGTTTATCGACCACATTAAAGACTCGCCCGACGCATTTTTCGTATTAAGCTCTGAGGGAAATTTACAACAACTTGATTACGAGAAAGACATCAAAAGTAATACAGTTCTGTGGAGTAGCTAGTGGAAGATTCTCTCGTTTTTTTTGGCACCGGCCCCGTTGCGGCAGCTTCGCTAAGGCTTTTAGCCAAGCACTTTACTATCGAAGCAATCGTCACCAAACCGCGACCCGAACATTACCACGGCAGTGTGCCGGTACTAGAAGCGGCTGAGGCGTTAGCGTTGCCCGTAATAACTGTTGCGAACAAAAAAGAAACTACCGGAAAGATTACCGCAGCCAACTTTACGAGTCGCGTGGGCGTACTGATAGACTTTGGTATCATCGTTGAACAAGCCGTAATCGACCAGTTTCCGCTTGGCATTGTAAATAGTCACTTTTCGCTCTTACCACAGTGGCGTGGCGCGGACCCTATTACGTTCAGCATTTTAAGTGGCCAAGACAAAACTGGCGTTAGCCTAATGCTTTTAGTTGAGGCTATGGATGAGGGCCCGCTACTAGCCGTGGGCGAGATCGATATTGACCCCAAAATGACCACACCAGAACTTACCGGACAACTGATTAACCTGAGTGATGCGCTCCTTAAAGACGCTCTACCTAAATATGCGGCCAACAAACTGGTTGGCAGCACTCAAGAAAAGATCGCAAAGACTGTTGGTTACAGTAGCACACCCAGCTATAGCCGAAAGCTTTTCAAAGAAGATGGCATTTTAGACTGGAATAAGCCGGCCGAACAGCTGGAGCGTGAAGTTCGTGCTTACGCCGAATGGCCCAAAAGCCGATGTGTAGTTGGCGGACACGCTGTTATCGTAACCGAAGCCAGCGTAAGCAGTGGCGAAGGCACACCAGGCAAACTCTGGCATGGTGATAAAACTCTGGGTGTTTACACTGCTAAGGGTGTATTGATGCTAGAACGTATTAAACCTGCCGGTAAAGGCGACATGCCCATCGCCGCCTTTTTAAACGGCTACGGTAAAAATTTACGCTAGCCTTAAACAAGGCCCGCATTTGGCTGCGGGCCTTGTTTTTCTTTGGCATAGAAGCTCTTCTGCTTTAGCTATTCGGTCGCTGCGGATACCCACCCGGCCCAGCTGGCGGCTGCTGACGTGGCAGTTGAGAAGTTTGGTCGTCGTCCTGTGGCTGCTGCGGTGGTTGACTCTGGCTTGATTGGACTTGAGTTGGCTGACCGCCAATTGGCTGTGGTTGAGGTGGTTGGCCGCCAAAGCCCTGTGGGCCAAGGCCATTCTGTGGTGGCTGCGGCGCTGCCGCAAAACCAGGATCAGCGTACACTGGCAGTGGTGGAGCTGGAGCCCCAGGCTGCTGAGCGACGGCTGGCATTGGCGTTGGACCATATGGAGCTTGGGACATTGGCGGTTGAGAAGCATACGGATCCTGGTACGACGGATATGGAGCGGCTGGCGCAACATACCCACCAGGCAGCGGAGGCTGATTAGGCATTTGCCCCATCTGCTGTGGTGTAGATGCTAAAAGTTGAGGCGCCATTTGGCGAATCTCAACTTTTAGTTGTTCAAAGACTTCGTTAACCACGTCCTTGTAATTCGGCAAGTTGGCTTCTAGCCACTGAAGAGCCTGCGCTTGATTAGCCTCACCCTTGTCATCAATAAACTTTTCAAACTCATCTAACTGCTCGTCGGTCATCTGGTTTGCCAAATTTGTACCAACCCGCAGCTCCAAGATTTCGTAAATGTATTGAAGCATGGCCTGCTTCTGGTCGTCGGACAAACTACCCAATCCCAGCTGGGCAAGTAGATCATTATCAAGTTTCAACATAAAATCATTGTACCACCGTACGGCTAAAGCCTACAGTGTACGCTCCACTGTTTCGCGAGTATAAAATTCGATACGGTCGCCAAGTTCAAGTTGCAAACGGCCGCTAACCTTCAGGTTAATACCGCCTAGCTCGCTAGTCGCTAGATCCTTGGCGTCGTTCGGACCACGCTTAAGTCCAGTTAACTCAGCTTCGCCCACCAGTTCTTTGCCATGATACACGCGAGCAAAAGCTGGCACTTTAAGCGTGCCGCTCTTTACTTCACCACCCGCAATGATATCGGTCTTGGTGGTTTTGAAGATACCCTTCACCTCTAACTCACCCATCTCTTTTTCGACAATCTCATCGGGCAAAAGCTTGCTGAGTTCATTTTTAACGTCATCAATTAACTCATATATGACATTATACAGCCGGATCGAGACTTGGTCGCGACTAGCCAAGCGACGAATATTTGGCGCAGCGCTACTATTAAAACCGTAGATGATCGCCCCGGTACTATGTGCCAGATGAATGTCGTTATCATTGACCGCGCCTACACCGCTACTAACAAGCCGCACTGCAACTTCATCAGTTTCAACACTCTTCAGACTATCAGCAACAGAGGTCAGTGAGCCCTGCACATCAGCCTTAATGATGATTGGCAATTCTTGCAGCTGGTCTGAGCGCGAAATAATCCGCAGTAGCTCGGAGCTAGACATGTCACTGCGGCCACCACCGTTAGCGCGGTCCATTGCTACGACCTCAGCCTTGGCGCGAGCTTCTTTTTCAGTCGCCACTACCGTAAATGGATCACCAAACTCCGGCAAAGTTTTAAAGCCGCTAATAACCACCGGCGCCGAAGGTCCAGCAGATTTAATAGCCTTTCCCATCGTGTCTTCCAAGTTACGTACCTTGGCATAAGTGCCACCGGAAACCACAAACTGACCGGGCTTTAGCGTACCCTCTTCGATTAAAGCGTGAGCAATCGGGCCACGACCGGTCTCCACGTGCGCCTCAATAATCAGACCTCGGGCCGGAACAGTCGAGTCGGCCTTTAGCTCTTCCACATCAGCAACCAAGAGCAGCATGTCAAGCAGCTGCGGAATGCCCTGCTTGGTCTTAGCGCTAACCGGCACTACCACCACATCACCACCCCACTCTTCAATCAGCAGATTCTGCTCGGACAGCTGCTGCTTCACCAGCGCCTCATTAGCGCCTTCTTTATCAATCTTGTTGATAGCCACTACAATCCGGGCGCCGGCATTGCGGGCAAAACGGATCGCTTCAATAGTTTGCGGTTTAATGCCGTCATCGGCCGCCACCACGATAATAACGATGTCAGTTAGATGTGCACCGTGTTCACGAATAGCCGCAAAAGCCTCATGACCTGGCGTATCCAAAAAAGTAATTGCCCGTGCAGGACCACCGGCTGTCGGTTGGTGTTCAATCTGATACGCCGAAATATGCTGGGTGATGCCGCCGGCTTCGCCCTTGGCAACTTCAGCGCCGCGGATTGCGTCGAGCAGTGAGGTTTTGCCATGATCCACATGACCCATAACCGCCACCACCGGTGGACGGTCAACGGCGTTGGCGCTCGCTACCCGCTTTTCGCGCTTTACCGGCTCGGCGGTAACTTTTTTGCGCTCCAGTTCAATATCCAGCCCAAGTTCGCTAACAATAATCTGAGCGGTATCAAAATCGACCCGCTCATTAATGGTTGCCATAATCCCGTTTTTCATCAGCTCGCCAATCAGACGGGTGACAGGAAGCTTTAGCTCTTCGGCTAATGCTCCGACGGTAATGTTATCTTCGATTTGGAGTGTCGTTGCCATTTCCTTCGGAGTTCCTTTCTGCCACTTTGTCCGCGCGGCTAGCTGATGTTTACGACATTATTTTAGTCTTGTCGTCTATTTATTTGCGCTTTAGAGATAGCGAGATCTTGCGAGCGTCAGTGTCGATATCGAGCACTTTAAACTCTTTCTTCTCGTTGAGCTGGAAGATCTTTTCTGGGTCGATGTTGTCATCGTCGCCCATTTCGCTGACGTGTACCAGCGCTTCTACGCTTGATGAAAGCTGCACAAAGGCACCAAATGGTGTAATGCGGGTAATCTTACCCTCGACCACGTCGCCCTTGTTAAACTGCTTCACTTCCTTCAACCATGGGTCTTCGCTCATTTGCTTGAGGGATAGGCTTAGGCGGTCTTTGTCGATAGCGATGATCTTGGCCTTTACGGTTTCGCCAACCTTCACGTAGTCACGTGGGTTTTCCACGCGCTCCCATGAGATTTCCGAGATGTGAATCAGGCCTTCGATGCCATCAACGTTCACAAATGCACCGAAGTCGATCACACCAGTAACGATGCCTTCGACCACGTCGCCAACCTTCAGCTCAGCAAAACGAGCCTGCATGTCGTCCTTAACCGCTTCCTTCTCTGAGAAGATAAGCTTGTTGTCTTTGCGGCTAACATCTAGCACACGAACACGGATTGGCTTACCAGCTAGCGCATTCAGCTTCTGCAGGATCTCATCCTTGTCAGCACCTGATACGCGAGGGTAATGACCAGCAGCCAGCTGCGATACCGGCAGGAAGCCACGGATGCCTTCCAGCTCGACCAGCAGACCACCGCGGTTGGCGTCGTATGGCACGATCTCGACGATTTCACCAGCGTCAAAAATACGCTGTACTTCATCCCAGCCTCGGTCTTTAGCAGCCCGGCGCATGCTTAGCAGTGCGTAGCCCTCTTCCATTTCCGGGTCGAGCACACTAACGGTTACGGCTTGGCCTGCTTCCAGCTGTTGGCCATGGCCAACTTCGCGGCGCATAACCACACCGACACCGCGCGGACCGAGGTCGATCCAGACTTGGTGCTTGCGGATGCTTTCCACAGTTCCTTCGATGACGTCACCCGTCTCGAGTTGTTTGACTTCGCTGCCAGCTAGCAGCTCGTCCATTGTTAGTGATGATTTTGGCATGTTCTTACTATGCCTCCTTTGTAGTGTATTTCTTGCGGGAATCATACGCTCTACGGCGCCGCTAAAGACACTTGGAACACAAGAACCCGAAAGATTACTATGTATTATATCTGTTTTACCGCTTTAGGTAAAGTGTTAGCAGCTAAGCACACGTACGCAGAAGTTTAGTAACGACAGGACTAAGACGCTGACTCAGCTTCGGCTCGCGCGAGCACGAAGCGCTGCAATTGCGCTAACTGCACATTACCCGAACGATAAGGCCTAACAATATTTGTTCCTGGAGGCATATCACGACCTATCGCCTCGCTCATCTCCGATATGACATCGTTGAAACCATAGTCGACCGCACACGTTGCGCCAGTAATACGTACACCATTTTCATTCTTCGCCGTATGTGCCTGATAAAAAGCGTTGACCGGAATATAATCTTGCCTGACCTTTCTCCCATTATAGCTACTGTAGCCCACTAGGAGACCCTTATCTATCAACTGTCTTGAGGCAGCAACAAGTTGCACCTCCATAGTCGGTAGATACTCTGAATGCTCTCGTCGTATCCTATCAGCTACTCCACTCATATGGCCGCCACTAATAACCCAGTCGTCGAGCACAATAACTGCGGTGTGCTCTGGCGGAACAGTGATATCCTCGATATCAAATACCAGTCGGTCCTTGAATCGGTCTATATCATCATCCGTGAAACTTTTAAGTATCGTGTCTAGAAGATATGCGTCACTTTTAATCTCATTAGGCATAATCTTCCCGGTAACAACACATAGTTGGAGCTGTGGATCGTTAGATAAACGCTCACGCCAGTCGATTGCCATACCTTCCGCCGCCTTAGCATACTCTCGCCCACCAATAAACGTCAGGTCTGAGGGCATCATCTCGGCTTGGCGTCCCAGGAATGTACCTTGCTCAACTTCTGCCACTTCGTGCAGAAACTCTCGTAAACCTACTAATGTCTCATGCTCGGTAAGTGTAGTTTCCTTATAGCCAGTATTTTCTGTTTTGGCGCTTAGACCTTCTCGCACTCCGCTCACATAGGTTATAGGGTTCGTGCGAGTAGCATCATCAACCTGATCAGAAAAACGCGGAGCCTGTTCTTTAAACTTTCCCGGCTTTTCCATAGGCGGAACATCCACTAAAGCATCCTCAGGCTCTGACACAGATACAGGAAACTCAGCAGTAGGCAATGGGACCGGATCATCATCCCAATCATCGAAATGACTACTCCAGTCAGGCGTGGTCTCGGTGGTTGCCAGCTTGCCAAGAGCTATACGCCCTGCAGTATCTGCTTCTTCGGGAGTTGAAAAATAGCCGAAGTCTTCCCCTGGAACCGGCGAAGAGTTTTCTTTATCAAGGCCTGGAATCATAAATAAACATTAGCATAATATAGACAATTTGTACAGACCCATCATACGAGTACATAGCCCTAAAATCTCAAACATCCCCTACTCTGTATCGGAAACCAAATGACGAGCTTATGGCGTACATGCTACACTACTAGCATGTACGTGGGGATAGATATTGGCGGGACAAAGACGCTGCTAGCAGCGCTGACCAACGAAGGTGTTATTACCGAATCATTTAAATTCCCTACACCCAAAGATTACGATGATTTTTTGCGTGAGCTCCGTGCCAATGTTGTAAACCTCACTGCAAAAGACTTTAAGGCTGGTGCAGTAGCAGCACCGGGCATGATTGACCGTACGCAGGGCGTTTTTGAAAAAGGCGGTAACCTCACGTGGAAGAATGTGCATTTGCAGCACGACGTCGAACACATCACCCACTGCCCGATGCTCGTCGAAAACGACGCCAACCTAGCCGGTTTGTCCGAAGCAATGCTACTCAAAGATAAACACGCCAAGGTACTATACCTAACTATTAGCACAGGAATCGGTGGCGGTTTTATCGTTAATCAACAGATTGACCCTACCATGGCTGACATCGAGCCTGGACAGATGATGTTGCAGCGTGGTGACCGCGTGGTCAAATGGGAAAGTTTTGCCAGCGGCAAGGCTATCTACGAGAAATACCACCAAAAGGCTTCCGATATTAACGATCCGACCATCTGGAAGGCCATAGTTAAAAACTGGGCCATAGGCTTCGTAGACCTCATGGCCGTTACCCAGCCCGATGTCATCGTTCTGGGCGGTGGCGTAGGCCATTACCTGCACAAATATCATGCCTTTCTGGTAGAAGAGCTCAAAAAATACAACACTCCGCTCGTGCCAATCCCCCCAATCATTAAGGCAGAGCGTCCCGAAGAAGCTGTGGTGTATGGTTGCTATGATCTAGCACGGAGTGTCTATGCCTAAAACCGCGGCGCCTAGCTTAGCAGCGCTAGTGGTGCATATAGGCAGCGACTATCCCCATTTAGAACTCGTAGAAAGCAACCAGTTCGCCTGGCATGCCCAAAAGCAGCGTTTGGCTTATAAAGTTAGTAGTAAAAATACTATGCAGAATATATTTTCGCTACTACACGAATTAGGACACGCCGTCTTAGGACACAAAGATTACACATACGATATCGAACTCCTGAAACTTGAGGTCGCCGCTTGGGAAAAAGCCCGCGAGCTGTCAGCCAATTACGACATTACACTGGACGAGGACTATATCCAAGACTGCTTGGATACCTACCGTGACTGGCTACATCTGCGAGCCACCTGCCCTACTTGCTATGCCCGGAGCCTGCAAGCCTCAGCACGCCATTATCGTTGTTTTAATTGCCAAACCGAATGGGGTGTCACCCGCAGTCGACTGTGTCGGCCATACCGGCTGAAAACAGCTCAGTGACATCTGCAACAAAAGCACCCCTTACTGTGTAAGGGGTGCTTTTGAGCCTTTATAGTAAAACCAAGCAGGCAATTTGAGGTCAGACTTCTTAGGCGTTAGCCCGAGGAGTTGCGCTCTTTTTGGTGCGGCGACTAATACGACCGCCAATAGCACCATACACACGAGCGCGCTCGCGGCCGGCTTCACCAGCAGCAAAACCACCGGTCTTACCGTTTTTGCCGCCCTTGGCGCCAATACGTGCAAAAAAATCTTCACCGCGCTCAGCACGGATCTTGGCGACAGCTTTAGCTGCGCCGGCTTTAGTTCCAGCCATTAGGAACACCTCCAGAATGTGGTTCTATGCCTCACGCATAAAATCCACCGGTTACTTGATGTTGCTCCGAAAATAAAAGAGGGCTCGCCAGGCTAACCTAGCAAACCCTCTCTTCTTTCGAATTATGCTTATGATAACACAGCATCCCGCTTATGTCAACACATGTGATGAAACGCTAGGCTTCTTGCTTGATAGTCTTAGCCTTGGCGGTACCCTTCCTTACAAGCATATACGGATATTCCCTACGGAACTTTTTTGTTTGATACAGCCGTATCTCTCGCAACTCCATACGTCTTCGCAGGTATAACTGCCCTCTCGCTGCCAACGTAAGCTTGCAGGGAGTCGTTACGATGTTCTCTTCACCGTCTTTAAAATTGATCTCAGTGTAGTACTTTATACCCTGCACATCCTCAAATCGTATCACCATAGGTCTCCTCTCATTTACGCCAACTCTAGAAACGATGCCAGCGAAATCTTCATCCTCCTCAACAGCGCCATCTTTGAGTTTATACTCTTTTAGGTCAACTTCTTCTCCGCCCTTAATATAGTTCTTTCCCTCGAGTACGAAGTCTATTTTATAAACCGCCCCATTCCTTCTGTTGTATTTATATACCGAGTCAATCTTAACTTTATACGCTATGTTGTTACTCAGGTTTACTAGCTTCATTGAGCTCTTCTTAGTCTTAAGAGTACGAGCCTGAATTAATAGCGTGGGAACGGTCTTTAATTCATTGCTTTTGCGAGAAGTAGCAAAAGAACGAGCCGCATAAATTAGAGCCAGCACAGTTACGACACCCAGAAGCAGTTCTAGTGAAATCGTCCACCCAAACAGATGCACGTCTAAAAATTTTTCATGAGTACGGGTGGTTATTAGCACTGATAGCTCCTAATTTTCCACCCTTATTTGTTAGGTAAATTATAATTGCAATACAAGAAAAAGACCATCCTATTCGGATGGTCTTTTTATAATACGGCACCGTGCTATTTTCCCAGGGCTCAGGCCCAAG
>CAYZGW010000018.1:0-19882 GCA_964478195.1 uncultured Candidatus Saccharibacteria bacterium
TGCTGCCCGGGCTGAAAATCAGCCAAGTGCATGGCAAGCCAAAGCGGTATAAAGACCACGTCTACCTGCCGCTCTTCCACCCGGCTGCCGCGCTATATAACGGTGGGATGCGCCAAACGCTTATTGATGACTTTGCGCTGATCCCCGTAATTTTACAAAAGATTAAGAAGTAACGAACTAATAGTTGTCATCTTATCTCAAGATGACAAACAAGGAGACCTATGGACCAAAAACCAAGTAACGAGGGTAAACCTCCAAGACAAAATAATAACCGTGGTCGGACACAGAATGGCCGCGGTAACGGCGCGCCACGTTCACGCCGCCCGCAAGACACTAGCGGTAAGGACACAGAGCGCAAACCTGGTGTTAGCCGTGGTGCAGCCGTACGGGCCCAAAAACGTATTCAAATGGATGCCCAGCGCGTCGCAAACCAATATCTGCCGGCCGCTACCGACGAAAAACGGCGCGCTAACTTCATTGATGATAGCCCACGTCTAAAGATCATCGGCCTCGGTGGCATGGACGGCGGCGGTTCCAAGAACATGATTCTGGTGGAGTACGTAAACGACGCTGTCATTATTGACGCTGGTAACGATCTAAGCGTTGACCTGCCGGGCATTAACTACGGAGTGGCTGATACGGCCTACGTAGAAAGCATTAAGCACAAGCTGCGAGCTTACGTTATTACGCACGGACACCTTGACCACATCGGTGGTCTGCCACACATTGTGCCAAAACTGCCAGCACCAATTTACGGCAGTAAATTTACCATTGGTCGTGTTGAGGAAATTTTTGAAAACTTCGGTTTGCCTATGCCGGAAGGCTTTGAACTGCAAACCGTTACCATGAACGAAAACACGCACGAGCGCCTGAAAGTCGGTGAGTTCTACGTGGAGCTGGTGCGGATTACGCACTCTATTCCGGGCTCAACTTGCGTGGTAATTGATACGCCGGTGGGTCGCATCATCAATACCGGTGACTTCCGCTTCGATCCTAATCCACTCGACCACGAGCGCAGTGATATCGAGCGCCTGAAAGAGCTTGGTGATGAAGGTGTGTTGGCGCTGCTTAGCGAATCAACCACCGTGGAGCGCATGGGTCGTACCCCCTCCGAAAGCACTATCGAGCAAAGCTTTGTCGATATCATGGACCAAGCCCCGGGCCGTATTTTTATCGGTCTGTTTAGTACCAACATGAACCGTGTCCAGATGATCGTGAACGCTGCTGTGCACCACGGCAAAAAAGTGGCCATGGACGGCCGTAGTATGGTCTCAACGCTCGAAATGGCGGTGCGCAACGGCTTTATGAAGATCCCTAAAGGGACATTTGTGCCAATTGCCAGCGTAGCCAGTCTGCCCGACGACCAGGTGGTCGTTGTCTGTACAGGTAGTCAAGGTGAGCCAAGCTCGGCCTTGCAGCGCATGGCCAATGGCGAGCACCGGCATGTGAAGCTCAAAGAGCAAGACACCGTCATCCTAAGCTCTACGCCAATTCCAGAAAGTGGCAATGATGCGCTAGTGGGGGCCATGGTAGACAACCTGGTTAAGAACAATGTGCACGTTTTTGAGGCGCGCAACCACGACCTCGACCATGTTGGCCCACTGCACGTTTCTGGTCACGCCTCTCGCGATGAATACGCTGATATGATTAACTTCACAAAGCCCAAGTTTTTCATCCCAATTTATGGGGCATACCGCGTAAAACAGCGGCATATTGATTTGGCCATCGAACAGGGAATCCCACGTGCCAATACTGTAAACGCCCTGAACGGCGATGTCATTGCACTGACTCAGGAAAAAATGGAGATTGTTGGTCAGGTGCCGAACGGTACGATTTTGGTGGACCAAACCGGCGCAATTGTGAACAACGTGGTGGTAAAAGACCGCGTGCTGCTAGCCGAAGAGGGCCTGGTGGCGGTGGTGATTACCGTTGATAAGAAATCTGGCAATTTGTTGACTAGCCCTGATATCATCTCACGCGGCTTTATCTACATGCGTGAGCAGGAAGAGCTAATGAACGGTCTGCGCAATGAGATTCGCCGCGCGGTGTCGCAGCGCTTTAAGCGAATTGATCTTGACCGGTTTAAGGCTGAGCTCAAAGACCATATGACACACTACCTGTTCGAGCAGACGCAGCGTAGCCCGATTGTTATTCCGGTGGTGAATATCGTTGGCGGCAAGCCCGAAGGCGCCAAAACTGTGCACCAGGAAAAGACCAAGACGGCTGAAGAGATTGCGGCCGAGCAGCAGGAGCGGTTCCAAAAGATGCGCGAGCGGTTGCTCACTCAAGACGCTAGAACTGACTAACCTGGAGCTCTCCATCATATTTACAAAAAGACCTCCCTCGAGAGGTCTTTTTGCTTGCGATTACTTTTGGCCACAAAGGTAAGCAAAACCCCTCAATTAGTCTTAGTTTTAGCAAAGGGTCAAGCCAGGAGTTCTATGATTAGCTGAACTAGGGCTGCTTGACAAAAGTGCTTATGCTTGGTATAGTGTAATCAGGCTTAAGAAATACAAAAAGACTTTTTTTGGAAAACAAAAGCCTAAAACAAAAATGACGGAACCGTAAAAAAGTTCCAACCAAGACAAGGCTTAAAAAACCTTACGTAGCGAGCTGTAAAAGGCTCCAAATCGGAATCTAAACAATTCCAAAACCACCAGAATTACGCCCTTAAAAAACGCAATTCTCGCACCTTTCCTCACACTAAAAGATAAGAATCTACAAATTCTTTTCTTACCTTTTAAAAAGCGCCTTTAAAAACGCTCTTTTTAAATCTCTTGCTTTTGCTAGGCAGGCCAAAAACTTGTTTCCATGCAAAAGTGTGTTTTGGTCTAAAGATACTAAACAAATGGTACCAGCCCAAAACGTCGCTGTGATTATAGCCAGCTTGGCTCTAATCTTTCCCTCGCTCAAGCGCATCTGCGCTAGCGAACAACTGCGCGTGCATTTTTAAAACAATGCACCTTGTCTGCAAAACAGACGAGCCCGTGCCTGAAAAGGGCATGACGACGCAAAAAAACGATCAAAAATACACCCCTGGCTGATCATCCGGGGTGTATTTTTATGTACAGCATAAGCAATACGGTATACTGAAGGGCAGTATGGAAGTCCAGCAGCTTGTCGATTATATTACCGAGCAGATGCGTGTTGGACACAGCGAAGCAACCCTTCGCGAGCATGTTCAGTCGCATGGCTGGTCAGCCACCATGGTTGACGCTGCCTTTGTAAAGTACCATCGCATAAATGCCGCTGAGCTCAAGGCTGTACGTGCGGCTCGCCGAAAAGCTCGCCGTCGCAAATGGACAATGTTTAGGCGTCTAAAGCTTGGCGCTGCAGCTCTTGTGGTTATAGCGGTGCTGGGGGTTGGCGTAAATACCTTTGTAATTAAACATACGCCGAAGGTGCAGGCCGCCGCTAAACCGCTGACATATGCGCAAAAGCAGGCAAGTGACGTTAATACGGTGGCCGGTGCAGTGGCGCAATATACGGTGGCTGCCGGTGCCTTGCCAACGATTGTGGCTGCCAATCAAAATGATGGTATTACTATTTGCGGCGTAGACTGCAGTGCTGTCACTCCGTCTGTTGTGACGCTGAGTGTGTATAAACCGGACGGCGTGCTGATTGCACCCTACAGCGCGGGCCTCAAAGTCCCCGATCAACACACTATGTATATCGTGCCGCAGGCAAAGTGCGCCGACAAAGCAACTCTAGGTAATGTAAACACCAATCCTCGCTCTGCTATTATTTTGTATGCACAGGTTGATGGTGTTACGCTGTCCCAGCACTGCGTGACGCTATAACCATAAGCAAATTGACTAGTGTTGTAAATTTTGTTATAATATGAAATCAGGTAAGGCGTTATAGTAATCACCCGTCTGGCGTACTACTGTAGACCCTACACTGTCCAAAAGGTATAATTGAAATCAAGTTATGGCAAAAAAGAAAAAATCGAGCAAAAAAAGGGCTGCACCACCTGAAGCACCACGCGAGCGTTCGCCGTTCTGGGGTTATAGCGCTGCCGTGCTACTAATCTTGTTAGCGCTTTTTATGTTGCTGGGCGGCTTTGGTACGGGCGGAGCGCTACCCAAAGGGCTGTTTGGGGCAGGGTATTGGTTGTTTGGGTATGGCGCGTGGTTGACGCCGGTGGCACTAGTGTACGGTGGTGTATACAAATTTAGAGCCGAAGATCACCGGGTGCCATTAGGTAACTTGTTTAGTATGGCGGCCCTCTTAACATTTGCTAGCAGTTGGTTTTTTACAGCATTTGCCACCAAAGAGCCTGCTGGTGTTATAACTGGCGGCCATGGCGGCGCTATCGGTAAAGGTGCTGGTGGTGCGGTGCTGACTATGCTGGATAAAATTCCTGCCAGTTTGCTGTTTTTTGTTTTCACCATATTTGCATTTTTGTTTGCCTTTAGTATCTCTCCAAGCGTACTGCTCAAGCCGTTCCATCGCCGCGCACACGAGGAGGATGATGAAGATGGTTTGGCGGCCCTTAAATCCAAAGCTGCCGAAGGCGGATTTAAACTGAACGAAGGGGTGCCAGTAGAACATCACGGCAACAAGCGCGAGCAGCCTGCACCACGCTTGAATTTGCGTAACACCGCTCAAAAGCTGACTCCACAGGAAAGTCACGCGGCGCTCACCGCGGCTAGCGATCCAGATTGGAAATTCCCCGGTGTTGGTTTGCTGGATGCCAAGCAAGACAAGGCTGATGCCGGCAACGTAGAGGGCAATGCCCGTGTGATCCGCGAAACCTTCCAAAACTTTAATATCGACGTAGAGATGGAAGGGGCCAACATCGGCCCTCGCGTCACCCAGTACACACTAAAACCACCGACGGGCGTTAAGCTTACTAAAATCACTGCGCTTGAAAACAACTTGGCGCTTGATCTGGCGGCCACTAGTATCCGTATGGAAGCGCCCATTCCGGGTAAGCGTGCAGTGGGTATTGAGGTGCCGAATGTTAAGGCGGCAATCGTACGACTCAGTAGCATTCTGCAGTCGCATGATTGGACCGAAGCTGACGATCCGCTAACGTTTGCGATCGGTAAAGACATAGCCGGTAAACCTGTTATGGCCAATTTAGCCAAAATGCCACACCTGTTGGTGGCTGGCCAGACCGGGTCCGGTAAGTCTGTCATGATAAATGACATTCTAACCAGTCTTTTGTATCGTAATTCGCCGTCCGATCTAAAACTGATATTAGTTGATCCAAAAACTGTCGAGCTAACACCCTATAACGAAATCCCGCATTTGCTAACGCCAGTTATTACTGAACCCGAAAAGTGCATCAGTGCGCTTAAATGGGCGGTGGCTGAGATGGAGCGCCGTTACCGCACGCTGGCCGAAGTTAAGAAACGCAATATTATTGAGTACAACTCGCTCAAGAACGAAGAGGGTATGCCCTACATCGTGATTGTAATTGATGAGTTGGCCGACCTAATGATGATGGCTGCCCGCGATGTGGAAGCGTTAATTGTGCGGATTGCCCAGAAAGCTCGCGCCGTTGGTATCCACCTTATCTTAGCTACTCAGCGCCCATCGGTGGACGTTATTACCGGCCTCATTAAGGCTAACGTGCCAGCCCGCATCGCCTTTACTACCGCAAGCCAGGTTGATTCCCGTACGATTATTGACCAAATGGGAGCTGAAAAGCTGTTGGGCATGGGCGACATGCTGTTCTTAACTAGTGACATGCCTAAGCCTAAGCGTGTCCAGGCGGCCTTTATCAGTGATGACGAAACGGTGAAGGTGACCGCGTTTATTCAGGAGCAGCGAGCGCCGCAGTATAACGACGAAGTAGTCAGTCAACCGGTGCAGATCGGCAAGGGCGGCGTGGTGAGCGATATGGGCTCAGGCACAAGTGATGCAGATGATGATATGTTCCGCGACGCAGTGCGAGTGGTAATCGAGAATAAGAAAGCTTCGACCTCGCTGCTGCAGCGGCGTCTGCGTATTGGCTATGGCCGTGCTGCCCGCCTGATTGAAGAGATGGAGGAGCAGGGAATTATTGGTGCTGCTGATGGCTCACGCCCGCGTGAGGTGCTCGTAAGCAGTCTTGATCAAGTCTTTGGCGGAGCTGGCGACGTGGGTATGGAATCTGGCGACAGCGACAGCCCCATTCAAGACATCTATCCAGCTTAGTTAGGTGGTTCTGGCGATAACCACAGCAAGGATAAAGGGAGGCCGTTTTCATGCGGCCCGACTAATCGCCTATGCGGCTATACTTCGCCTGACTCTCCTTGAATCCCATGCTGTGGTTACACGGTGAAACTTATTTCACTAGATTTATAGATCAAGCATGCAGTACTATGCCCAAGTAATAGAGGAAACAATATGAGCGTTGATAAACTGCTCCACCCAGCCCATGTAGCAATTTTGCAAGTACTGCTTTTTACGCCTGCAGCTCGGTTTGCTGAGCTGCAGAAAGCGAGTGAGCTTACCAGTGATCACTTCAATTTTTATTTGAAACAGTTAGTAGATGAAAACTATATACAAAAGGGCAAAGACGGCGCTTACACATTGACCAGCAAAGGCAAAGAGTTTGCCAACCGGTTTGATACTGATGCCCGCGCCGTGGAACGCCAACCGAAAGTTGCTGTTTGTTTAGCGATTTATGATGAACAAGGGCGTACGTTGATCCAGCAACGGCTCAAGCAGCCCTTTTATGGGTACTGGGGCAGACCCACCGGAAAGATCCGCTGGGGCGAAACCATTTTGGAGGCGGCAGCGCGTGAACTTATGGAAGAAACTGGCCTTACGGCTACGTTGTCGTTCCATAGCGTGTTCCATAAAATGGATTTTACTACCAAGACCGGCGATATGCTGGAGGACAAGATCTTTTTTGTGATCCATGGCACAAAGCCGCAAGGAATATTGCAGACAGAATTTGAAGGTGGTCGAAATGAGTGGATGACGGTGGATCAGATTGCGAAGTTGGAGCAATCATTTATTACCGCTGAGGTTGTAAAATCTGATAACGAACCGGCTGCATCGGTCTTTGCCGAGAAACGATATGAATACGACCCTGCAGACTACTAATTATTCCAAGTAAGTTTTACAACGGATCATTAACAGATAGAATCGTAGCTAGTTCGACTACGAAAAATATTTTGACCGATGTTAATTTTGTATACATATTTTGGCTTTGTTGGCGCGAAACACTTGTGCTTTTCGCATAAGCGCTTTACCATAGGTTTAAAACAAACAGCCGAAATGGAGTGGGTGTGCGGCTTAAGGCTCAAATACTTTGAGAGACGGTATGCGGTCTAGACCAAGCACCCTCCCCAGGCAAGTTCCGCTGATGTCATATGTAAAGCTCTGATTGAAACAGTCAGGGCTTTTCTCTTTGTTGGGCTAACTGCACTAGGCGGGCGTCTACTATTTGACTAACAGGGGTAATTACGGTAGAATAATCAGGTATTATCAACTCAGCCTGTGTCCCCTAGTGAGCACGGGTTTAAACCAAAGGAGTGATTAACTGTGAACCAGTATGAAATCGCTATTCTGTATGATCCCGATCTGGAAGTAGATCTGGAGAAGGCCACTAGTCGCGTAGAGAAAATCTTTACCGATAACGGCGCAGCTATCAAAAACACTGATAACTGGGGCAAGCGCAAGTTAGCATACCCCATCAAGAAGCACGAGATGGCTATTTACGTGTTCTACACAGTAGAGATGCCGGGTGCAAATGTGCAGAAGCTGGAAAGCATCCTGAACATTACCGACGAAGTGATTCGCTTTTTGATTACTCGCCCAGACCTCAAGGCTATCGCTAAGGCAGAAGCTGCCAAGGCTCTTAAGGCCGAGCAGGCTGCTAAGCGTGGTGATGCTGACGGCAAAGACGAAAAAGAAGAAGAGTAGTACTTGACGCGGCGTTTGAGCCCGCGTAGTGTGGAAAGTACAAAATAACAAGCGGACATAGTTTCCGCCGAAGGAGGGTAATGCCATATGGCACGTAGTTTTAACCAAGTAATTCTAATGGGGAATCTGACCCGCGACCCCGAGCTGCGGCAGACGCCAAATGGCCAAAATGTGTGCAGTTTTAGCTTAGCGCTTAACCGCAGCTATAAGGGTGCGGATGGTAATTGGCAGGAAGCGACTGACTACATTGACGTTGTGGCCTGGGGGCCATTAGGTGAGCGCGTAGCACAATACTTAGGCAAGGGTCGTCCTTGTCTGGTCAACGGTCGCCTGCAGAGCCGCCAATGGGAGCAAGAGGGTCAGAAACGAACCAAGGTGGAAGTGGTGGCGCAGGACGTTACCTTCTTGGGCGGTGCTGGTGATAATGGCGGCGGCCAGAGTGGTGGGTACTCTGGTGGAAGCTCTTCGAGTGATGCTGACAGCGGCAAACCTGCGCCAAGCAAGAAACAGGACGATGTGGTTATCGAAGACATTGGCGATGAGCCAATTAATCTTGACGACATTCCATTTTAACAAATTTTAGGGTGCCCATTCCGGGCGCTGGCTCTCAAGGCTTCGGTACTCACCGTACTTAGTACGGTTCCGTTCCGATGCTCGGCCAGTATCCCGGACTGCGCGCCTAACCAAAATTCGTTAAAACTAACGAATTTAATAAGACATTGAAAGGAGAGGGGCTTAGGAAAAAGAGCAGCCCGAGTCTGCGGATTTATTCCGCGACCCGGTGCGATGAGAAAAACGTAGTTTTGTCTCATGCCCCAATTTGTATGGCTAAGATTTTTAAACACCGAACCGATGTAGCGTATTTTGACTACAAGGATTTTAAGACCTTACAGCGCTATGTTGACCAATATGGTCAGATTGAGACCCGCAAGAAGACTGGTCTTACCGAGAGTCAGCAGCGCCATTTGAGCGTAGCTATTAAGCGCGCACGTCATATTGCACTGCTCCCGTTCGTAGCAAACGCTTAAACTGCAAAAGCACACCAGACGGCGCCCTGCGGCACTTTGTTCTGCGGTGCGCACTCACCGTATGTTAATACGGCTCGCTTGCGCTCCTCGCTCAAAGTGCCACATTGCATCCGCCTGGAGCACTTTGGCGGGCTTCACGATTTGCGGCACGTTGCATCACCCTAGGTGCTTCTGAGAGAATAAGGGCTATGGTACATGAATCGCCGTTTTTGGCTATGCAGCGCGCGGAAACGCAGCTTAAGATATTGTTGCGCGGTGTCGATACGGATATGTTAACGCCGGATGAAAAGAAAGCGCTGAGCAGCCTGAAACGGCTCAGCGGTGACGCGCGGATTGATATCCGTGACTACGAACTGAGCGAGACACGTGAAGAACAGCTAGTAAAAGCAAAAGATGCAAGGCGCCGGCTCGGTAGGCTCAAATCAAATATTGTAGCTGCCAGTATGGTATTCGGCGCAGCAGATGTGGCGCAACTGGATGCACAGCTGGATCAGATTATGGGGAATATCGTGTGAGTGATGCTTCGATGGAGATTCGAGATGTGATTGAGCTACTGTTGGCGTCCATCAATACACGTAAACAGTTTGTAGGGGGTACATTTGCAGCTCTGGGCGGCACGGCGGGTAATGTGCAAATGTTGCAAAAAGACGTTAACGCTGCAATTACGGTATGGCAAACGGCGCGCGACACATCCCGCCTCAGGCAATTAGCGGCAACGCTACAGGCTTACGGTATTTTGACCGACGCCGAATATGTGCGAGTTATGGAAACATTGGACAAGGAGAGCTAACATGGCACTAAGTATTACTAATCTGAAAAAGGGTGTGCTGTTTCAAATGGACGGCGTGCCATACCGGGTGGTTGATTACAACCAAAAGGTCATGGGGCGTGGTGGTTCGATTGTGAATGTGCGCATTAAGAGCGTGCTTGATGGCAAGGTGCTAGACAAAACCTTTAAGGGCAACGAAACGGTCGATAGTGCGGTCGTTACCAACGAAGCTGCACAATACTTGTACAGCGATGGCGACACTTTCCACTTTATGAATCCGGACAGCTTTGAGCAGTTCGAGCTTTCTAGTGACATGGTGGGTGATAACGCTGGCTTTATGAAAGAAGGCGACACAGTTAGTTTGCAATTTTTTGAGGGCCGCGTGATTAACGTCGAGCTTCCAAAGAATGTTCCACTACTTGTTACCTATACTGAAGACGTTGTGAAGGGTGACACTACTAGTAGTGTACAAAAGGATGCCACACTCGAAACAGGCATTACTATTAAAGTTCCGGCCTTTATCAAGCAGGGCGAGCTGATTTCGGTAGACACCGCAACGGGCATGTACCGCGAACGTGTTAAAGAATAGAATCGCTTGCAAAGCAAATAGGCGTGGGTAAACGGTACGCTATACTATCGTCATGACACCAAGAAACAAGCAGCTGACTCAAGAATTACGAACTTTGTATGCTAGCTATACGGATACGCTGCTATTCCATGGCTGGCATCACGTACGCTTTGTGGTACGTAAAAGCCTTGAGTTTGCTAAAGAGCTCGAAGTGGATATGGAGCTGGTGGAAGCGGCCGCTCTGACACACGATCTGAACTACCTAACGGATACAACAAGTATGGTGGATGCCGGGGCTCGGCTTCGGTCTGAACAGCTGGCCAAGGTGGGATACTCACCTAAGGAGATTGCCATAATTGAAGAGACGGTGCATGCTGCCTCAACCGAGCACCGCGACGCGAACATAGCTGACCTGGCAAAGGCGCTGTCTGACGCAGACGCATTGTTCAAAGTGCTACCAGTGGGACCGATGATACTTTCGGCGCGGTTTATCGCTGAAACCAAAGTCGATTTACGCAAATGGGCAGACCGCATCATTCGTGAGCAACAGCCATTGCTTGAGGGAGGCATCTACTTTTATACACAGACGGCTAAGGAGCGGTATCTGGAATGGGCAAAGCTGAATCTAGAGTGGGTGGCAATGGTACAACGATCGCTTGATGATCCGGACATACAGCTCTTTCTCGAAGATTGTAAAGAGTTAGGATATTTGTGAGCATCAAACAGCGATTAGACGTGGCAATGGCAGCACGGGGGCTGGTGGCAAGCAGGAGTCAGGCGGAAAGTTATGTGCGGCTGGGGCAGGTGAAGGTGAACGGCCGTGCAGCCGTAAAGTCAGGGCAAATGGTGTCCGACGAAGACGCTATTATGCTGGCACCGCAGGAACAATATGTGGGCCGGGCGGCACTCAAGCTAAAAAGCGCGGCAGAGATCTTTAAACTCGATTTCAAAGGAAAAACGGTGCTGGACGTAGGCTCCTCGACCGGGGGCTTTACCCAATATGCGCTAATGCATGGCGCCACAAAAGTCGTAGCTGTGGACGTGGGGACCGATCAGTTACATCCAAGTTTGCGCAGTGATACGCGGATTGAGCTGCACGAAAAAACTGATATCCGTGATTTTAACACAGATGAACACCTAGATATGGTCGTCGGTGATGTATCATTTATTTCGCTGCGCGAAATATTACCTCATGTGGCAACATTGGTAGATAAAAAAACAGATATTGTGGCCATGGTAAAACCACAATTTGAGGCGGGGCAAAGTAACCTCAAACACAAAGGCGTTATAAAAAACGACGCTATGCGCCGGGAAATCTTAAAAGATTTTGAAATCTGGGCACAACAGTATTTTTACATTGCTGCCAAAGCTGACTCCGCTGTCGCCGGTAGTAAGGGCAACCTAGAACGCTTTTATCTCTTACGAAAGCTAAAGTAACGCGGTACAATTTTGGTTATGGTTACATCGAATATGTCTGAGGTTGGTCGGCGCTAAATGCATTATTTTCCAAGCCGGCAAGTGGCCGGTTCGTTGCTGGCCGATGAGCTAGAGGTGAAATACCGATACGAAGACTGCGCAGTGGTCTGTTTAAGTGACGGTGCCGTGATGGTGGGTGCGCAGATTGCCATGCGCCTGCACTGTGTGCTCACCATGTTGCTGACGGCCCCTATAAAGTTGCAAGGTGAAACTGATGTGTTAGCCGAGATTAACCACATGGGTGGCCTGACATACAATGATATGTACAGCGCAGGCGAGCTGGAGGAGATCCAGGCCGAGAACTTTAACTATATTGAGCAGCAAAAACTGGACCGCTTGTTCGAGATGAATGAGCTGCTAGGGCAGGGCGGTATTATCAAAAAAGACCTGCTGCGGGGCCGGAATATTATTGTGGTTTCTGACGGACTAACCAGCGGCATATCACTGCATGCGGCGGCAGAGTATTTGAAGCCGATTAAAATTCAAAAGCTGATTATGGCAACGCCATTTGCAAGTGTAGGGGCGGTAGATCAGATGCACATCTTGGCCGATGAAATCTTGTGCCTGAATGTGCTAGGCGATGTTATCTCGATTGATCACTACTACGAGGATAACGCCGTGCCGCCACACGAAAAAATTATCCGGATTATTGAGGACATTATTCTTAATTGGAGATGAATCAACCCAAGAAGCCCAAGGTGTGCTTAGAGAAAGTTGCGCAGCGTAGCTTCGTCGGTAATGGTGATGTGTGATTGTTCTGTTTTGATGTGGCCTTTACGTTCTAGCTCGGAAAGGGCGCGGCTGGTAGTTTCACGGGTGGCGCTAATGGAACTGGCGATGTCCTGATGCTTGAGTGGCACGCCAATGCGTGTGCCCTCTGGTGTGGGCTGACCGAACCTTCGCGCGGTAGTCAGCAAGAATGAGATCAGCCGTTCACGTACCGTGCGGTATTCCAACGTCATAATGCGCTCGCTGTGTACGCGGTACATGTTGGTGAGTGTATCGATAATCGGTAGCGAGGCATTGGGGTGATTGCGAATAAAATCAATAAAGTCACTACGCGTGGCTAGCCAGACAGTTGTAGGGGCAAGCGCCGAATAGATAATGTGGCGATCCTGCCCGGTAACGGCCCAAGTAACGCCAAGCATTTCACCGCCTTTACGAATAATCAGTAGGTTTTCTTCGCCGTATTTGGTAATGTCGTAGGCTTTTACTAAGCCCTCTTGAATATAAAAAACACCGGGAGGGGACTCGCCTGGCCGAATAATGAACTCACCTTTAGAGTACGTCAACTTTGTACCGCTATGGAATAAGTTGACGAGAGCGCGCATATCGTTTGCGTTCGCCAGCATGTCCATTATTATGGCATACCACCTCTAGTTGGGTCCAGGGCTATTGTGACAAATATCTTCCGGGCCATGTGATTAACCTAACTGCCCAGGGTACCCCTAGAGGAACATACTGTACTAGTACAAGGTGAGCTAGCCAACAGGTCAGGCAGCCTTGTAGGAGGATCAACATGATTAGTTTGCACGAAGTAGAAGAGCAGCTAAAGCAAGTCGGTTGTAACTTCAAACTTTGGGGCCGATCTGAAATCCGCGAACTCAGTAATGTGCTAATGCCCGAAGAAAAAATCGCCCAGGCTGTCAATGGAACGTATGAGGGTGGATTTGCAATGCTCTGCGTGACTAACTACCGAGCCCTCTTGATAGATCGCAAACCGATGCTCCTCACAATAGAGGATATACGCTACGATATGATGTCCGAGGTTGATTACAGCAATCGAGTCTTCGGTGCGACAATACGCATCTATACGCCAATGCGCAACCTGGTGTTTAACAGCTGGAGTATCCCGCGGGTCCGCAAAAGCGTTAATTATATACAGCAGCGGGTTATGGAGCTTCGCCAGCACAATATGGTGGTAGGCCAGCTGCAAGGCCAGCTGATCGGAGCGGTGCCACAGTTGCCGGGCTCAAATGTGCCAATGCAGACATTGGGTCAGCCGTACGCCCCAATGAACCCCTACACAAAGGTGCCGCTTTTGACGCGCCGGCCACGCTTCCCAGGTATCTACTAAGGTGTTGAGAGAACTTAAGTTCTCTCAACGTGCGGCGCTATGCTATTCGCAAAACTCTGGCTGCTCTTTCCTGGGAACTTTAAAAATAACCCTGAAGTAAGTTCAGGGTTATTTTTCATCTTTCAACTACTTGCTGACGTTAAATTTAAACTCCACAACGTCGTTTGGCTGCATAACATAGGTTTTGCCAACGGTTGCGAGCTTGCCGGCGCTGCGGGCGGCGCTAAGCGAACCGGCAACTAACAGGTCGTCATAATTAACAATTTCGGCAGCAATAAAGCCGCGCTCGAAGTCACCATGGATAACACCGGCTGCCTGTGGGGCAGTAGCCCCATGTCGGATGGTCCAGGCGCGAACCTCTTTGTCGCCGGCAGTTAGATAACTTTGCAGACCCAGCGTTTCGTAGGCAGCGTGGATCAGCTGATTGAGACCCGATTCGTTTTGGCCATAGCTTTCCAAAAGCTCGGTTCTGTCGGCATCGTCTAGGCTGCGCAGCTCATCTTCCAGCTTTGCGCAAACAAACAGGCTCTTTGCCGGAGTAACGAGTTTGGAGAGTTTTGTGTGCAGGGTGGAGTCGCTTAGGCCTGCTTCGTCTACGTTGAATACATAGATAACAGGTTTGGCAGTAAGCAAAAACAGATCCTGCAAGGTTGCAACATCTATGCTAGAGTCACTCCAAACGGGCTGGCCGCTGTCGAGCAAATTGTGTACCGCCTGAAGGATCTCGTATTCCGGCTTTAATTTGGGGTTAGCACGTGACTCTTTTTCTAACTTTGGCAGGCGCTTGGCAACTGTTTGTAGGTCGGCTAGCACTAGTTCGGTATTGATGATGTCGATGTCACGTGCTGGGTCGTGCTTTCCGGTAGCTTCATCGGTAAGTATTGCCGAATCGTCAAAGGCTCGTACGACTTGCACAATAGCGTTAGTGGCGCGTATATGGCTTAAGAACTGATTGCCTAGGCCTTCTCCCTCGCTGGCGCCTTTCACTAGCCCAGCTACGTCTACGAAGGTAACAGTGGCAGGTTTAATTGGTGCACCATGGTACAGTTCGCTTAACTTTTGTAGCCGAGCATCGGGTACCGGCACGATGCCTGTATTTGGTTCGATGGTTGCGAATGGATAGTTGGCAGCTAAAACCTGGCTGTCAGTAAGGGCGTTAAACAGGGTTGATTTACCGACGTTTGGCAGGCCAACGATAGCTATAGAAAGTGAGCTCATATGCTCATTATAACAGAGGTAGCTATGCAAGAATAGTGATGTGCGTACCAGTGAGCTATACGATCTTATAAAAACTAACGCTTATGCTAAACTGAGGATAGCATGGGGAGGGCCGTAAAACAGGGGTTGAAGCTAAAAAGAACGCAGCGCGAGCTGTGGCGTTTTTTGGGTGTTCGCCGCGCGAAGGACCATGGGCGGGCAGTAGTTTGGGCTTTGGCTGTTTGCATAGTGATGGTTACGCTGTTTTGGGCAGCAGGGTATGCGGCTGTTCAGTATCGCCATGGCAGGCAAAACGAGGCGGCGCAGGAAGGAGCGCTCGTGCTCGCAGATACGCAGCTTACTGCACTGCGTGCGGCGGCGGGATTAGCACTTGGCAGGCAGTGTTTTGATAGCCGGGGAGCGCCAGAAAGCGACACAGACCCAGGTGCGCCTTGCAGCTATTACCCGAATACTATGGCTTCTGGGTGTCTAAGCTACACAGGACTGCGTTGTTACGCAGTGCACATCATATCAATGCACAGCCGGGGAACGGCTGCGAATAGGCAAGCGGCAGTGACGTATAGGGTCGAGGTAACATGGGGTGTGGCTAGCAAGGTGTCAGTGGCTTACCGCTTAATGCAAGCGAACGCGGCGTATCAGATCAATTTGATACATACACCCGCTATGGATGGACCTGTAAATGGTACGAACACAAGCCTTACCCAAATTACTTCAACCGGCAAGGCGATCACTCGCTTAAGTGATATTAGCGGCGGCCCAGGCATAAGTATCAGTACTCCAGAGTGTATGCCAGGTGAACCTTGCTATGGTGCGGCCGGAAAGTATAACCTAACCGGTGTGTTTACGGTGGTGACCAATATTCCCAGTCAGCTGATTACCGCTTGTACTTGGGATTTTGGTGATGGCAGCGCGCCAGCGGAGGTTCAAGCGGCGAAGTCGGGCTGCGACAACGGTCAGACGATGGTGCACGAGTATCGCAACGCCTGGCAGCTGCAGAATCTACCGCCGTTTCCAGAGTCCTGTTTTGCGCCGCTAGGTTCGGGAGTGGATACGCATGGGTTTCTGGTGAGGGTAACGCTGCACACAACCGAAGGGGTAGACGTTACTAGCAAGGCGCCGTTGCAACTTATTATGCCGGGCTGTGCGTAATATGCATTTAGTACAAAATTTGTGTACGGTGCTTATGCTTTGCTATACTTTAAAGTAATCATGAAGGGGCACAAAAAGAAGGGTGCGGCTGTTGGTACAGGCTCCGGGATAGTTGTAGGGGGTGGAAAACAGCGCACATTGCATCTTGGACCGCGAGCGCGACTGACTGTAGTCGGCGCAGCGGTACTGCTAGTAGCTGGGCTGGCTAGTGTGGCTTTATATGTACACCATAGAGACAACACTGTAGCGCACCAGGCGGTTGTTAAGCGGCAGAAACAATTGGTGGCTGGCTTGAACGATACGAACAAGCTGGGTGATCTTACTAAGCTTAAGTCCGATAGTGCAGCGCTTATACAGGGTGCTACGGATGGTAGCTACAAGGTTTCGAATAAAGATTTGGCACAAGCGTATGCCAATCGTGGTACTACCGAGCTGAACGCGGGTAATTATAAGGCAGCAGTAACTGATTTTCAGATGGCTCAAAAACTGGACACATCGCAGACCCAGCTTGTTGGCTATAGTGAATTTATTGCTCGGTATCAGTTAGGAGAACGTAAGACACTGATCCCACTTTTGCAAACACTTACAAAGCCACTTCAAAACGACCGTGAGCCGCAAATACAAGCCATACTCGTGGAATACAATCAATATATCGCTGATTTACAGGCGGGACAGGACCTACCTATATGATGGAACGATTTAAGCTCACAGGCAGCCTATTCTTAGTGGGCTTAGGAATGGCGGTTGCTTATAGCTTGTTCGCTCCAAACGTGCACGCGTTTGCGATTTATGGTTCAAATATTGTACAGACCGGTACTTGGAACGGGGGCGGTACACAAACCGGCTGGTCAATGCCCAGTGGTATGACTGGTCCCGGGGATTTTACAGATTATATAAATAGCCTGCTTCACAACAGATCTACGTACGGCATACCGGGTAGCGATTACAATAAATATGGCGCTGCCTTTTTAGTGGAGCAAATGATGCACGGCCAATCTAACCAGGCCGCTAATGGCGCATTGGTCTCGGCTGCCTTAGCAGATTATGGTGCCTGGGCAAGCGCCATATATACGTATAACAGCGCAGGTAGAATAACCTGGTCACTTCCCCATACATACTCTCCAGGTACTTTAGACACGCTGCACGTCTGTAATAATGGTACTTTTTGTAATGATAGGGCAGTGTATCAGGACAACAACTACAACGGCGGTGGTCATGATGCACATGTATTCAACTACTACATTAACGGCAACGTTGAATCAGCCACACTGATAGTTTTTCGCAACCCAAATGGGACGACATTTGAGATTAGACGTGAGTGTGGCAATATTATGGGTAGTGCACAGCCATTGCAGATAGGCTGGACCTTATCGGGTGCTACGGGGATGAGCCCTGGCACTGTCTATCCTGGGCAACAAGTAACATTCTCTAACTCAGTAAGAAATAATGGACCCATGCCGGCAACCTTCTACTGGGAAGTACGCTGGTGCTGGGATTCGTGCCCTGGAGGTTACGGCTCAGGCTATGGGGTGCAAAATAGTGGTACTGCCAGTAGCCTAGGCACAGGAGGTACCATGTGGGCGCCCAACTGGGCCTTTACGCCAACCGATAATGCCCATACGCAGTTGTGTGTGTGGATCGCCTATTCTAATGCTACCGGACCAGGTACAGGGCAATCTCAGAGTGGTCGGCAATGTGTGCGGATTTTGCCGCTGCAGTCTATATGCGGCCCAATGACCGTTACGCCAACACCGGTCGGGCCAAAGGATAGCTACACACTTAATTCCTCGGTTCAGGTAACGGGCGGCGTTTCTGGCGCGACCCTAGTTAATAATGCCAGCAATTATTATGTGCACGTTAACGGTCCGGGTGTAAACGTTAATAATAACGATGTAAACCCAGTAACCATTGGCAGCGTCGGGGCTAATGGTACGTTGAGCACTTCATACCAACCTGGGCCAACTAACAATATTGGCGTTTATACCGTAACATGGGGCATCACAGGACCGATGGCTGGAGTAAACTGTGGCCCCATCACTTTTACGGTGTCTTATACGCCTTACTTTACCGTGAAGGGTGGTGATATTTCTGCTGGGCCGGGCTTTGGCAATGGCAGCTGTACCGAAGTTGCTGCCAATATTGAGTCGTGGAACCAAAACGCTACAAATACGCCACAATACTTTGGTGGCAGTTCGGTGTTTGGAGCGCTCGCAACGGGCAGCATTACCAACTTCGTAAGCGGCCTGGGTCTTGCAGGCGCGCCAGGAGGTCAATCGGGTCTCGGCTTGTCATTTGCTAATACTAATAATCCACCCCAGTCAGACAGTCCGCCCAATTACGGTGGAAGCTTCGGAACGGGAAGCGTAGCTTGCGTGAAAGATTATTATGGCACGAAGGCAAGTGCTGGTGCTACACCACTGGGCAGCTCTATCACAAGCCTTAGTAGCGGTAATTATGTTGGCACACCGGATGCAACGGGTAAGGTTACCTTGGGAAACGGCCCACCAATCAACGTAGCACCGGGCACCACCGTAACGTTATATGTCCAAGGAAACGTCTATATTAAAAGCAATATTTTATATAGTAATTACGCGCTCAGTACAGTACCACGCTTTAATCTGTACGTTCAGGGCAGTATCTATATTGACCCAAGCGTTACAGAACTCCATGGTGTCTATATAGCGCAGCAGTCAGGCGTCTATAAGGGTGATATCGTCACTTGCGCCGCTAATCCGGCCGACATAAACGAGCCTTACAATACGTGCAAAAAACAGCTGCTAGTAGTGGGCGCAATGGCCGCGCAAGGGCACATGCGTCTCACCCGCACGTATGGCAACCTAGAGGCAGTACCTGGCAATGGCACACCTGCCGCCCCGGCCGAAATCTTTCAGTACAGCCCTGAGGTGTGGCTGAACTCACCACCGCTTACTAGTTTGCCCATCAAAGCCTACACTAGCTTGCCTCCAGTACTTTAGTGAGGGGTTGCGCTAGGCCATGATGCTTATGGTATAATCGAAACAATACAGATGCTTTACTATGTAAAGCGAAAGGGTGCGGAAATTAGCCGATATGACAAAAGAAACAGTAAAACGGACGGAGCTCTAAGGCGATGGGTTTATTGAGTGGGGTAACATCGTTTTTTGGGCTTGATATTGGCACGACCGGTATACGTTTGGTAGAGCTACGCGGCACCGGCGCGACTAAAGTGCTTGTTAAATATGCCTACGTGCCGGTAGAAAGCAAGATATTGCAGAGTGACAGCAAGACCGACCAGCAGAAACTCGCACAAACTATTTCTAATCTGGTGGCTGAGGCAAAATTGTCAACAAAGAACGTGGCGGTGGGGCTCCCGAACAACCGCGTGTTTACGACTGTTGCGGATATGGACCGTCTGCCCGTCAATGAGCTCGGTAAGGCGCTGATGTACCAGGCGGATTCACTGATTCCAACACCACCAGCTGAAAGCAAGATAGGTTGGGCCCTGATTGGTGATTCGCCCAAGAATAAGATGCAGGTAGAGGTGCTCTTAAGTAGCGTGCCAAACAACTTTATTGAACAACGACTGGACATGATTGAATCAACCGGCCTTAGCGTGATTGCTTTCGAGCCTGACAGTATGGCTCTGGCCCGGGCGCTTTTTGCGGCCCGGCCAATATCGCCGCCCGGGAATTTTTGTATTGGGGGCCGAGCAACGGCGGGGGGGCGAACCCAGGGGGCGGGCCACCGCCGGG
>CAYZGW010000018.1:19892-24610 GCA_964478195.1 uncultured Candidatus Saccharibacteria bacterium
AACACCTACTGCACATTTTTTATTCACCCGGCCTTCGGTTTTCTGCTTGCCCGCTTCCATTTTTGTGTGGGGCCCGCTATTTTGTGCGGCCCGGCACAATAGCGCCGCAACTAATTATTGATATGGGAAACCTAACAACTGATCTCGTCATAACCATGGGCGATGCACCACGCCTGACACGTTCCATACCAACTGGTACCGAAGCTATCATCCGGTCTGCGCAGCAAAACCTGGGTATCGATGACAAACAGGCCCAGCAATTTGTGTACAAGTTTGGGGTAAGCAAGGACAAGCTGGAAGGGCAAGTGTATCAGGCTATTCTTGGTACCGTTGACTTGCTAGTCGGCGAAATCGACAAATCAATCAAGTTTTTCCAGACTCGATATCCTGAAAACAAGCTAGAGAAGGTGATTGTAACCGGTGGCGCATCAACGATTCCGGAATTCCCACTGTATTTAGCAAATAAGTTTGGTTTAAGTGTAGAGATTGGGAATGCTTGGCGGAACGTATCATTTGCGCCGGAGCGCCAGAACGAGCTACTGGCTGTATCGAACCAGTTTAGTGTTGCAGTAGGCTTGGCGGAGAGGAACGAATAATGGTCCAATTCAATCTGTTGCCAAATGTCAAATTAGAGTACGTCAAAACGCAGCGTACCAAGCGTATGCTAACCCTGGCATCAGTGGTGGTTAGTATTGGCGGGCTAACATTGCTGGCTCTGTCGTTCATAACGGTAGATGTAGTGCAAAAGAAAAGCTTGCATGATCTAAACAATGACATAACTAGGTACAGTACACAGCTAAAAAGTGTGAAGGACCTCGATAAGATCTTAACGGTTCAAAATCAGCTCAGCACACTAACCGGCCTGCACGACCAAAAGCCGGTAACGAGTCGTTTGTTTTCGTATATCTCGCAGATGACGCCGTCTAATGCTAACCTAAACCAATTGTCGATCGACTTTTCTGCTAATACACTAACCGTTGGTGGTTCAGCGCCGACGCTTGATGCGGTCAGTACCTATACTGACACTCTCAAAGCTACTACTTACAAAATGAATGGGTCTACCACTGGCACACACGCCTTTAGTAATGTAGTATTGAGTTCATTCGGACGAACCGACTCTGGTGCGACGTTTACGATCACTTGTAGTTTTGACCCAGCAATCTTCAACACGGCCAACAATATTGCGCTTACTGTGCCGCAAAGCGCTGATGCTGACCAATCGAGCGTATTCGGGGGGAGTAACTAAGTATGACGTCACCATTAGCTGTTTCAACCAAGCGAGTGCAGATAGACAAAGCTAATGCCCGAATTGTGGCATATGTTAGCGTGGCTACGTTTATATTAGTATTCTCGCTAGTGGCAACCAAGACACTTGTGAGTCAGGCAACCTACCAAAATCATGTCATGAGCAAAAAGCGTGCGGCAGTAAACCAACTAAAGACCGACATCTCGGCAACAGGTCAGCTAAGAACAGCTTATCAAGGATTCGTTGGCACTGCACAGAATGTACTAGGCGGCGATCCCAAGGGTACGGGGCCGAAAGATGGTGATAACGCCAAGATTGTGCTTGATGCACTGCCGAGTAGTTACGATTTCCCAGGATTACAAGCGAGTCTAGAGACGCTACTGGCCAGCCAAAATGTGAAAATCGATGGTATGACTGGTACTGACGACGAGGTGGCCCAAAGCGGCAACCAGAGTAGTGTTAGTCCCCAGCCGGTGCCTATTCCATTTAGCGTTACCGTTGAGGGCGATTATACTGCTATTCAAAATGTTATTAACACCTTTGAGCACTCAATTCGCCCCATACAGGTACAGACGCTAGGTATTACTGCCAGCCAAAACAAACTCACGCTGGTTGTTACGGCACAAACAGACTATCAGCCGGCTAAGTCGCTGAATATAAATAAAGAGGTGGTGAAATGAAGCAGAAAGATCTAGCGCTGATTATCGTCATCGCCTTTATTAGTGCGATAGTGTCATTTGTGGTATCAAACAAACTGTTCGTAACGCCCAGTAATCGGCAACAGCAGGTCGAAGTGGTTGATCCAATTACTTCATCATTTCAGACGCCCGATAGTAAGTATTTCAACTCATCAAGTATTGACCCAACCCAAAGCTCTAACGCGGGTAATGGTAATAATCAAAATCCATTTAGTGGCGGCAGCAATTAGCCGAGGAATGCTGGCATGAGCGTTCTTTCGGCTACCGCCCAAACTCAGGTAGAAGATAAACTTGTCGAGGATAAGATCCTTACTGCTGCCGATTTGACGCAGTTAAAAAACGAATCCAAAGAAAAAGGGACACCTCTCTTTAGCCTACTTGTTAGTAGCGGCAAAGTAAGTAATGAACAGCTTACCAAAACCATCGCCCACATTACCAAAGTGCCGTACGTCAATCTGATTGACGCCAAGGTAGACTCTAAAGTTTTGGCGCTACTGCCTCAAGACGTAGCTGAGCGTTACATGGCTGTGCCGCTGGGTGAAATGCAACACCGTTTGGTGGTGGCTATGCTAGATGCCGATAACGTACAGGCGGTGGACTACCTCAGCAATCGCATTGGCCGACCGCTGAAAGTTTATGCGGCCAGTGAAGAGGGCATCCGTCAGGTGTTGCATCAGTATCAGACAAAATTGTCTGACGAAATGGTAAACGAACTGAGCGGTATGAATGTTAGTGATGCCAAAGCGGATGCCGCAGCCCCGGGTGACAAAGCTTCGCAAAAGACGGCTGCCAGCATCGGCACTATCGTACAAGATTCGCCTATCAGCAAAGCACTGAACACTATTTTGGAATACGCGGTTAAAAACCGGGCTAGCGATATTCATATTGAACCGCTCAAAGATGCGCTGAAAATTCGGTGCCGTATCGATGGTATTTTGCGGGAACTGATGAAACTGCCCAAGAGCACTGAGCCGCCGCTGGTTTCGCGCATCAAGATTTTATCCAACCTAAAGATTGATGAACATCGTATACCGCAGGACGGTGAGTTTACGGTTCATGTTGCCGATAAAGATGTTGACCTGCGTATTTCGGTGAGCCCAGTAGTATGGGGCGAACAGGTGGTGATCCGGTTGCTGGATAAAAGTGGCACTAGCTTGAAGCTGCAGGATATGGGCTATGTGGGCCGCAGTCTGCGCACCATACAGAGCGGCCTAGAGCGCACCAATGGCATGATTTTAACCTCTGGTCCGACCGGTTCCGGTAAGTCGACTAGTTTGTATGCTTTGCTGCAAGAAGTAAAGAGCGACGGGGTAAACATCGTAACGCTTGAAGATCCGGTTGAGTACAAGATGGACGGTGTCAACCAGATACAGGTGAACGCTGACATTGGCCTAACTTTCGCGGGCGGCCTTCGCTCTATTCTGCGTCAAGACCCCGACATTGTGATGGTGGGGGAGATTCGCGATAAAGAAACGGCCGAATTGGCAGTGCAGGCGAGTCTTACCGGACACTTAGTATTTAGCACACTACACACCAACTCGGCGGCTGGTATCTTGCCGCGTCTGCTGGACATGGGCGTGGAGCCGTTCCTGATAGCCAGCACCGTACATACGGTGATCGGTCAGCGCTTAGTGCGCCGTATCGGCAAAAACAAGGAAACCTATAAATCTGATGCTGCTGAAACGGCAGGTATACACGAGGCGCTCGGGACGTTACTGCCAGACGCTAAAGAGAAAGCAGCTGCTGTCGCCAAAGACCTGGGTTACCAGAACTTGCCACTAAGCACTGATAGCGCTTATACTTTAACCAAGGGCGTTGATAGCCCAGATTCACCTGGTGGCTACAAAGGCCGAATGGGGATCTACGAGGTGTTTGACGTCAGCGAAGCGATTCAGGAGCTTATCCTAAAGCGCGCAACCAGTACAGAGATCCAAAATCAAGCGCAAAAAGAAGGCATGGTCACTATGCGCCAGGACGGATACCTAAAAGCCTTGTCTGGCCAGACAACCCTACAAGAGATTAACCGGGTAGCCTCAGCCAATAGTGCATAGTAAAGGCGAGCGAAATTATTATAAAAAGATTAAGAAGTAAAGCGAATATGAAAACCAGGGTGGAAAAAATGAAAAAAGTTCTCGGGGCTAAACCTGGACGCACAAGATTAAAACTGGAACAAACTAGTTTTTTTGATCTTGCCCCTAGTATTTTCGGAGGTTTGCAATGAGTCAGGGTCAGCCACGTATCGAGATTTTGCTAGAAGAAGTAGTCAAGAAGAAGGCTTCCGACTTACACCTACAGGTTGGATTGCCGCCGATGCTGCGTGTGGATGGGGCTTTGGCGCCAGTCAATGGCGCTGATGTGCTCACCGAAGAGACGGTAGAAGCGCTAATTTTTGCAATCCTCGACGAAGATCAAAAGCAGATACTACTCAAAGACAAAGAATTCGACTTTAGCTTTGCCTTCGGTGATTTGGGTCGTTTCCGTGTCAACGCGTTTCACGAGCGGGGTAACCTGGCGGCCGCACTACGTTTGATTCCTAGTGACATCTTAACTATTGAGCAACTTGGTTTACCGCCAATTGTTACGAAATTTGCCGAATATCCGAGAGGTTTGGTGCTAGTGACTGGTCCGACCGGCTCTGGTAAATCTACTAGCTTGGCTGCTTTGATACATAAGATCAACCTCGAGCAAGCCAAACACATTATTACCATCGAAGACCCAATCGAGTACACGCACAAAAGTAAGAAGTCAGTAATCGTGCAGCGCGAAGTGCACTA
>CAYZGW010000019.1:0-23896 GCA_964478195.1 uncultured Candidatus Saccharibacteria bacterium
GATAGTCCATGTGTTGCAGAAAATATTTGGCGTACTGCAAAACTACGTCAAAACTGAGCGGTTTCTTCTCGGTTTGCTGCGCCTTTTCGTTGACTAGTTCTTTCATTTGTTCCTCGATCTTCATGAGATCCCCCTCTAAATATTTAATAGCTGTGGCACTACTCAAAAGCTTGATCTTATCGACTGTAGCGAGCGCCTGGGCCTTTAGTTCGTCCATGCGGGTGTCTATGACTACTTCATCCTTATTAACCTCCTCTTGACGTTTATTCCATACCGTTTGAATAGCCTCCATTACGTTGTCGATGTGGTCTTGGGTAAATGTAATCTGGTGTATGAACTCCTCTACGGCAGTCTCAAGCTTTTCTTTGGGTATGCGAAAGTGGTGCCCGCGTTTGTTGCAGTGGTAGCCAGGGTAATATTTGTTACGGCCTTTAGCGGCACTACCGTAGAGCGGTTGTTCGCACGTCGAACAGGTGACGACCTTGCGGTAGGGGTACTCGGCATCATGCGTACCCTTTTGGCGTTGAAAGTCTGGGCTTTCGAGCTTTGTGAGCGTTACCACGCCATTCTTTTCGCTTAGCATAACTTTGCCACGGTTGGCCGCATTAAAGGTCTTGTATGACACGAGGCCATCGAACTGCGCCTTAACTGGCTGGTCTTCTGTCCATTTCTCGTAGATGACACCTGCGTAGATAGGGTTCGCGATGTAGAGCCAGAAGCGTTTGAGTGTCAGCTTGTTACCGCCAAGCCGAGCGCTTATCTGCGTTTTGTCGGCAAAAGCCCTGCGGTTAAAATGGCGCGACGCGTAGCCGAGCTTGTTGATCTTATCGACAATCTGAGTGTCGTTGAGCGTACCTTGAATGCGTAAAGCGAACATCTTGTGTATGAAGGGTGCTTCATCGGGTTCGGGGAGTAACACGTAACGCTTGCCGTTGGTGGTGTCGATTCTTTTGCTGGTGTAGCCGTAGGGAGCGCTGCGCATCCAGTAGCCCAGTCGCGTGTAGCGGACTTCTGCGCCAATCATACGACTCATGATGTCGCGTAGTTCATCTTTGGCACGCTCGGCTTCTAGTAGCTCCGATTTACGCGAAGGTGAGTAAACACTCCAACGGTATTTAATATTGAGGTGCTCTAGTGTGTTTACCTTGGTGTTGTTGATGACGCCGTAAATATCGATGAGGTCAATGTTGAACGGCTCTAGCTGCATTTTTAGCTGGTCGTAGAAGAATGAACCGCCACGCGTAAAACGGTCGATCGACTTCACGATAACCACGTCCAGCTCATCTTTGTGTTTTTTGCAGTAATTGATAACATCCTGCATTGGTTGGATTTCTTTAGACGCGGATTCGAGGTAGACGAGTGTATCGATGATTTCGATGTTCTGCTGCTCGGCAAACCGAATGCCCTGCTCGCGCTGTGCGTCCGGGGAATCGCCGTCAAAGCCTTGTTTGGCTGACGAGGCGCGAATGGCTAGTACGCCTCTACGAGGACGTAGTTGATCGGGCATCATCTGCGCCTCCTATCATTTCAAGCAAGGCCGCCCCATTGGCTTGATCTTCATATATTTGGTCGACTATGAGATTCGCGAGCAACGTAATCCGCTCTTCGGTTGGCAGGGCAGTATACATTGGAACTGCTGCCGAATTCTTGTTCTTTGATCCTTTGAGTCTAGCCATGATACCCTCCGTTAACTATACATCTGTGTATAGTATATATACATGCGTGTATAGTTTCAAGCTATTTATGCTTCATTTTCGAGCTTTATCTTAGCCACAAGGGCGTGGCTAGTTTTATGTCAGTTCTTAGGAGTTAGTCTTGATATTCCGTCTCATCTACCTTATAAATAAACGGAGTAGGTGGGGTTGGCAAAATACTATACCACCAGCCGCTACCAAACGGTAAGACAACCCACCATCACCCAAATATCCAATGACTCCCACTATATGAAAAACTTACCCCACATAACTAAGAAGCAACAAGAAATACTAAAACTACTCTACAGACATAGATTCTTAAACAGGATACAGATACAAGCATTCCTACATCACAAAGACAAAGGACTAAGCAGCAAATGGCTCAGAGACCTCAAAGAAAAGCAGTACATCGAGTGGATCTACTCTACTGACTTTATCGAGAAAACAAAGCCAGCAATCTATTACCTGAGCTTGAATGGCATACGATTCTTGAGGCAGCTTGAAGCATATCCCGCAGCCGAGTTACGCAAACGCTATGCCGAATCATCACGTCAGAGGACGTTCATAGATCGCTGCGTACTGCTGGCGAATTGCTGCATCAACATGGAAAAGCGAAACACAGATGGCAGCAGCGTTGCATACACATACGCCACCGAAGCCGACTATGCCGATCCCGAGAGTGAGTATTACTTCCTAAATGAGAGCGAGTTTGTGCACCCACAGCTTTGTTACTTGAAGGAGCAGGACACTGAGGACGATTTCACGGCCACAAACTATCTAGTCGAGTTCTTTGACGCGACAACGCCGCGCTACATGATAAAGAAAAAGCTCAAAGGTTACGTAGACTTTTTAGATAGCGGCGATTGGGAACAAGAAACGGGGGATAGCGAGCTACCTATTATTCATATTGCTTGTCCAACGGTCGCTGAGATGGCCTATGCCAAACGACATACTCGCAAGTTGCTGGAAGATGCTGATTTAGAGGACAGCGAGGATGTGTGTATTCGGTTTGCTACGACGTCGAAGATTCGAGAGCTTGGGTTTACGGGGCGGATTTGGGAGGATATATGACTGTATCTGCGTTTAGGACCGTAGACCTAGAATAAGTTGTCAACCATGACTCCTTCGGAAGTTACGTACCGCTTGGGTCGCACATATTGCTTCACTTATACTCAAGGATATGTTTTAATCTTGACCATGCGATCTTTCCTAGACTCCGAGCCAAAGGCGGTGAAATAGATGGGAGGGGACATCGTAGTAGTAAACAGAATCCACCCCAATGAGCATTACATTGGCGACCAAGTGGATCAGCTTTTTGCAGATGCGCCAATACCGGGAGTCCGCCTAGTTACGCGCGATATACCCGAAGATGCTAGAGAGCAACGCGGGCTGGCGCCGGACAGCAACACCGCTTTTCGCCAAGAAGATCCTGACGGCGACCCGGACGAACAGTTTCTTTGGGAGATCAGAGAGGCGGCTCGGCATGCTAGGGTCGTCCTGGATCTACACGGGAACAGAAGTGGGGTCTACCCCTTCTATGGAGAGTTGGCGCGCCACAACCGGCTAGTCACAGGAATCGCCTCGTTGCTCCGTTCTGACGGGGTGGTTGTGTGGACGGCCCCTCACTTGGCAGTCGGCCTACCCAACTACGTTGGATGGGATTTGACTCCCGAAACGGACGTTGAAGCTCTGCGTCCAATCCTGGCGGAGCTTGGTGCAGGATGGTGCCCTCCTACCAGGCCAATGACAGCATATCGCTTCGTTGGCGTGGTTTCCGCTGCTGACGGTACCGCGCACGACTTCAAGGAAGAATACGAGCAATTCCAACCATTGCCTACCGAGGCCGCCGCAAGACTTGGTCTCCCGCTGGGATCTTGTGCGATTGATTGGAGCGCGTCGCTCTACTCGCATACCGGCCTCTGGGGAGAGGTGATCGTGCCTCTACCGAAAGAAGCCCACTGAGCTCCACCTTCAACAGCGTAAACGCTCCGCTGTTGAAGGTGGAGCGTTTACGTATTTAGAGGCTATATGGCGTCCCACGCTTCCACACAGCATATACTCTGGCAATAATTCGTCTCGCTACCACAATGGTCGCCGGACGATACCGTTTACCCTCGGCTCGCTTCTTGTGGTAAGTAGCTTTGAGCACCGGGTCATGCTGCTCTGCTTTGGCTGCTGCCAAGTAGATTGCTCGCCGCAAATACGGCGAACCACGCTTAGTGAGTTTGGTATTGCGAGCGAGCGTGGTGCCGCTTTGCTTAACCTTGGGGTCTAAGCCCATGTAGGCAACGACTGCTTTGGCATCTTTGAAACGGGTAATGTCGCCTAACTCGGCAACAAGCGACGCTGCCGTCTGGATGCCAATGCCGGGTATCGATTGCAGCAACTTGCTGAGCCGTGGGTCAACTTGTTTTCGCCCTGTCACCCGAAAAACGTCCGCAGCCTCGTTGACACGTTCTCGGCACGCTTCCAGTTCTTGCAGCAATCCTCGCTCGGTTGGGATAACCATGGCTATATGGTGCTGCATGAGCCGCAGCATCTGACTTATCTGCGCGAGCTTTACGGCCGTACGCAACATGGGCTTGGTGCTATTAAATGTATCTTTGGTGACGAGCGTACCTTGACCTTGAGCAGCTACTCTGGCGACGATCTCAGCGTCACTCACATCTGTTTTCTTCTTGCGCACCGTTGCTCTGGTGAACTGCCTCGTGGTAATGGGATTAAGCAACCGAAATGGTATGTCGAGCCTGAGGCACGTCAAAGCCAATGGCCGGTGGTATTCGGCCGTAGCTTCGCTGGCAATTAGCAGATGTTTGTAGTGCGATTTGAGATGCCGTAAGAATATCTCAATCTCTCGTTCGCTATTCACCAGAACCACTCGCTCTTTTACGATACCGCTTCGATCCAGCCGAGCGCCGTAAATGCTATCTTTGCTCACGTCAAATCCGACTACTACCATGTAATCCTCCTTATTCGTTCCCATTTGATCTGTTAAAGAAAGAAGAGAAAAGGAAAAGAGAAGAAAGCGGAGATGCATGACAGTCTCTACTCTGGAGGCGTACAATTGGCTTGTTGGTAATATGTGCCATTACGCACAACCTAGAATGAATTGCCGCACCTAACAGAGGAGACCAGATGCTACGGAGGTGGGCTTGCTGATGGAACCGGCAACCCAAAACTTTCTGAGCTGGCTCTCCTTTCTTAGTGTAGACGTTGGTCTACTGGCTCAATATACAAACTTTCATTTGTACTCAAATGGAAGTTGGACTATTTGCCGCAGGCAAATAGTCTTGAGTCTGCTAGATAAGGTATCATTAGAGCATGAAGGTTTCCATTTCCGAACTCAAAGCCAAAATGACCAACATACTAAAAGCTAAAGGCTACACTGACGAAAACATTCCCTTTGTCATTAATATGTACCTCGGCGGCGAGCTTCGCGGCCACACCAGCCATGGCCTGTCGAGCTTTGCTGCATTTGCGCAGAGCGACCCCACGGCACAACCGGAGCCAGTTGTCTTAAAAGATACTCATGCCATGTGGGTGCTCGATGCCAAAGGCGCTAACGGTAACATCCTTGGCAAGCGAATTGCCGACGAAGCCCTTACGCGCGCCAAAAACGAAGGCGTAGGTACAGCCCTCGTCCATGATATGGATAGCTGGCTACGCCCTGGCGCTATCGCCGAATATATTGCAGGGCAAGGTTACATTGCTGTGGTAATCAACAGTGGCGGTGGCACGTCTGTTGCGCCTCCAGGCGGTCTCGATCCAGTAATAGGTACGAATCCAATCGCATATGGTATCCCGACCACCGAAGAACCACTAGTCGTGGATATGGCGACCGCTATGCATGCTTGGGGTCAGGTGCGCTTAGCTAACAAATACGGCACGCAATTGCCGCCGGACGCCTTTTACGACGACCATGGCGCTATTACCCGCGACGGCAAGCAAGCTTACTCGGTCAAGGCAGCTGGCGACTACAAGGGCTTTGCGCTAGGCATGCTTGTGGAAGTATTATGCGGCTCGCTTGTGGACATTCCAATGATGCTCACAAGCATCGCTGGTAGTACCTTTAACGGCAAGATACCGAACCGTGGGGCATTAGTTACGGTGTACGATCCCGGCATTATGCTTGACCCAGCCGAGTTCAAACGCCGCAACAGCAAACTGCTGGCCGATATCCAAGAAAGTCAAGCCCTAGCAGGTGAAGAAATCCGTATTCCTGGCATCCATGCTGGTGAACTACAGGCTGCACGAACGAAAGAAGACTCAGTGGACATCCCAGATGAACTATGGGAAGAAATAAGAGGGCTGTAGTATGGCTGATTATCTTAGACAAGCCGTAGACCTTTCACACAAATCCTTTGAGGCTGGCGAGTTTCCAGCTGGTGCTATTCTGGTCACAAAATCCGGTAAAGCCTACGAAAGCGACCCGTCTTTGCCGCACTACCACGGCGAGTGCATGGTGATAGATAAAGCCATTGAAGCCGAGGGTTATCCACTCGCTGATGCAGTTATGTACGCCTCTATGGAATCCTGTCTGATGTGTTCGGCTAAGATGTATTGGGCCGGAATAACCAAAGTTTACTTCGTCATCCCTAAAGCCAAAACTGACACCAAGTACGCTTACGAAGATGCTCTACCAATGAAAGACCGCCTTGCACAGTTCAATACGCCCATAATTCCTGAACAGGATGATACTCTACTCGATGAAGCACTCGGACTTTACGAGGCCTGGGTCAAGAAGATTGAGGCACAATGAGTTCGTTGCCTTGCGACATCGTAATCCTCCCCACAGATGGACTGGCACAGAGAGCAGTCAATCTTAGTGAGCGACTTGCACAACACGACACCCTCTATACTCTGAAAGATGGGCTATGTTATCCTCACGCTTCTCTCTACATGACACAGCTTAAGGTCGAAGATTTAGACAAGGTGAAGGCTATGCTAGCAGACATTGCAAGTGTTACGCCACCGCCTAGCTTAATCACCACTCGATACGATCAAGCGGAAGGCTATATAGACGCAGATTACACGCGCATAGATCTGATAGACCGCTTGCAAATGACTGTTGTCGAAGCTATCAATCCCATTCGTGATGGCATGCGCGAAAAGGACAAAGCCCGTATGCTTACCACTACTGGCAAAGTCCGTGAAAACCTAGAAAAGTATGGCTATCGTGGGGTTGGTGAATTGTTTCGCCCACACATGAGTTTTACACGGTTTGCGGATGGTGAGCCCATAGACACTACAGCACTACCAAACCCAGCAGAGTTTAGCGGTATGTTCGTAAAGCTTGGGCTATTTGAGATGGGAGACAACGGTACTTGTGTACGCAAGCTTGCAGAGTTTAATTTTGGGAGCAAAGTATGAAATCTGTAGCTATATCTGTTCACAAGTACCTTACCCTCGAAGACCTGCACGAAAACAAGATCGTCTATCTCTCGCCGGGCCACGCACCTGGCATGGTTACGACTATCGGCCCGGCCGGTAACGTCAATGTAGCCACCTTTGAACAAGTTATGATTGTTTCATACCAACCACCACGTGTGATGATTGCCATTTCGCCAAAATGCGACACTTACAAAAATATCCAAGATGGTAGCGACTGCGTAGTTGGCTTTCCTCGACTCGAATATATACAAGTAGCTTATGATGGTGGCGTAAAAGCACCACGTGATGTGTCCGAACTAGACCTTATTGCAAACATCTCGACCTATCCGTCTAAGCTAGTAGCGCCACCATCCCTCGACCAATGCTGGATTAGCATGGAATGTAAGCTCAAAAGCATCACACCGGCAGGCGACCACGACCTCGTGCTGCTTGATGTGGTTAGTGTTTCGCTTGATGAAGACGTATGGCATGATGATAAAATGGAGCGGCGCAACAACCTGCCTGCCGTGTACTACACGACTTCTGGGCATTTCTTTGTTCCGGGTGAACGCCATCATGTGTCGCTAAGTGAAGAACT
This sequence comes from uncultured Candidatus Saccharibacteria bacterium, assembly GCA_964478195.1. Lineage (GTDB taxonomy): Bacteria > Patescibacteriota > Saccharimonadia > Saccharimonadales > UBA4665 > JAJZCD01. The sequence continues at coordinate 7,663 of CAYZGW010000019.1, forward strand.
CAAGAAGTATGATAATGGAGACTGAATAATGACCACCTACTACGAAGTAAAAATTAGTGCCGAAAATCAAGCACAAGCAGACGTTATCCTCAACTCGTTACTTGAAAAGAGGCTGGTTACTGGTGGTCAATTTATAGTTGCTCCTGCCCGCTTTCTTTGGAAAGGCGAAATTGAGAGCATGAAAGAGTACGTTACCATCACTTCATATACCACTGATAGGCAAAAGGAAGCCGTCATGGAAGATGTGCGCAAAACAAGTGTCGAGGAGTTCCCTATGGTGACATTTGTCGCGCCGAACGATCTCAACATAGAGCTCCGCAACTGGATAGATAGCACGTTGAGTTAAAAAACATGGCTGATACTCGTATGTTCCACGTCTTTACTGACACCAACGGCAAATTTGGTGATGCCGCGAGCGTGGTTATCGACGAAGGCCGTCATATTCCCGATGCCGAACGTCAAGCTATGGCTCGCAAGCTTAATACTGGTGAAACGATATTTATTAACGACGTTGCCGCTGCAAACATCAGCATTATGCACCCACAAGGCGAGATAGACTTTGCCGGTGTAGGAGTGCTTGGCGCTGCATGGCTACTTGCTAAACTGCGTGGCAAGCCGACAGACGGCATACAGGCACGCGGCGGTATAATCAAGGCATGGCAAGATGGGGAATTGACCTGGGTGCAAGCTGAGCTTGCCACTATGCCGCCGTGGAACTTCAAACAGCTACAAAATGCTGATGCAGTCGAGTGTATGGCAGTCGAAGAAACGAAGGCTCTGGAGCATACGATGTTTTGGGCTTGGACAGACGAAGCCAAAGGCGTAATCCGTGCCCGCACATTCGCCACTGATTGGGAGATACCTGAGGCTGAGGGCAATGGTTCCGGGTCAATGCTGTTAACGAGCAAGCTAGGTCGGCAACTAGAGATACATCATGGCAAGGGTTCGGTAATCTTCGCTAAGCCTGCGAGGGATAGCTGTGCAGATATTGGCGGACGAGTGGTCGAAGGCTCCGCTTAGTCTGTAGACTTGCCGCTACTTTTGGCCGTCTTCTTTTTCACCTCTTCGATCTCCTTGAGACTTTGGTCGATATTTTCTTGTTGAGTTTTTTTGAATTGCGCCATGTAGCCTGGTAGTTCTTTCTTGAGCCTTTTTTCGTTGTAATGGGTAGCGTTGAAACCTGGCACCGCCAGCGAAAGCCACCATGCACGATGCTTTTTAACATAGCCAATTTTACCGATAAGTTGGTCAACGTTTTTGTCTGCACGTTCTAGAAAACCGAGGATTTCCTCAAGCTGCGCGATAATGATTTTGGAGTTAGCGTTATAGATTGCCTGAATTGTCACATACTCGCGTGCCTCAAAACGTCCTTGCGCTTTCAACATATCGTCGATTAGCTTCTCAGACATCTTTTGTAGTGTGTACATATCGGCGTTGAGCTTTTCGAGATTGTCAAAATAATTAAAGACGTCGTTAATGAAGTCAACGTTCTTCATGTCTTGTAAGCGCACGGTGCCTATAGTAATTGGTTTGAACTCAAGAAAATGGAGCGGTCGCTTATTTTTTAGTGCGTCAGCCATCTGTTTTGAAACAGCCATATTATCACCTAGTTGATTTAGCTGCTTGTTGAACAGATACTCAAGGTTGACCACGGTGTCGATATTGAGCTTTTCTCTTTGAGAAAGTCGAGTAAACATCTCGCCATATTTTACAAACAGATAAGCGAATGCTGCGCCACCAAACGCTGTAATAAAGCTATCTTTGGCTGCGGTATTTTTTATGCTTGCAAAGACCATAGCGTATACGACAGCTGCGGCCGCCGCTAATATGACCACAAGTCCGATCATGCTCAAAAAATATGCTATACGCTTCATGCCCGTATAATATCACTCTTTTGACCCGCCACCTGGGCCACTAGGTTTCTTGCTAGTTGTTATCGATTCGCGCGTCACTACTTTAGTTTTTATAGTAGTCGGTTTTCAATCATTCGCAAAATCTCCTGCAAGGCGTAGCCTGGCTCAATGCTTATTGCACCTTCGTCACGGGTCGGTGGTTGTAGGAGCGAAATATCAAGCTGCATTGTATCTTCATCGATATGGTCACGATCATTGGATTGCAAGTTAGCCTGCCGTCGTTGCTCGATAACGTCTAGTGACGTATCTACGAACAGGATTACTACGGTTGCATTGCATTCATGTGCCAGGTCAAGAAGATACTTTCTGTCAGATATTTCTAGGCAGAGGTCATCATAAATAACTGACTGACGTTTGTTGAGTAAGTCGCGCAGCTGGTCACGGGCGATCGCTTGGACGAGATCGTACTCTTTGGCCTTTGAAGTGCCCGCTGGTACCTTGTTTTTGTGCTTAGCGTAGATATCGTGGTCATAAGATAAAATGTCTACCCCAAGAGCCTCGCTTATCGATCTAGCCAACGTACTCTTGCCTGAAAAGGGGAGGCCGCACAGGATTATCAGCTTTGGTTTCATAGCTACAGTATAGCAATCCCAGCACCTATCCTTCGCTTGCCACTCCCGACCCCTTAGTCTTTGGACTCTTAGTATTAGACTTGCGTTGAGTTTTCTTCGGCTTCGCCGTAATCGCTTGTTTAGCCGCTGGCACATCGGAAATCTTTTCCTTGGCTTCCGGCTCCTCCTGCCCAAACAAAACTCTCATATACCCCTCAACCTCAGTAACCGGCGTACCGTACTGCTTCCGACTGTAGGCAATCACTGCATCCTTAACCTCGCTAGATTCCTCAACCTCCACCGGCACCGTAATCCCCGAAAACGCATCCTCGCTCACATCCCCGGTAGTCTTCATGTAGAAATGGTAGGGCGCCAGATTCACAATGTCACCACTCTCAACCTCTGGCTTCATGTACGGCAAGATAAACGCCTCATCTTCCGGACCAACCTTCAGGCAGATAATCGTACTGGCATTGCTAGCGACGACTTTCACAATGGCCTTATCCTCAATCTGCGCAATATTCTGGTGCGACACGATCAAGGAGACGTGGTACTTGCGTCCTTCGCTCGTAATATCCGAGAACTGCGGCGTCGCAAAGTTCTGGAACTCATCCACATATACGAAGAAGTCTCGACGCTGCTTTTCTGGAATCTTAGTTCGTTGGTAAGCTGCCATCCAAATGAATGACGTCAATATCGTGCCGAAGAACAAGCTTTGGTCTTCACCAATGTCACCCTTAGACAGATTCACGAGGAGGATCTTACCTTCATTCATAATGTCAGCAATACGAACTGTGCTCTTTTCTTGGAGCAGAATATGTCGTGACATTTTAGAGGTAATAAAGTGGCCGAGTCGGTGCGTCAGGGGAGCGGTCACCGAAGACAGTTGCATGGTTCCCAGCAGCTTAAACTCCTTGTCCCAGAATTGCTTGAGTACGGGATCATCAAGGCTCTTCGCTACCTCGCGTTGGTATTTCTTGTCGGTTAGTAAGCGCTGCAGCGTATACAGACTCGGATTCGGTAGATGTAATGCGGTGAGCGTGGCATTGCGCAGAATATGCTCCATACGCGGGCCCCACTGAGCATCATCGGCTAGTTTCCTAAACACGGATAAGACCATACTGGTAATCTTGGCCTGCCGCATCTGTTCGCTAGCAAACTCAATGCCCGGGTCGAGGATGTTAAGACCAATGGGCCACTCCTCGTCGGATGGGTCGAAGACGACGACATCTTCACGCCGATTCTCAGGAACGATAGCTAAGAGTTCTTGGAACATATCCCCGTGCGGGTCGAAGACCGCCAGACCTTTACTGTTGACCATATCCTGGTAGATGGAACTTTTAAGCAGCGTCGTTTTACCCGTGCCAGTCTTCCCGATAACATACGTATGCTTTTGGCGTTGTTCCAAAGTCATGCCAATCGCTTGGTGGTCACCACCATGCTCATTAACGCCAACGACGACGTCCAGGTTGGCGTCGCTCTGCCGGATGGACAGCGGCACGGCGAGCTCGCGGCTGCGACTTTTGACGAAGCCTTCTGTTTTCGTGAGATCGGTATTGGGGAAGTGGTAAAGATCGGATAGTTCGGAACTGGAGAGGATGGTTTGCTGATTCATGTGGTGCGGCGACAGCGCTCGTGCCTTAAACTGGGTGAATTGCTTACTCCTGGGCAAGAGAAACGGCATAGGCCGTCGAGTATCAAGTGACTGGTAGGTACTCTGGAACGGCCGGAATGACTCAACAATGGCACCTACCCGTGAGTTGTGCGCCGCACTTCCTGGAGAAGATACCAGTATTCGTATGGTCACTTCAAACAATTGCTGGTCGAGCTTCTCTTTTATGCGCTGTCCCATTTCTAGCTCGTATGGATTGCCTAGCTGATGCTGGTCTCTGCTGTTCACGGTTACTGGTAGGTCATGGCTATCCGATGATGTGGTAATAAAGATATCCACTACAATACCTATGAATTTACCCGTAGCAGATAAGAGCCAGAACAGTGGAGACCAAAGAAGCTGGAAGATATGGCCAAGTGGCTTACGTTGCTGCTCAAGTTTAGAGGAGACATCTTTGCCGAGTGTAATCCGGGTTTGCATAGAGCGTTGTCGACGCGATGCACGGTGATGCGTGTTTCGGTAGACTGGAACGGTAACAATTTGGAACGCTATGAGCTCGTTTGGAGTGAGCTTGGTCATATGCCCGGTGAAGTAAGCAAAAGGGTCGTGTTCTTGGAGTGTCTTGTGGCTTTTGAGTGGCAGGATAAAATCGCCAGTTAAGCGTAGTTCAACGACCTGCGTCGTGTCTTCGGGGATAGTCGCTACATAATCTTCGACCTGTCGGACCTTGAGGCCGGGAAGGAATGACAGGAGGTTATGCTGGACGGTTTCTAGTTCGCTCTCGGGGATCATGAGGATGTAGCGGATACCATCGTCATTAGTGCCAACGAGTTCAAGTGAGTATGGCTTCTTGCGTGCCGCTAGTCGATCCCAGAAGCCGTAATACTTTACGAGGCCTCGGAGCAATATGTGAAGCTGTTCAGTAGCGAAGGCGGACTTAGTAGTGTCGGCCGGGAAGGTTAACTCTAGAAATATTTGCGGTGTCTCTTTTTCGCCAACGCCGCACTTTTGGAGGATGCGCCGAAAGAGGGAAGGTACGTTTTGTATAAAAGTGAACAGGGCGTAGGCGATCATGTAGCAGAGAATTATCTCGCCCACTAAAGCGGCAATAACAAGAGCTATAGGTGCACTGGGCAATATATGCTTGGCGAGTAAGACAAGGTTAGGAGGGTTTCTCATGGGATTTTATACGCCCTTTTCATGAATAAAGTTATATGATTTTGCATCTGATGCGGGCATAGCCTTGTCGTCTATGATGTAGAGGCCAACAACGTTCATCTCTGAAATGTGCCACGTACCATCAGGATCAACGCTCTCGACAAACGCAACGTGACCCAAGCCCTCTGCGGAATTAGGAGTCTGCATAATGGCATACTTGGTTGGGGTATGGTCCACTACATAGCCGTCTTTGGCTGCACGAGGCGCCCATGTGGCAGCATTTCCCCAAGTGTTGGGGATCGGTTCGCCGACCTCTGAGCGCCGAGCGAATACCCAGTATGTACAGTTCCCCGGAGCATAGTTGTCGCCCGGGTATGAAAAGCCACCCATAATGGCTATGTCGGTCGGTTTGACCCTAGCGCCTGAGCCAGAGACTATATCAAACGCATGCAGCAATGCATCTTCAGGTGCTGCGGCTATCGCCACAAGCCCAAGCGCAGGTAGGAATATCAGGAACGCAAGTATACCAAGAACGAGTTTTAATAGCTTCGGCGGCACCAAAAACCGCAAAGCTACCCATACCCAGTTCATGCACCGAAGACTTCCGACGGGTCGGTAGTGATGAGTGGTATCTCTTCTTTAGACGCTGTTATATGCAAGGCTACGTGATCTTGGTCTGCGATTATTAGTGCATCACCTCTGTTGCAGACTAGCAGGTAGTGCTTCTCGAAATCGCTCAGGTTAAAGACTTTAGCGACGTTTTCAATTGTCGTGGAGTCTTGTTTTAGCAAGAAGCGAAGCGCGCTTTGCGAAGCAATTGTCCGACCATATTTATTCTCTAAGAAGTCATTAGCTTGCTGGCTTATGATCGAAACACCCAAGTAGTACTTACGTGCTCGTCGCACCATTTCGGCAATAAACCGTGCGCTCTCCTCGTCTTGTAACAGTAGCCAAGCTTCGTCAATAACGAGCAGACGCTTTTTCGGATCGGCCATAACACGGTTCTGTACGAAGGTCGCAATTACCATCATCATCGGCTGGCGGACTGCCTCTTTAAGGTCTTTGATATCAAAGACGACAAGCCGATTGTTGAGTTTAATATTGGTCGGCTCATTAAAGAGGCCGTCCAACGTTCCGGTTAGATATTTCTCTAACCGTTTACACAGCGACATCAAACCTTTCTCGTGCGCCGCCTTGTAGAACTTTTGGAGAGTCGGGGCCTTACCTTTGGCTTCTTTGTAAATTTGTATGATTACCTCGTCTGCCTCAGCGCGTTCCTCCATCGTCAACGCAGGTGTGTTATCACGTTTGTCGGGGTTGGCTACCATGCGAGCGATTATTTCTGTTAAGTCTTGGGCATGCTCGGCCAACTGATGTTTTGTGTGGGCTGTCGCTGCCATGTCAAAGGGGTTTATATGGTGCTTAGACGTTGGCGACAAGTTTATGTAGGTGCCGCCTACCGACTTAGCTAACTTCTCATATTCTCGCTCAGGATCAATCACAATAACCTGATTACCCTGGGCCAGGTTACGGAGGATATCAATTTTGGAGGTAAAGCTCTTGCCCCCGCCGGTTTCGCCAAACATGATGCTGTTAGCATTGTGTAAGCCGAACCGGTCAATAATGGCGACTGATTTCGTCTTCTCATTAACACCGTACAAAATGCCATTCTGTTGAACCAACTGCGAAGACACAAAAGGAAATGTCAGGGCCGCAGAAGTGCTATCAAGGTTGCGTTTCTGTGCCAGTACATTTTCCGCACGGGGTAATATTGAGCGCAACCCTTCGACTTGCTGAAACGTTGCTGGTTTGGTAAAGAAAAGGCGTGCGGACAATGCTGACGTCAGTATTTTAGTCATATTGTCTAACTCTTTAAGCGTTCCGGCGCTGATTGCGACATACACCGCAACTTGAAACAGCTGCTGCTCACCTTTCAAAATGCCCCGCCTCAGCTTCTTAGCCGAGCTGAGTGATTCCTCGGTCTGGGGTGGGATCGGCGAGTTCGTGGAGACTTTCGCATTCACTACCGACTGCATCTCAGTAATTTTCCGCGTGAGTTCTTGTAGCGCCTGGTTGGAGTCTACTTGCTCAACGTGGAATGTAATATCTGCGTCATGCGGAAAGTTTAGAAGGCTATCCATCCAGCCATGTTGTGCTTGGGCTGGATAGCCTGCAACAAAGAGCGTCCGAATATAGCGGCCGTCGATAATAACGTAGTCTTTCTGCTCCTCCATGCCGCCATAAGAAATTATGTCCATCGGGTCTTGAGTACCAAATGGTATTTTGTACTCCTTGGGGCGGTCTGCGCGCCGCTGCTTGTAAGTAGTGATCTCGTTTATAAAGTTCTTCATAATGGGCCTCAGATATATTGTGTTGTTAGCATTTGCATCGTCTCGGCCTTTAGCGGCTGCCATTTGGAAAGTTCCGGGCTGTAATACGTATAGAAAAGGTCGAGTATCTCCATAGTTGAAAGCCGCCGCGCATTCATACCTAGTTTGCCTAAATTGCCCTGTATGATGCTTACGTGCAGATCAAGCTGGTCTTTCGCAAGCGCAAAGTCTACCTTGTTGCCGCCATCATAGGGGACGGCAATATAAAAGCGGCGGGATAGGATTTTATATTTCTCTATGAGGTCTACAACATGACTCTGGTAGCTCGCCAGTAGTTTGATATACACATCTTCCGTTTCTGCCTTTTGTCGCTCAGCATAGCCCTGTAGGTAGTCGTCTATATCTAGTTCACGTACCTTGATGAGAATTTGAATCTCACAGGGTAACGAGTTTAAGAAGCTTTGATAGATTTCAATAATCGCATCTTTTTCGGCATCATTCTTTAGCTCAAGGTTCAGAGATGAAACTTGTAGAATGGCGCGATACTTATCGTTAGGAAGAGTGAGCACATCATCCTCGACCGCTTTTATCGCGATCTGCCGCCGTGACGACTCCTTGTTATTTGACTTCGTTAATAATGACATTGAGCTTTCCGTCCTTTCCCGTTATAAAGCGTAATCTTGCACGCGGATCGGCCATGATGTCCTCAAGCCTCACCATCTGGGCCATATCCAGCTCTGGCCGTGCGGTTGCATCGGCGCTCTCGGTACTGACCGTTTTATCTTCTTGCTTGGCCTTCCTGGCCTGCTCAGGTATATCGCGTAGGTACGTGTCATTCTTGTCATATACGTAATAACGTGGCCGTAAATTGTACCGTGCGATTATGGCGAGCCAGTGAATGAGCATCCGGTCTTTAATCCGTATTGATGCTACTAGGCCTATCGCCTCCAGAATGACGACGGTACCAACTTTATATAGTGCCAGATGGAGGTTTGGGGGTAATGCTGCAAACGCCAGAAACCCGATGCACAGAGGCATTATCATTAGCGTTAGCTGGTAAGGGGTTAGGCCGCCCACGATTTTATCTTCGACGGTTGTTATCTGGGCCGGTACTGTTGCTGTTTTCATTCTGCTGCTCCCATTACGTTTAGTAGGTATTTGCCCCGCTCTTTAGCGAGTTGCGAACCGGCAAACTGATCTGCTTTATCGGCGGTATAGTTAAGACCGCCCGCAAATTGTTTACCAAGGTTCTTTGTAGTATTTGCACCCGAGCTTATTAGTGACATTTGCACGAGGACACCCTGTGATCGCAGGAGTGCGAGAACGGTAGCGATTCCCACCGTAACGGCCATGAATGGGTTAGGTATGCCCGTTGGACTACTTGTCACAAAACTGCTGAGCAGCGACGCGCCTAGTAGCAAGATCACAATATGTACCACAAGTACGAACACGACCATAAGATATGTCCGGATAAGGTTATTCGCGAATTCACGGAAACCGGGTAGCAGCCATAGGAGTACTACAAGCGGCGAAAGCGCAGCGCCGAGGAAAAGTATGAGCAAACGGCCGATGTAGTAGACCACCAGTATGACGGTCAAGATCATGAAGACCACAAAGAGGATTAGTGATACGAGAGGTAATCCACTCAGTCGCGACATGGAAGAAGCTAGAGCATCCCACATGTTTGTATCTGGAAAGCCCGCATGAATCGCCGCTATGACGGCATTATTCAGGGCAATTATCGCGTCGATAGCAAAAATGGAGGTATTCATTAGGCCAAAAACAAGAACCACTTGCGGCAGCATACCCTTTAAGTCGAACTCACCTAGGCCAAGTAGCTCACCGCTCATAACGCGGAATCCGAGTAGTGCAAGTACGAGAGCAAACAGGCCGTCGCCAATGGCAACTATGACAAGCCATAAGTTAAACACTGACGCCTGCGTGGACATTAGCGGTGTCGCACTGGTCAGCTTATCCAAAAGGTTTAGCACTGGGCTAGCAATAGAGGTAACGATATTCGCGAAGAAGCCAGTAATTGCATCTATGAGGATGTCCGACCAACCACCAGATGCGCTCTGAGGCTGTATTTCCTGTAGTGCGGGCAACGCTGTTTTAGAACCAGCAGCCGGAACGGTATAGGCATGGTTCAATACGCCCGCGAGCGTAGCGGCAGACAGCACAATCAGAAGACCAATTATACCGTTACGTAGTATTCGCTTTGCGTGGCTCAAGCGTTCCGAGTCGCCCGAACTTGTCATGTACAGATAGCCGGAGTAGGCGATAATGAATATGCTCGCTGCGCCCGCAATTGTTGCTAGCACTGCAAGTGTAGGTACGACATACGAATGTATAGAGCTAGTGGCAGCTGAAACATCGGCCATAGTCCTTGAGGTTGTGGCCGCAAATAGACTCATATGATTAGCTCCCGAAGGCGTTTGTCCCCACTGTAGAGACCAGCGTACCTAAGGCTGTGGCGGCCAAAACGATTATGAGGCCGACGATTGCGTTTCTTATGACACCCTTGGCTTTGTCGTGATTGCGTAAATCGCCACCACTGGTGATGTACAGTATGCCCCCGTACACCAAAAAGCCGATAGCCAGCGTTCCGCCCACACTAGCTAAAAGAGTCGTGGCGTTTTTGATTAGGTTTATAAATGGCGAAGCGTCACCAGTGGTTGCGGCAAACACGGGCGACACATACATTACTGGGCCTACCAGCATAGAAAACAGAGCTGCCACCCGCAGCGCCTTAAATTTAACCATTGCCTCTTCTCCTCTATAATCCTTTTGAAAGGAGTTTATAGAAGAAAAGTGAAATCTTTCTTAAAATGTTTATATTACAATGTAATATAAACATTAGCAAAATGATTCTGCTATAGGCTTACGCTTTGAGCCAGCTAGTAACCTAACAGATGCAGACCATGGGAAGCTGAGATGCTAAATAAGATCAAAATAACAAAGAGGCATGCCAGCATAATCGCCAGAACTCGGGCCCACTTATAGCGGCGCATCGCCCATACGTATAGAACAATACTAGCAATTGGCAGAAGTAAAAGAGGCAACGCTCCGCCACCGGGTATTCTACTCAAGCCGAAGATCAGAACGACCAAAATGAGTAGGTAAGCCCATAGGGGGATAGCTTTTAATGTACCGAGTCGCTTGTTGGGTGAGTTCTTCATTGTCTACTAGCGATTTTACCACTATAAATCCCAAACTTTTGCAGGATGTTCTTTATAAACCCTTACCCTCCGGGAAAAGGCGCGCACATATTGAAGGGGTAAATTCTTTTACTATTTGTTCGCGTGATCCTAGATCCTGCTCAGTGCCGAAAAACACAGAATGAACACGATCGCCATACTTATCTAGTAACCCTGCGTAGAATTCAATTCGCTGTTCGTCCAAATCTACTATGAGATGTCCGAATCCTAGATCGGTCACAACTCTTTGTTGGTAGTATCTGACAGCTGCCTCTAGAAACGGCCGTGGCAGGGAGGAGTCTTGAAATTTGTGGGCAATCTCATGTGCCAAGTTATCGGTAAACCGAATATTATTAGTAATGCCTTTTGCGTCGGCTCCGTATAGATCAGTCAGCTCCTTTTGTGCATCTTCAGTCATGAGATTCCATGAGCGCTCTTCATCTACGGTCATGGCTATAACGTCGCCAGCCGCATACGAAACGCCCATTACACTCTGTCGTGTCGTGGTCTCACTATCGTCGCCATGCCAACTTGAATCAAAGGCGTCAAAAGTGTCTGAGTCCATTATGAATACCCGATCCTCAAGATGTTCCACGCGGCTAAGGGTCTCGGGTGGGATGTAGTCCTGGTAGCTGTCGACCATACTATCTTTGATTCTTAGGGCCGTGTCATTAATTCGTAGTTGGACTTCCGGCCTTAGGGCGGATGTCTCCAATCGGAGGCTTGCTACCATCTCATCGTCTAACGGCAAATTGGAAAACTCATGCATAAGCATACTATAGGGCAGTTGGCCATTTTGTTACATAGGCAGGGTGATGCCAGGGCAGCTAGTATACAGGTGATATAGCAGCCATTACGTCACTTGTATTGGTTAGGCTTATAAGCCTTTAAAGAAATCGCCTACTGGCACGTTCAAGCACTTCGCAATTCGATGTAGTGTCGCAAGCCGTGGCCAGCGCTTTCCGGTTTCAATATAGCCGATAGAAACGAGACTTATGTCGAGCTTTTCGGCGAGTGCTTGCTGCGTGAGTCCTCTACTTTTACGGACTTCGGCGAGCCTCTTCCCAAAAGCTAGGAGTTGTTTGGTTTCTAGTTGCGTATTCATACAATCAGCGTAAAGAATATAAACATTTCGTTATATAAACGACTTGTTTATAAGATCATTGTGCGCTATTCTCGTGTCAGAGCATTTATAAACGATATGTTTATAAGCTTTTAACGAGAATTCTATGCCAATTATCTGTTTTCCTGACGAAATAAGACCACCGAGAGTCGTAGACTGCGTGCTCTGCGGCCATCGAATAATACTAGCTAAAGCTGTTCTCGGCCCACGTGATGTCGACGGCAAACAAACGTTTGCATGTAGCACGCATTCTAAAGATCACAGACTACTCATCCTTGGTTGGGCGGATTTCGTAATCATGCAAAAGCTCGAATTATTGCAACGTGGCATCATGCCAAATGACGGAGAAGCGGTAGTATGCACAGTCTTTATGTAGAGCGACGTACTCTCAATGACAAAGACTCAATCGCGTGGGACATCGCCCACCATCTCTACGCTCGCTTGTTATGCGGCAAGGTTGCTGTTGTAGCCGACAACCCAGCGAGTACTTTATCGGCGGTCAGAAAACAATGGATGCAGATACTTCGACAGATCGGGAATCTAAGAAGCAGCACGCTAGAGCCAAGTCGTATCGACGAGCTCTCAGAACAGCTTGAGCGGGCGAGAAGTCTAAAGTTTTCCATGAAGCCGCCAAAAGACCAACTGGAAGCAGACGTTACTTTTGCAACGGTCGAAAGTTTCCTGAGAGTGCCGCCGACTTGTTGCACCGTATACGTAACCTACGACTTTGCCAAAGTGCAACTCCACATGCTAACAAGTTGGATGCCTAAGCGTGGCGTAGTAGTTATATATGAACAGGAGTAGAGGCGCACCGCTACATACCTATGACGACATTCTGCTACATCTCAAGTACATCCGTCATAAAAGACAGGAGTATTTCTTGTGTTTGTCCTTGGATAGCGGTCACCGGCTTATAGCTCGGCGAGTGGTCACTATTGGTTTACTGAATACTGCGCTCGTGCATCCGCGCGAAGTATTTGCAGCTCCACTCAAAGATCGCGCTGCATATGTTATCGTCGCTCACAATCACCCCTCGGGAGAAGTGCAACCTAGCCAAGAGGATATAACAGCCACTCAGCAACTTGTTGCGGCCGGGCAAATGCTCGGTATATCCCTGCGTGACCATATCATTCTCAGCGGCGAAGACTACTTCAGCTTCAGGGCCAATCGTATGTTGTGACTACCTGCGATGAGAGTAACAACGCAGGATTCTTAAGCTACAGACGTTTTTGGCACTAGTTAGCCATAGGAGGCTTAGCTGGTAGTGTGACCCTCATTTGAAGTACTCTAAAGAGATGGAAAACGCCACTCCACTAGATTTTACAGGGTTTTATCTGAGTCCAATGCATGGCGTTGGTCAGCTGATGCGAATTGATACTATCCGTAGTAGACTTTCATGCCTGCCAATGAGGGACACTCTTAGTATATTGGCACAGTTAATACAATATGCGGATAAAGACAGGAGAGTGCTCAGAGACCCAAAGTTAGTCAAGGATATATTGCCAGAGCCTTTCGCTACAAAGGCATTAAATGCCCTACAGTCCAATAAGTATGCCGCCCTGTTTAGCTCGCAGGTCGCTACGGCGTTGGCCCTGAATGTCATTATTTATGGGTCTTTAGATGAAATAGAGATTAGTGATATTGAGTTAAACCACGAAATAGGCATGCTCATACTCGCCATGGCCGGTACCATTGAATCCAGTCATGTTAATCTTGAGGAGATGCCCCTTGAGATAATGCGAACTGACCTATGGGCGAGAATTAACGACTTTGATAACTGGGCAGAAGTACTACATAGAATTGTCAGTGAGATTTATCCGACCCTTAAGAATCTAAAAGGCTGGATAGACATAGATCAAATAGTCAAAGAAACGGTTGGGATGAGTACTGACTTATTTAGAGCATTTACGTCTGCATCCGCTATCGTAGCTAACGCAGGAAATGATCTGGGCTACATGTTTCCTCGGAATTTTGGCGATGAATCTATCGTTGATGAAGCGATGATGAATAAGTGGATAGAGTTTTACTCAGAAACATTAGAGGGTGCAGGAACAAAAGCCATCGAAGACGTTAAAGACGTTCGTTGTTGGACATTTACCGCTTTCTACGACCGTCCCTTACTTAAAGTTTATAGCTCTCAATACTATCTTATGCGCCCACTTTTTTTGATGAACAAGGCAACGCCGCTCGGGTTCTTTAGCGATATTGAACGAATGCTACGTGACTCAAATAAGAGCACAAGGCGTTGGTCTGAGATATTTGGGCGCGCAGTTGAGGGCTTCGGACGAAAGGTCATCGAGGAGAATCTTAACAGCAGCTCTCGGCTTTTAGGTGATGAGGATGAGATACGGCAAGTTTGGGGCAAAGGAAGCAGAGGCATGACGAAAACGTGTGATGCTGTGATAATTGACGATGATTGGTTGGCAATTGATTTCGTTTTCCATCGAGTTAAGAAAGAGACAGCTACGAATGGCGGCTTAGATGATTTGGTCGATGACTTAAATAAGACGGTAGTTAATAAACTCCAACAGATAGATCAGACTCTACAAAGAGGATTACTCATCGAGCAGCCGAAGAGCGATATATATTCGATTATCGTTGTGGGTGCCCCATTCTCGTCAAATGGCCTGATTATGGACTTAATCGACAAGATGGTCGACGTGTCGGAAGCTAAAGTAATCGGCATCGATAAAAGATGTAAGATGCCAATGATCCTAGATTTAGAGGAGTTTTGGCATCTAATGGAAATCTCAAAAGCAATTACTAAAACTCCTGCACAAATAATAAAAATGTGGGTTGATTCAAGCTTAAGAAATACAAGTTTTAGAAATTGGGCTTTAAATGAGAAGATTGGGTCGAATAAGCTAGCAAGGAGCAGTAAAAGACGAGGATATGCAGCCCACTCTATGCGGACAATATTTGGTAAGGTGGTTTAAGTAAGACCATAACAGCGTCTCGCCAGGCCATTATAAGAGAAGATGTCGCGTGATAAACTGAGGACATGCAAAAAATATCCCACGATAGCGAAACTCCAGCCTACGGCCAACAAGTAGTTACCGTCTGCGCATTTATCCATCACAATTTTGATGGTATCGAAAAGGTCTTCTTGCCAAAGCGTGCGGCCACTAAAAAATTCTTGCCAAATGTCTACAATGTTCCCGGTGGTCACGTCGATTATGGCGAAGAGTTGGTAACGGCTCTTAAGCGGGAAATTCAAGAAGAGTTTAATAAAGGTATTGATGTGGGCGATCCTTTTGCTACGTTTACCTATATGAATGAAGTTAAAGGCACCCATTCCGTTGAAATCGTCTATTTTGCACAATTCAAAGATGGCATCGACAACATCCAATTGGTTCCCGAAGATCATTCAAGTTATGTGTGGGTTGCAGAGAATGAACTTGAGCAAATGTTTACGGCGGGACGCGAAGCCAACGACCCAGAGCTCCCCGTTATGAAGAAGGGCTTTGCTTTGCTGCACGGACAGAGCATGGCGTTCTGATTTATGTATACCGCGCCATTCCTCGTATAAACATCTGTTAGACTAACTGTATGAAAACGTTCTTGATATACGGTGTCCCAGGGACCGGGAAATCAACCTTGGCAGCACAAGCCGCAGAGCGGATGGGTGCAACATTTATCGAGCTAGACGAGATTCGTAATCATATAGCCGAGAATGAGAACCGTTTTCTACGCATACCATCGACTCTTGCTTGGCAAGAATTCGGTCAGTTGAACAAGGAGACGGCTGTCGAAGGTTTTCTGCGGGTTCGTGCTGCGCTTGAGCCGTATGTATTTAAAAAGCTACAAGATATGAGAGAAGATTACGTTGCCGAGGCCGCATTTACGAGTCCGAGCTTGGCGGCAAGCAAGGTCGCCCTCGTCGCCATTAAATCTGAGCAGCAGCATTACCAACGATTCTTCGTTCACCGCAAACCCTCCCTTGAAGCCGATCAGCAATTCAAAGCTGCACGATTTATACAAGAATTCCTCATTGAAGAGGCAGACAGGTTAGACGTACCCGTATTTTATAATGATGGTGAAATCGTTGAGAGCATTAGGGGGATGTTCAAGCTACTAGATACTAAAGACGTGATACAGCGTAAGTAGTCCTACTTGACCTTTGTTGCAACTCTTCCTTACGACAAGGCCGCCTCTTGAGAGAGGATGCTATACTAGCTCCATAGATTATGATTGACAAGAAATCCAAAGAAATAGGCAAAAGACTCCGGCAACTTCGCAAGGACGCTGAGCTAACGCAGGCAAGTCTTAGCGAGAAGTCGGGTGTTCCGGCAAACACTATCGCACGGCTTGAGCGTGGCGAGCACCGGATGTCAGAAGATACAATGGAAA
>CAYZGW010000020.1:0-23809 GCA_964478195.1 uncultured Candidatus Saccharibacteria bacterium
GTCTCCCTAGATCACTTACGCTAGGTACCATCAACGCTTAGCTTAGATGAAGCAGATATAGACTTATAAACGCAATGCTGTTTTTGAGAGCATGTAGCAAAATACCCGGCCACAAACTATCAGTCTTTTCGCGCAAATAGCATAGTACTATGCTAAGCGTAAACGTATCTAGCGCTGCCACCCATAAGAGCGGCTTACCGCTGCCGAACTCCAGGTGCGCCAACGCAAACAGTGCGCTAGTAATCAGCGCCGACCATATAAAGCGCACTCGACTGCGCAAACTAGTAAAAATAAAGCCGCGGAACAGTGTCTCCTCGACAATCGGTGGCAACACCACCAGGCTTGCAAACGTTAACAGCAAATTGCCTACACCGGCAACATTATCAAAACCGAGCTCTTGTTTTTGATCGGCGTTAAATGACGGAATGTAATGGGTGGCTACCACCAAAAGAGCGGCATATGCGACAAAATAGACAGCAAAACCGCCTAGCGTTGCTATTGGATCAGACCAACGCAAGCCGCGCCAGCCAATAATCCGAAGTCTTCGCTTGTGTTTCTTCAGAAACCACCAGACCGCTCCAAACATAACACCTTCAGCAAGTAGTACATACACGAATTGCCAGATAATACTATTCTGCAGCATGTCTAACGCTTGGTGAGTTGTTTTACCATTTACGACCAAAGCGCTATAGATTATCACTGGCACCACCAGTTGCGTCATCAAACCGAACGAGACAAGGGCGTAGACTATAGCTAGAAGCGGGCTCCAACTTATACCTTTTGTATGAGACGTTTCTGGCTGCGATGCCAATTCAGCAGATTGATTTTTGTCAGCCATACTGTTTAGAATCTATCCTAGATTGCGCCGTTTTAAAAAAACCTTTTAACATCAACAACGGTAATAACCACAATGAGCAGCATCAGCACTGCAAATCCCGCCCCATAAATCGCCTCTTCGGCACCGGGAGAAATACGCTTTTTGAGTAACCGCGAAATAAGCGTTACGAATAATCGGCCACCATCAAGTGCCGGTATAGGCAATACGTTCATAATCGCGAGCGTTAACGATATCACGGCCACAATAAGCAACATATATTGATACCCAAGTAAACTGCCATCACGCAAAATCACAAATATGCCGACTGGGCCTGACACTTGGCTGCTAGCACTGGTTTGGGCATGTTCTCGTGCCGCGTGATTACCGGTAAATGCGCCAGCAAAGATGCCGCCTAAGCCGGCCAGTGCATGGCCCAGGCCCTGATAGGTTAACGCCGTAAGCTGGGCGCTCATGCCTACTGCAACGATAGGAGCCGACCACGTAGAACGCTGCAGAGTGAAATCTACCGGCTGGACACCCAAATATCCTTTGGGGCTACTGGTCTTTTGACTGGCGATAACAACGGCAGGCGCGCGAAAAGTTGATTTGGTAGTACGAGTTTGACCGTCACGGCTATAACGCACTACCACCGTTTTACCCGCAAACTCCTTGGTCAACCTAGGAAGATCAGTTGAAGTTGTGACTTTTTGGCCACCGATAGTTAACAATTGGTCGCGTACTTTTAGGCCTGCTTTTGCTGCCGGCGAGCCTGGTTCCAGATATGAAACACGCACGTCGTTTCGCAGCACATGCGTATCACTTTTTACGGTAAATTGGTGGTCGACCAGTTTTGGCATACCAAGCCAACCAAGTACGGTAAACAGTACCAACGCCGTCAGTAGGTTCATCGCTACACCAGCTAACATGATTTTTACCTTAGTGCTCACACGAGCGGCACCATAGCTACCATGCTGTGTATCACTATCGTGCTCACCCTTTAGTTTTACAAACCCCCCGAGCGGCAGCAAATTGATGGTGAAATCGTAGCCGGCTTTGGTGTGTCTTTTAAATAGGCGTGGCGGGAAAAAGATGCCAAATTCCTCGACTTCCACTCCACCGCGCCGTGCTGCCCAAAAATGGCCCAGTTCGTGTACCACAACCAAGCTAATAAACAGCAAAATTCCAACGATTAGCAAAAATATCCCCATAGCTAGTGATTAGTATACCGGAAAGAACTGAAGGAGAACACTATGTGAATGCGATTTAGGCAAATAAATTCAGGAGAGCGCTTTCACGCGGGCGGGCTAATCGCCCGTCCGGCTGTACTTCGCCTGACTCTCCTGAATTTATTTGCCTAAATCGCAACCAACGTACAATTATTTGCCGAAGCGCCGAGCACGGCGTGCATAGGCATCGAGCATTTCATTGAACTCTTCGACACTAAAATCAGGCCATTTGGTCGGCGTAAACATAAATTCGCTATAGGCGGCTTGCCACAGCATAAAATTACTAAGCCGCTGTTCGCCAGAGGTCCGAATAATTAGATCCAGCGGTGGTATACCATTGGTCTGTAGTTGATCAGATATTTGGTCGGCGGTTAAATCGCTCGCATTTATACCATTTGCCACTAGTTGTTTCATGGCATCCACAATTTCCTGCTGACCACCATAATCCAGACATAGCAGTAATGTCCCCCGCTTATTCTCTGCCGTTTCCCGTTCTGCGTTATGAATTGCCCTTAAAAGGGACTTGCCAATCCGTAATTTATTGCCCAGCACCCGGATACGTACACCATGTCGGGTCACATTCCCCAGCTCATGCTTGAATACCCACAAAAATAATTTCATCAACTGGCGCACTTCATCGGCCGAACGGTTCCAATTCTCACTTGAAAAGGCGTACACTGAGACATATTCAACACCGCGATCCAGCGCTGCTTCCAAAATTGTTTCCACATTTTTATACCCGGCTTTGTGACCTTCGCTGGTAGCCAGTCCACGATCGCTAGCCCAGCGACGATTACCGTCCAGAATAATACCAAGATGTCGTGGCACTACGGCCTGTGTATCACTCATACTGAGCTTAGTATACCATCCGCAACTACCTACAAAGATGGCCGCAAACCTCAGTTTGTGCGGCTGGTTAACGATTCCAATAATCTCGATAAAAATAGCTTCGACGATGCATTCCACTGTGCTTGTGCATCCAATGTAGCTATAGCCTCTCCATTCGCACGGCTCATTGCTTGCCGTGTATATGCCCGCGCACCTGATTTCTCTAAAATCGTACACACAGCTGCGTGCTGCTTATGCGTTACTTTTTGATTGCCAAGTGCTGCCTGCACGGTCGCCTGATCTACATCGGTCGTATGCGTCAAGGCATAGCGCATCAGCACCGTCATTTTACCTTCACGCAGATCGTCCAGGTTAGATTTCCCACTTGCCCGCTCGTCGCCAAACATGCCAATATCGTCATCCTGAAGCTGAAACGCCACGCCAGCATGGACACCAAACTCCTTGAGCGCTTCTAGATCATCGTCGCTCGCCCCAGCCAAGGCTGCACCTAGTTGCAGCGGTGCGATAAATGTGTAATGGCAAGTCTTACGCACATACATGGCGAGCGTTTCATCAATAGTTTGCAGTTGTCCCATGCTGCCAAATAAGTCATCAATCTGCCCGTGAGCCGTTGCCGCTACATTACGGTGAAATAGCTGCTCTGCTCTTAGAACTCGTTCTGCTGGTTCGTCTACGCCATTTAATACGGATGATGCCAAGTGTTGTGCTAGCTCACCAACAATCACTGCCGCCATATTGGCATCGTGCATTACACGCTTTTTTGGAAAGTCATGTCGCATCGCACGGATATATTCTTGGTGAACCGTTGGACCGCCGCGCCGCATTTCCGACCGATCCATAACATCGTCGATGATTAGCAGATAGCTCTGTGCCAGCTCCATGGTCAGCGCTAAATCAAGTGCCGTATCATGACTACGACCACCAAACATTTCGTAGGCCATAATTGCCAAAATGCCACGCAACCGCTTGCTGGGCCGCATGGTAAATTCGGCAAGCAACTCAAGCACTTGCGCCCCGTTCGACGAAAGCGCTACACCCGCATAGGTTTCTGCCGACGCAAAATATGCCGCCACTCTTGCGTCAATTTCCCTCTTCACCTCCGTCATCTTCTCTATATCTTTCATCCACTCTACCTGGCAACACCCCACTACCAGCCGGGAGGAGCAGCCGGACAAAAAGTCGCATCTTTTTGCCCGCGCGATGAGAAACCCGCGACAGCGGGTGTCTCATGACCGCCCTACACCGTCATTATCTCTGATTCTTTAGCCTTACTAGCCGCTTCAACCTGTGCCTGGGCTGCCTTTATAGCGTCCTCCACTTGACCCTGCAGGCGCTTTGCATCATCCTCGCCAATTTCTTTGTCTTTTTTTGCTTTATCAACCGCGTCCAAAGCATCGCGACGCACGTTGCGAAGTGCTACCATAGCATCTTCCTGCTTAGATCCCAGCTGCTTCACAATTTCGCGGCGGCGTTCCTCGTTCAGCGGCGGCACGGGTACACGTACCACACGGCCATCATCACTTGGGTTAAAACCTAAAGCCGGATTGTCGCGAATAGCACTAACAATAGCCTGCAAATTACTCGGATCGAATGGCGTAATTTGGATGAGCTGGGCTTCGGGCGCAGTCACATTTGCCAGCTGATTGAGCGGCATAGGCTGGCCATACGCCATAACAGTTACGCCATCAAGCATAGCGGCACTGGCGCGGCCAGTTCGCAATGTTTTTAGTTGTTCACCGTAATGAGCAACCGCTGCATCAAGCTTTGTCTTAGCATCAGTAATAACTTGGTTTGGGTTCATAAAGGCTACCTCTTTTCTATCAGGGTATTGTAAATAAACTCCTGTGCATTTACCACTGCTTAAGCTGAAATGTTTTAAGGTAAGCAGCTCAAGCGGTTTTTTTCTTTGTAGCGTTTTGCTTCGCCAGCTTGCTAGGCCACCAAATGATGTCACCCATATCAAGCGTCAGGGCTGTCACCAGCACCGAGCGAACAATTAGCGTATCGAGCAGCACGCCAAAGGCCACCGTAAAACCGATCTCCGCAAAAGCCGTTAATGGCAGCGTTGCCAAAACCGAGAACGTACCCGCCAGCACCGCACCGGCCGAAGTAATGACCGCGCCAGTAGCGCCCAGACCAATGAGTGCCGCTTTTTTAGTATCACCGCCATGCTTAGCTTCTTCGCGTACCCGGGTCATCAGGAAGATGTTATAGTCGATGCCGAGCGCTACCAAGAAGACAAACACAAACAGTGGCAACGACGAATCAGCACCACCATACTTAAAGACGTGGGTAAATATCTGGGCGCATGCACCGAATGCAGCCGCAAACGACAGCACCACCGTAAGTACGAGCACGAGCGGCGCCAATAGCGACCTGAGCAGCACCGCCAAAACCACAAACACTACCAGCAAAATGATCGGAATAATCACCTGGCGATCATGCCTAGAGGCTCGCTCTGTATCCAGCGTAATGGCCGTGTAGCCACCCACTTTAGCGTCAGCGCCAGGAATCTTATGCATGGCGCTACGCAAGCGATCAATGGTAGCATAGGCCGCCGGACCATCTGGAGCGACCGTAAAGGTACCCTCTGTTAAAGCATGGCCATGCTTTGTAACGACAGGCACCACTGATGTCACCTTGCCGTCAGCACGCAGCGCGTGCTCTATGGCTGAAGCGCTAGAGGCATTGCCGACCACAACGACTGGTAGCCCTGCCCCCACTGCCGGGAAATGCGCCGCAACCACCGTGTCACCCTTAACAGAATCCGGTGTAGTGCGGTAGGTATCTTTTGAAGTTAGGCCGTTCGCCTTAAAGCCAATAATACCAAGAGACATAATGCCAAGCACCACAGCCGTAACCGCCCACACAGCCCGAGGACGCAACGCGATACGACGACCGATCTTCCCCCAAACGCTCCGTGCAACTGGTGTTTCATCACCGTTATGCGGCACTAGTGGCCAAAACAGCCAGCGGCCAAAGATAACTAGTAGCGCCGGTAGTAGTGTAATCATTACTAACAAGCCCACGCCAATACCAATAGCCGCAACCGGACCAAGGCTCTTTGTAGAGTTAAGCTCTGCAAACCACAGACATAACATACCCAAAACCACCGTCGAGGCGCTGGCAATAATTGCTGGACCAGCACGGTGGAGTGCTAGCGCCATAGCCTCATGGCGATCATCATGGCGGTGCAGCTCCTCGCGGTAACGAGCAATTAGCAGCAATGCGTAATCTGTAGCAGCACCAAACACCAAGACCGTTAAAATGCCGGCACTCTGGCCGTTTACAATCAGGCCAGCATGTTTAGCCAGCAGATAAATAATGCCCTGCGCAGCAGTCAACGCAAAACCAGCCGAAAGAATAGGGAGTATCCAGAGTAATGGACTGCGATATGTTAAGAGCAACAACACGGTCACCACCCCGAGTGCAGCATACAATAGAGTGCTATCAAGACCCTTAAACGCATCGGCCGAATCAGCCGCTTGACCAGCTGGCCCGGTAATATGCGCCGTTAGACCTGCGTCGCTACGGGCAATCTTGCGAACCTTGTCCATAATGCCGCCTATTTTATTCCAGCCGTCATCGCCACCGATGCTTACCGCAGCGATGTTTTCGGCGGCCCTCCCATCTGGTGAAAAGATGGGGCCTGTGCTGCTGCCGTGAATAATACCGCTTACCTTGGCGATTTTTGGCAGATCCGCCGTAATTTTGGCCCTATCGGCTGCCGTTAGACCAGATCTTCGTTCATACACAACGACAGCCGGCGCAACATCGGTTGACTGAAACTTGCTTTCGATATTTAACGCCTTGGTTGATTCTGCCTTACCTGGCAGCCACGACGAAGTATCGTTCTTTTCGGCCCCATTCAGCTTACCGGCCAGCGGCGAAGCAATCATCATAACTACTAGCCAAGCAACTACTACTATCCACTTAAAGCGTCGTCCAGAAATAAACCCCGCCAAACGATGCGTTTTACTCTTCTCTTGGGTAACCGACTTTTTTACCATATTTTCCCTCTTTTTCTACTGATTATGCTCAGTATACCAAGCCAAAACCTAAATCACCAAGGCAATTTTAAGGAGTGATGTTTTGGCCGCAAAATAGCAAACCTCCCGCCTACTAATAGACGGGAGGTTATTTTACTAAACGGTAAAACGTTTCTTATGAAAGCGCTAAGAAATTTCGCCCAGTGCCATACGACTAAAACGGCGCACTAAGATATTTTCGCCTAGGCGTGCGTTATGTTCTTTGACATAGTCGCCCACAGTCTGATCCGGGTTCTTAATGAACGGCTGGCTCAGCAAGCAACGCTCTGCAAAATATTTTTGCAGCTGGCCTTCGATAATCTTATCGACCATCTCGGCTGGCTTGCCTTCGCCCAGTGCCTTTTCGCGGAACTCTGCACTTACACGCTCACGCTCTTCAGCGGGAATTTCTTCGTCGCTCAAGTATTGCGGCGCTGATGCAGCCACGTGCATAGCCACGTCCTTAACCAAGTTCGTAAAAATCTCGTTGCGAGCTACAAAGTCGGTTTCGCAGTTGATTTCAACCAGTACACCAATGCGGTTGTCGTGGTTGTAGGTACCAATAACACCTTGGCGAGCCTCGCGCTCACCACGCTTTTCGGCCTTGGTCATACCTTTTTTGCGCATTTCGCTAAGCGCTGCGTCAAAGTCGCCATTAGCCTCATCAAGCGCTTTTTTAGCATCAGTCAGACCAACACCAGTCAGGTCTTTGAGGCGCTTTACATCTTCAATAGATACTGCCATTATATATTCCTTTCTCTTCATTTGGGGACCAAATTCTTTTAGGTTCTAGTGCAATGCTAGGAAGCAATGAGGACCGCAAATGAGTCGTATTAAAACGGCGAATGCGGACCGGAATCGCTGAGACAATGCAGTGTGCAAAATATAAAAGAACTATTCGGTTTTGTCGGCTGGCTTTGTAGATTTAGCCTTGCCAGCAGCAACCGCGCTCTGCATGTAGTCTGCTACCAATTGCAGTGCCTTGATAGCATCGTCATTCATAGGAATTGGGTACGTAATATCAGTTGGATCAGCGTTGCTATCTACGATACCTATGATTGGCAGACCAAGCTTCTTTGCTTCCTTAACGGCGTTCACATCATGCACAACATCAAATACCACTACCACACCCGGGCGAACATTTAGCTCTTTAATACCACCGTATAGTTCGTTTTTAGCGTCAATCTCTTCTTGAAAGCGTTGCACCTCAAGCTTGTTGTACTTAGCAGCCAGTTCACCGGAAACCATCTTGGTTTCTAGGTCAACTAGGCGCTTAATCTGTGTACCAATAGTATTCCAGTTGGTTAGCATGCCGCCAAGCCAACGGTTAACCACAAATGGCTGCTTGGTATCTTCAGCCAGCTTCTTAACGATATCCTGAGCCTGGCGCTTGGTGCCCACAAACAGAATCTGCTTGTCCTTCGCGGCAGTTTCCTGCAGGAAACTTAGCGCAACTTCCAAACGGTCAACCGTCTTGGTTAGGTCGATAATGTGGCTGCCACCACGCTTGCTATGAATGTACTGGGCCATTTTAGGGTGCCAGCGGCTGGTCTGGTGACCAAAATGCGCGCCAGCTTCTAGCAGTTGCTTGATGTCTACTTCTGTAGCCATAAGAGGAAAACTCCTTTGTTAGTAATAAATAATGCCGCCAACTACTGCTGCCTAAAAACCTAAGGAGATTTTTAGGACAAACCACATCCTTGTTCTTCGGCTGGGCTACCTGGCAAGTCCTACACGGCTGCTTGCTAGGAGGATGGTTTCCCGCCTGCTTCACTAGTTGACTAAGCTATTTTAACAGATATACAACAGCGATACAAGTTGTGCCATTCACCCTGCTCCAGCAACACGACATCATTTGCCTGAGGTGCTATTTGTCTTTCGGCTCACCCGGGAATAAAAAGTGCATCACGATTGCGACCAACCCCAACACATCAACAATAAGTGTGCCAGCAACAATATTTAAGAACGTTTCGTAGCCAGTAAAATCTAACGCACCAGTACCCACGCCCTTTACCAGCCAGTAGGTAAACAGCAGGCTTATAGCTAGTAGCCCTATTGTTAGATACCCCCATATTGTTCTGAGCTTGTAGTAGGCACGTTTTCCCCGTAAATCAGCCTGGCCGTTATTAATTTCGAGCTCTTGTCGCAGCTGATCGATATTGACGCTTTCACGCAACTGCATCAGACTCTGTTCACCGCCTAAGTCGTTGGCTCCAAGGACAGAAGTAGACGAGGCTGTTTTAGGAGGCTGGCGTTTCGGTAGTTTGGGGAGTTTCACGGGTATGTTCCAGTCTGTAGCCAATTACTTCTTCTGACACGCCGAACATCTGAGCAAGCTCGCGCGGGCTTTTATCGTCGCGGTACGCGTCCAGCATCGACTTCGGCACTAACAAATTAGCGGCAAACATATTCGCCTCTTTTTCCAACGGATCAGTATTGAGCGTACCAAGCGGTATGCGAAACAGCACCGCCAGGTTAGGATCATTTAAAAGATTATCTCGATGCAGCAGCCAATGCCCCAGTTCGTGTCCCACCGTAAAATTCTTGCGATTCTGAGAATCGTTGTCATTAACGAACAGCGTTGGCGTGCCGCCTGCTACGCTTATAAAACCACTGATACGCCGATATCTCTCAGGAAACGGCTGTTGCACGATCTCGAGGCCATGAGCCCTGGCGAGCGCATATGGGTCTACCGGCGGCTCTGTGAGGTAGCTAAGGCTAATGACCTCGTTAGCTTTTTGGATAACTTCCTCTGTCTGCATAGCACTCTTCTTTCTACCCTAGATTATAGCAAAAAGAGCAAGCTTATACTATATAAACACACTTGTCTGAACCCTATCTTGACCATAAACTAACAGAGGTGGTATAATCATTAGCAATTGTTTGGGATATGCCGACTGCGCCTCGCCCGTCGCTAACCGGCAGCCAACATATAACATCATTCAGGCTGTTTGCAGGCCAAGGGCATAAGGAAACTATTTTAATGAAGAAAGATCTCCACCCCAAGAACTACCGCCTAGTAGTTTTTCAGGATCTTAACAACAACCAGACTTACCTAACCCGTTCAACGGTCGCTACCGACGAGACAATCAAACTCGATGGCACTGAATACCCACTGGTAAAGGTACACATCACCGGCTCCAGCCACCCGTTCTATACCGGTGAAGAGCGCGTGCTTGACATCGAAGGTCGCGTGGACAAGTTCAAGGCCCGCGCCGAAGCTGCTGCCGCTGCAAAGGAAGCCCGCATCGCTGCCGCCAAGAAGCAGAAGTCTCGTGCCGAGTCAAAGGCTGCTAAAGCTGCCGACACAAAGACAGCCGAATAGCTACGATTCTATAAGAACCACCTGTGCTCCCAGCCGGGTGGTTTTTATGTCTAGCACACAATCAGTGCCACATATATGGCAGAGCTCAAGGAAGTCCTTGTGTCAAAGAAATTAGACTTCTTAGCGCGAAGCTATATATACTTAAGGAATAATATGGAAGAAAAAGAACGACAACTGCGCGCCGAGCTAACTGATTTGCAAGTAAAGCTCCAGGACCCGGGCATTTATAGCGACCCCACATATCCTAAACTCGCCAAGCGCCAGAATTGGTTGGAGCGCGCCGTGACTTTGTTCGACACTAAAGCCGAGCTGGCAACACAACGCGAGCAAGCAGCCACTCTAGCCAGCGGTAATGACGAGCTAGCCGATCTTGCCCAAATGGAGATGGCTGAACTGGACGATAAAATTATCGCCAACAATGAAGCACTGGCCGAAGCGCTAACACCCAAAGACCCCAATGACGAAAAAGACGTCATTATCGAAATCCGCGCTGCCGCTGGTGGTGACGAAGCCAGCCTATTTGCGGCTGATTTGTACCGCATGTACAGCCGCTGGGTGGAGCGCCATAATTACAAAATGGAACTAATTTCCGAAAGCCCCAGTGAAGTCGGCGGCTTTAAAGAAATCGTCTTTGCAGTACGCGGCGAAGACATGTACAAACAGCTCAAGTTTGAGGCTGGCGTGCACCGCGTACAACGCGTGCCAAGCACGGAGAGCCAGGGCCGTATCCATACTTCCACGATCACCGTTTCCGTTTTGCCCGAAGCCGAAGAAACCGATATCGAAATTAACCCCAACGATCTGCGCATCGACGTTTTCCGCTCTGGCGGGCACGGTGGCCAGTCGGTAAACACCACCGACTCTGCCGTACGTATTACCCACTTGCCATCTGGTTTAGTGGTTGCCAACCAGGACGAAAAATCGCAGATTAAAAACAAGGCGAAAGCGCTGAGCGTGCTGCGCTCACGCTTGCTGGCGATTAAAATTGAAGAAGAACAAAAACAGCTGAGTACTGCCCGCAAAGCGTTGATTGGCTCCGGTGATCGCAGCGAAAAAATCCGCACCTACAACTTTCCGCAGGATCGTATTACCGATCACCGCATCGGCTATTCACGCAGCAATATTCCAGGCGCCTTAAACGGCGAAATCGATGATCTGATTGAGCAACTGGCCGCCTACGAACGCCAGCTGATTAACGAAGGCCAGTAAAAATGGCACTGTATTTTATAACGGGCATCGCGGGTTCCGGTAAATCAACTGTCCTTGTCGAGTTGCGGGCCCGTGGCTTTGAGGCCTACGATGTAGACGAAGCTGGCCCAGCGACTGCCAAATGGCACCACGACACTAGTGGGTTTGTACATCCCAAATCTTCAGTTAAAGACGCTGACCGCACCCCAGAATTTCTAGCTAACCATTCTTGGAAGGTGCCGCGGAGCGAGGTTGTAGCGCTGCGTAATTCGGCCCGATCTAAATCAGTCTTTTTGGGTGGCTCTATCGCCAACGAACCGGAGCTATTAGATCTTTTTACTCATGTATTTGCACTGAATATCGACGACGAGACGTTACAGCACCGCCTAGCTACACGCACTGATAACGATTGGGGCAAGCAGCAACATGAGCTCGAACTTACGTTGTCAGTAAACAAAAGATTACGTGGTGAATACAAGCAGCAAAGTTACACGGTAATTGACGCCACTCAACCACTCGACACGGTCATCAGTAAAATCCTGGAACACGTTCGGTGACCATTCGTGACTGGCTTTTAGAAGCCTCGGCCCGACTAACTGACGCCAAAATTGATACAGCTCGACTCGATTGTTTGGTGTTGCTCGAGGACGAGACCGGCAAGGACCGAGGTTGGCTACTTGCGTACCCAGAGTATAAACTACAGGGGTCGACTTTGAAAAGATTGAACACTAAAATTGATCAAAGGGCTAAGCATACTCCCCTCGCCTACCTCCGCGGCCATGCCGAATTCTACGGCCGAAATTTTATCGTGAACACTCACACGCTGGTTCCAAGACCGGAAACAGAAAGTATGATCGAGTTGCTAAAATCACTCAGCCCCGCTACCGGGACACGCATCCTAGACATCGGCACGGGCACTGGTTGCATCGCCATTACAGCGGCATTGGAATTCCCGGATACGCACATTAGCGCCTGCGATATTGATGCAGCATGCCTAGGAATAGCACGGGAAAACGCCCAAAAGCTTGGCGCATCAGTCGCCCTTATTAACAGCAACCTATTAGCATCCGTACCGCCACAGGACATCCTCCTCGCCAACCTTCCCTATGTCCCTGATAACTTCGCCATAAACAGTGCCGCCGCCTTTGAACCACGCTTAGCGCTGTTTGGCGGCCCAGATGGTCTAGATTTGTACCGCAAACTTTTTACGCAAATTGGCCACGCAAATTGGCGGCCTCAGTACGTCCTCGCGGAAAGCTTACCGACTCAACACCATAAGCTAGCGGCTACTGCTGCCGAAGCTGGCTTTAGCCTACAGGCTACCGATGATTTCATTCAATTATTTGTAGGTTAAACTAGCCAACCTCAGCACGCTATCGGCATAGTAACTAAAGAAGGCCCCAAAATATCTGGAGCCCTCTTTACCACTTACGAACCGTCTAATTGCCAGACGGAGCAGCTCCTAGCGTTACGGTTTTAGTAAGTGTTTTACCACCGCGCACAATAGTTAGGTCAACCTTGTCGGCAACTTTGTGCTTATCAAGCAGCGAAACCATGCTGGTGTTCTGGCTTATATCGCTCCCATCGACCTTAGTAATGACATCCCCGGGTTGTATGCCAGCCTTGTCCGCGGGACCATCAGAAATCACGGTTGCTTCACCATTGGCCTGGGTTGGATTTGGAATATATGCACCCTGACTTACGCTCAAGTTATATTGCTGTTTTACATCACTAGTAATCGGGATGTAAATGACACCAAGGTAGGGCCGTTGTAACTTTCCAGTGTCCTTAACGCCATCGATCAGGCCTGACAAGTCATTGATAGGGATAGCAAAACCAATATTTTGCGAATCGGTTGCAAGCGCCGTGTTCATGCCAATTACTTGGCCGTCCAGATTCACTAACGGGCCGCCTGAGTTTCCTTCGTTAATGGCAGCGTCGGTTTGAAACAGATCATCAAGGTTTTCACTGCTCGACCCATCACTAGCGCTGGCTTGCAGGCTACGACCGTAGCCACTAATAATGCCACTCGTTACGGTGTTTTGGAACTGGCCAAGCGCATTACCGATGGCTACTACCGGGTCGCCAACCTTTACGCCCGAAGAGTCGCCAATCCGAGCAGGAACAAGCGTTTTCCCCTGTGTATCCGGTATCTGTAAAAACGCTACGTCCAGTGAATCATTACTAGTGGTGCGGCCAACCACTTTCACGTCATTATATACGGTACCGTCATTAAGCGTTACACTCACGCTAGTCGTGCCCGCCGGAACTACATGACGGTTTGTCATAATCAAGCCACTACTAGTTAAAATGATACCGGTCCCCGCGCTTTGATGAGTCTGTGCGCTACCACCAAATAGAGCTGCATAGGGATTAGCCGACTGTGCTTGAGTTGTTACGTTTACCGAAACTACACTTTGACCAACGTCTTTAGCGATTTTACTAATCACAGCCGCTTGGCCTTCCAGTACTACTTTCTGTTGCGTCACATTGGTAGCTGCACTGTCATTGCGTGCAGCCGACCCTAACCAACCGCCACCAAAAGCAAGTGCCAACACAACCAACCCACCAAGCGCAAACGTTAGAACACGTTTACGCTGATGCTGAGCCTCGGCTGATGGCTCCTTTGGAGCGCTCAATAGTGACGAAGCGGTCGGCCCACTTGGCGTTGGAGTATCCGTAAGTAGCAGTGGTTTTACCCGTCGCGTGCCTGTCGTAGACTGCACGTCTGCAGACGTTCCTTCCCCACTCATACCCTCCAACGGTTTTTCACTAGTTCCATCATCCATATGTATCTTCCCCTCCCTTTCCTAAGAAAATTGGCTTATTTAGCTTTTTCTAGAACGAGTGCAGTTTGTTCGAAAAACGAGTACCGCAAGCGAGCCGTACTAGAAGGTACGGGTGTGCGGAACGCAGGCTTTCGGGCAAACTGTGCCGTTCTAGGAAAAGTATCATACTATTTTGTCGCCCCAGTCCGAGAATGTCAGTACCACCAGGAACACAGCCACCATAATAAACACAATCTGGCGCCGTACGTTGTGATTCAGCTTATCGAAATGGTCAAGATAATAAAGCGTTCCTAGACCTACACCAAACGAAACTAGCAGCAATGTAGGCTGTGCCACCGGCCCGTAAAATAACAGCCAGTGGCCCAGAATCCAGGTAAGTGTCGCGCCAAAATAACCCCAGAAGTAGGAAAGCAGGCGCATATATGGCTCGTCAAAACTATAAAAGAAGTGGTGCGCCGCAAAGAAGCAAATAGCACCTACAGATAGCACCAGCAATCCGAGCGGCGAATGGTCCCAGGTCAAAAATACCGCCATTAGACCAGCAATAAATCCAACTAATGCCTGTACCGATACCCAAAAGGTCTCACCGCGCGGCTTAATGCCTATAAGCCAGCCAGCGTACAACACTGCCCAAACAAATTGCAAAATCTCGCTAGTGCCCGTAGCCACCATAAAAGCAAGCACCGAAACACCGACAATCATATCGATGGCATTGGCCCGAATATTAGCTACCCAGAAGCGTGGTCGAACAGCAAGCATACGCCATTTACTTAACAAAATTAGGCTTAAGGCCAGCTGGACAAAACTGGTGCGAACTAGCAAAAATACGAGTAGCGGCAAGGCGGCGTTAAAGACAAAATAAAAAGTATGCGAAAAACCCCTGCTTGGCGTGATCTTATTAATGAGCGGCCTCATTGATTACAACCTTTCACTTTGCCTCATTTGGCTATCATTATAACAAACTTTGGGGCAGCGCCCGCAGGCAATGTTGTCCCAGCAGGCAATGATGCGACAGCCCTAGTGTTGTAACGTGTTTCTAAATAATGCAAGGTAAAGGGGTCCTTTCCCCCCGACAAGTCTACTACTGTCGTGCCAGATGACGGCTGTGCCGCTACACTCGTAGCAGTAACATTGTAGCCATACTGCTTTAGCAATGTCCCTGCCGCTTGAGCTTGAGTTGTAGTTTGCCCCAAGATCGCAACTGGCGCATTCTCTTTAACCAAATAGCCATCGGGCAGCTGACCAAGCACATACGCTTGAATGTCGGTGTAGCTGTTAAAACCGGCGATTGGCCGCACCACCGAAGTAGTGCCTACGTGGTCGGTAGTCACCAGTTTGTGGCCATCATCAGTCAGGCCAATGGAGGCTACTTTGTTGTCACTCACCTTTTTCATAATGGTATAAAGACGCATAGCACCCTGCGTACTAAGGTCGGAGTATACGTTGTCACCAAAAGCGTTCATCAGCCCATCAATCTTAGCCGGATTGCTAAGCGTATCAGCAGTCATAATCTTGTCTTTGAGCGCCACTAGAATCTGCCGTTGTCGCTGACCACGAGCAAAGTCGCTAGTCGTCTCGCGCGAACGAGCATACAACAGCGCTTTCACGCCATCCATTTGCTGCACGCCGGCCGGCGCCAGAGTCGAATTCCAGTGATTTTCCCAGGCCATTGTCGGGTCAACCAGTGGTGTCGGCACATCTACCGTAATACCACCGACCGTATCAATTGCTTGCCGGAAAGCAGCAAAATTCACCAACATATGATAATTAATATTTAAACCAAGCACCGTCTTAAGCACTTGGTCGATATTAGAAAAGCCCGCTTCAACAGCGCTAGCATTCGCACTAGTGGCCTCTAAGTGGCCTAGATAGTGATACTTACCGCTTTCATAGGCTGCATTTATTTTTTGTTGCGCGCCAAAATACGGAATGGGCTGCTGTACCCACAAGTCACGTGGGATACTCACCATGCTAGCAGTATTATTTACTGGGTCCACGCTCAAAATTACGATGGTATCAGTTAAGTCTGGCCCATCGTGGCCCGGACCACCGATGCCAAGCAGCAAGATATTGACCCTGCCGTCCCCTTCACCTTTAAGCAAGTTGGGCGTTACTGGTTTGCTCGCAAGAGCTGCAACCGTTGTGGTGCCACGAAATACTTTATGCAGTTTAGTATAAGCATTCCACGACAAAAAGCCGCCAATACCCAAGACAACAACCATTACTAGGGCTACGGCTCGCAGAGCAACCGTTCGTCGGCGGCGTCTGCGGATAATTTTTTGCGGCCGTTCGGGTGCGCGATATTTTGGAAGTGGGAATTGCTTATGCTCGGCAGGCATATTACGGGACATGCGCGCTTCGGAACTAGTAGTCTGTTGCGCACCTCTCCTGTGTCTCTTAGCGCCATCAACAGAAGAAACGCTGCCACTCGCGCGGCGCACGTTACGCCGTGGCCCAGATTGTCTACCATCTATATCCATAAGCGAAAACTAGGCCTTAGTATAGGCGAAAAACGTCCTTGGGTAAAATCCTTTGCATTTAGATACTCTTAAAACGTTCAACTCGACCAGCATACACCCGAGGGGCCTACTCACACAAATAGAGGAAGGTCGAGCGAGTACGATCGAACCCGTCTACCCGAAGCAAGCTTTGCGTAGACTCCATTCTTCCATTATAGTAATGCCAGTGAACGAACAGCACCCTATACAAGATCAATCGGCTCATACCACAGCAGCCCCTGCTCCATCAGCCGAAGCAGATCATAAACACCCAAAGCAATCACGCCAAAAGCAAAAAAGCCAGGCAACTAGTACCCTGTCTACAATTGGCATTCTACTACTTGCGCCGCTGATCGCCATCCTACTGACTATATACGTTTTTCAGTCGTACCAAGTTGATGGCCCTAGCATGCAAAACACGCTGCATAATGGCGACCGACTTATTGTCTGGAAGTTGCCCCGTACTTGGGCACGGATTACGGGCCACCAGTATGTGCCAAAGCGCGGCGACGTTATTATCCTAAGCGAGTCGGGCCTGAGCAACTATGGCGACACCGAGGACACCAAGCAGCTTGTAAAGCGCGTCATCGGGCTGCCAGGTGACCACATTGTTATCAAAGATAATGCCATCACCGTCTATAACAAACAATACCCCAATGGCTTCAAGCCCGATGCTACACTCCCCTACGGCCAACACGGCGCTATTCCACCCACTATGAACAATCTTGACCTTACATTAAGTAGCACGCAGCTATTTGTCTGCGGCGATAATCGACCAAACAGCCTTGATAGCCGCATCTTTGGTCCGATTCAAACCAAGCAAGTTGTTGGTAAACTTGTCGCCCGGGTTTTCCCGGTTCAAGACGCCAAAGGCTTCTAGCTGCTCGCCAACATGTAAGCCACATAATTTGAGGAAGCTGTTTTCGCACAGCCGACTAACCGCCCTGCAAGTTTAGCTATCTAAATCAATTAAAAGCTTAGCCAGCTGTTCGTCGGATGTAAATGCAATTTCCACACGACCACCCTTTGCAGTGCGATGAATCCGCACCTTGGCACCAAACCGCTCACTAAGCCGTTCTGTTTCGGGCGTGTCCCCATTTACTCGTTCCTGTGTCTTCTTAGTTTCTTTGATTCCAGCTTTGAGCGAGCTTACATAGCGCTCCGCCTGGCGCACCGACCAACCATTTTGCATAATAAGTGCTAGGAGGTCGGCTTGTGCTTCGGGCGAATCTTTTAGCGCCAAAACCTGTCGGGCGTGCCCCTCGCTAATCGCACCATTTTCAAGCGCGGCGCGAGCCGCTTCTGGTAGCTGTAGCAGGCGGACCGTGTTATGGACGGTAGTTTCCGCCTTGCCCAGTCGCTTGGCAATCTCGCCATAAACTAAATTGAACTGTTGATGCAAACGCTCAATACTCAC
Organism: uncultured Candidatus Saccharibacteria bacterium; assembly: GCA_964478195.1. Lineage (GTDB taxonomy): Bacteria > Patescibacteriota > Saccharimonadia > Saccharimonadales > UBA4665 > JAJZCD01. Next base: position 18,138 of record CAYZGW010000020.1, read on the forward strand.
TGCTTGCTCAAGCGGACTTAAATCTACCCGCTGTACATTCTCTAATATAGCCAGCTCCAGCCGTTCTTGTTCTCTGGTTGTTCGTACCAAAACCGGCACTGTTTTTAAACCTGCCAGTTTTGCGGCCCGCCAACGACGTTCACCGGCAATAATGTGATGGCCTTTATTAGCCGGCGTTACCACCAGCGGCTGCATGATGCCATATTGCTTGATACTGGCGGCCAACTCGGCCAGTGCAGTATCGTCAAAAACAGTCCGAGGTTGATCAGGATTTGGGCTAAGCTCGGCAATTGCCACCTTTTGTACCCGCTCACTATCTTCTACTAGCTGTGCCGTATCAAAATTTTGCGGGATCAGCGAACCGAACCCTCGCCCCAAACCTGTCTGTTTTGCCATGCCACTATTTTATATGGTTTGTGTCCTAGATGAAAGCCACCAATAACTCCGCCGTAAGACAGGCATACACCTGTGTCACCCTATACCAGAAATGTATTCGAGCAGAGATTACCTACAACCCGGGCGCTAACCGAATAACCGTTTGGCCACTTCCGTCGCCAAATTCTTATATGCTCGGGCGCCTTTAGACCATTTATCGTGTTCAAAAATAGTTCGGCCGTAACTTGGTGCCTCAGCCAAGCGGACATTGCGCGGTACCACCGTCTTAAATAATTTGTTCCCAAAGTGTTGCGCTACTTCGGCTTGCACTTGTTCGCTTAGCACCATGCGTTTATTAAACATCGTTAATACTACACCCAGTATTTCTAAGTTTGGGTTAAGTCCTTGCTTTACAGCTTGGATGGTCTGCAGTAGCTGGCCCAAGCCCTCCAAAGCAAAATATTCAGACTGTACCGGAATAAGCACATCGGTCGCGCCACAAAGTGCATTGATGGTAAGCAGTCCAAGCGCTGGTGGGCAATCTATAAGCACTACTTCCGCATCAATTGTCGCGAGTATGTCCCGCAGACGAAATTCACGATGCTCCATAGGTACTAAATCAACTTCAGCCTGGGCTAGTGTGTTGTTTGCCGGTAGTAAAAACAAATTTGGAACATTGGTTGGTAGGACTATGTCTGCCGGCCCAGTGTTAGAAATCAGTACGTCGTACAATGTTTTATCCAGCGCATCTTTATTAATACCCAGGCTGCTGCTTGCATTGCCCTGCGGATCCAGATCCACCAATACCACTCGTCGCTTTGTGCTCGCTAGCTGCGCAGCGAGGTTAACTGCGGTAGTTGTCTTGCCAACCCCACCCTTCTGGTTTGTAACCGCTATAATATGTCGTCCCATTTCAACTCTATTGTAGAGGGCTCAGTCTAAATAGCAATAGCAGAATAACCGTCCATATGGTGCTAGTATTATACAGCTATCTTATACTCACCTACTCCTGCAAAGCCCCCTACAAACCACCCATACACTACTAGCCATAATCCGCTCAGCTGTCTTGGCATTAAAGCACTGCCACTTTCTATGTTGGGTTATAATAGTGAAATGCTAGAGCTTAAAAAACGATTTACAGTCAAAGCAGTCGGATTTGCAATACTTACCTGCAGTTTACTAAGTATCTCGGCATTCGTGCTATACCAGCACTTCTCTGCCCAGTCTGCGCCACAGCCCCTACGACATACGGCAAGGCTAGTGAATTTTCCCCTATACTATCCAGCCGCTTTGCCCGCTGGCTATATATTTGACTCGGATTCACTGAGCAGCACTACTAGCGTTGTGCTGTTCTCGCTGCATAATCCCAGCACTGGCGACATCATCTCTATTAGCGAGCAACCCACTCCTAGTACAACCCTGGATTTAAACACCTTTTATCACAATCAATTTGATTCTTTCAATGACCTTACCACCCCTGCAGGGAAAGGCATCTACGGTAAAGATGCACAAAATGCAACCATCAGCATCCTCTCAAGCAAAACCTGGCTGATCATCCGAGCGCCGTTGACCTCTGGCAGTCAGATCAAAACCATCGCCCTCAAACTGGCAAAACTTTAGCTAGCCGCCAGAGCGCGCCTGCCCCTTTCAAGTAAGTAAACTTAGCCCGCTACTTAAACTGGGCGTAGATATTCGTTAAACCACCTGGGCTGCCAACCGTTCCCGTTGATGCGCCAACCATCACCCTGATCCAGACATCCGCTTTGGCGCCCGAAGCTATGTTAACCCAAGAGCTTGTATTATCTACGGTCCCAGTATCTACCTCTGGACCAGTACTACCATCCAGATAGTTCCAGGTGGAGAAATCTGTAGAATACTGTAGCCTCATCCTGCCATTTGTAGCAAAACCGCTCGCACCAAAGCCTATACGCGCCTGCGTTGCATTGGTTAGATCAACCTTTATAACCGATACGTTATCAGTCTTACCGACACAAACGCCGTACGTAACATATGTGGTTGTGTAGGTACAGGTAGTGCTAGAAGAGTCTTTTGCCTCAACCATAACAGTAACTGGGATAGTTGTAGTTATACAGTTGGCCCAGGCGCCGTTCTGGTAACAACGGAACTTGTTGAGATTACTGTTGTAGTACATTGCACCGGCCACACCAGTTGGGTCGCCCGAACCACTGGCGCTAGTCTTGTTGCCCAACACCAGGATTGCTCCCGTTGAATCGCCAGCGGACGGCCCAATCGTGACTTGCTCGGTCGTCGTATCGACATTAAGCATACTTACTGCGCCTGCGGTCTGCACTTGGAAGGCAGTCGCTACGTCGGTCTGTGGCTTAACGATAACAGAGCCGGCTGTACCGCCACTGGTGCTATTACCACCCTGCAAAATGAGGTTACCGCCATTTTTGCTAGTGCCATTGCCGCTGCCAGCTTGAATCGTCAAGCTGTTACCATTATTGCCGCTAGTAGCAGTGATGATATTGATAGTCCTACTGCCGCCCGTTTCGAAGCTAAGGTCACCTGTTGGCGCATCTTGCCCACCAATCATCACCTTGCCTCCGCCGGCCGCAAGATAGTTGTTATTAGTGGTAGATGGGCTCAGATAAACCCCGCTGCCGCTAGCGCCATCAAGCGTTAAGTTGCCATTAGACCCGCGGCTCGTAGAAGCTACTAGGCCATTACTGCTACCCTGTTGACTTTGCAGGATAAGATCACCGATACGCCCTTGAACCAACTGACTCGTACCAAGGCTACTCGGACCTATATCGAGCGCCACACTTGGGGCAGTATTATTAATCCCCACTCGGCTATTGGTGGTATCTACATCCAGCACCGTGCTACTTGAGCCAGCAACTTGGAAGGCAGTTACCGAGTTGGTATTCGACTTGGCAATAATCTTAGCCGACGAAGCGTTCGTTTGGAGCGTGATATTGCCAGTACCGCCCTGAATGGTGGTTGTGCTACCGTTGGCATAGCTACCAATAGTAATGTTGTCCACGCCCGAACCGCCCGTTGCGCCCGTACCAATATTAATGGTCTGTGTTGCTGTTTCGCCCGCATTACCAATATTGATAGTGTTACTATTGGTCGATTGACCCAATGTGAGCGTACTGCTGCTGGTTGTACTACCAACGGTAATGTCCGTAGCATTGCCAGTGCCAATGCCGAGTGCACCGGCATTATCCAGCTGCGGGCTTAAGATAGACGTACTAAAGTTACCCGTGCCCGCTACATCAAACGCATAGATTGGCGAGCTATTGCCCACACCGATGTTACCACTGGCGGAAACCGTCAGAGCAGGTACGGTGCCCGTACCTGCTTCGGTGTAGGTGCCGTATATGGCCATTGCTACCGCGCCATTAGTACCACCAGTACTGGCAGTGCCGGGGAATGGGCCATATGGGTTGGCATAGGCGTAGTACTGATTAGTCCCTGCAGAAGCAAATGCAAAATCATTGTACCCCGGGTTGCTGGTGGTAGTTGTTTGGTACGCTAGCCAATAGCTTGTATTCGCCGACAAAGAGGCCGTGACAGATAAAGTGTTAAAGGTGCTTGCAGTCAACGTGCCTTCAGCGCTTTGAGCAATCAGCGTAGTTGGGTGGTTTGCACCACCGTCTGCATAAATAGCTAACCGATACTTATCATTGGCTGGCGTTGGATCAATAGCACCAACATAGATAGATATACTTGTTAGTGCACCGGGGTGAATCCCAGTCGTGAACTTTGTAGACGTAAAGTAGTTGTTATCGCCAGAATCTAGGGTGGTGGTAGTCATACTACCAAAGGTCGTTACGGTGCCCGATGCGGCCGTGGTGCCAATAGTAACCTGCCCGTCGTCACGAGCATTGATAATAGCGCCACCCGCTGCATTTGTAATATTTAGTGCAGACGTTGAGCTATCTGAAGTCGGCCCCTTAATATCGAGGCTGGCCGTGGGAGCAGTTAAACCAATGCCAATCCGGCTATTGGTGGTATCTACATCCAGCACCGTAGTGCTACCAGCAGCATTTTCAATCTGCAATCCAGTAGTAGAGTCGCTAACCGGCCTAATAGCGGCGGTCTTAACGGCTGTCGTACCCTGTAGCGTGTCGGCTATGGCCGTGCCAGAAATGTTAATGTTGCCCGTCTGAGCCGTACCTGGTGTACTGCTTTGCAGTTGGATAAAGCTACTGTTGGCCACATTGGTCGTGAGCAGATTATACGTACCGGCAGCACCCTGGTCCTGGATAACAAAGTTCTGATCGCCGCTACTAGATCCCTGGAATGTAAGGGTTGAGCGGCCAGAACCGGTGGTATTAGCCAGTTGATTCGCGCTAAATGCAGCTGGAACAGCCGTCAGGTTCAAATACGGCTTCATAGCACCATCCCACGTTACGCTACCAGTCGTGGTGCCGCCTACGTTCATACTCAGCCAAAGCTGTTGATCCCATTTGATGCCGCCAGAAAAGGCCGTGATACTACCTAGGTTTGCCGAAAGATAGCCGTTAACTGTCTGTAAGCCTTGGCTGGCGCTATTTAGGTAGTCCTCTGTCCATTCTACCGTACAGCTAGCGCCAGTGGTTGGATTACAACTGGCGCCGCTATAGAGCTTGAATTCCAGGTTGTACGTGCCATCTGGAACAATGGCGCCAGCCGCTGATTGCAAACGAGCCTGGAAGTTGATGGTGCTCGCTGTAGCCGCCGATGCGACGGGAGCGTTATGAAGCTGAATAAGAATCAAAGAAAAAACACCAAAAACAGCAAGCAGCACAGGAGCAAACCTGTGCACAAAGAGTACTCGCCTTTTCGGTGTTTGTTTGAGCATTTTGTTTAGATTGTTTTGGTTTGTGTTTATACGTTTTTTGTATCTAACACCCTATTATTTTCTCTCTTTGGCTCCTCTGTTTCAAGGTGGAACTGAGTAAATCTTGTGGCCAGTTTTTATCCAGAGATTGCATGAGCGTATCACTCGAAACTGATGTATATAGTTCAACGATGTGTCAATTCCTTTGAGACTACATGCTTATTTTCACACTTATCTTGCTGCACGTTGTTGTAACTATTATGTTGATATAATCACTACACCAGGCCTAATGCAGCGCAATTCCAAACTGGTTATCCACAGTCTGTCGCTACACTTTATCGCCATATTAAAAACCCCAGGCTAGCCTGGGGTTTTTAATATGCAGTGCGAGAAGACGTCTACGCAATCTTCTCGATCTTGAGTACCGTCTGCAGCTGGCGGTGGCCGTGCAGCTTGTGAACGCGCTTCTTAGCCTTGTAGCGAATCGCGGTTACCTTGTCGGCCT
>CAYZGW010000021.1:0-22167 GCA_964478195.1 uncultured Candidatus Saccharibacteria bacterium
CCTGGGACCTCATGGTTATGAGCCATGCGAGCTGCCGCTGCTCCATCCCGCGTCACTACTATCATTGGTTTCAGTTCATTGAACGGAAACATAACTTAAATTTATTCTACCAACAGAGACACGTAGTGTCAACTTTGAGTGGAGCTGCGATGTAAGAAGAAATTGATCCATTCCTGAAAGTTATGCCGCCAGAATGAACGTTTGGGGACTGCGGGGGATACTATCACAACTTCCGGTTGCTTTACGGTATGCGCCAGCGCCACATCCTTTGATATCAGTAGTTCCGTTTCACCGGATGTGAGTAATCCCAGATTTTGGCGTGCCATCACTTCTAGATACTGGCTCGTCCCCAGATATTGATTCTGGAATGCTAAATTAGTATTTTTGAGTTTCTGCACATCATTTTGCTGCTGCAACTGCGAAATCTGTTTTTGCAGGCCATAATTAGTTTGGATAGATTTAACGCCACTCCAGCTTATTAGCAACACAATTACCGTAAAAACCAGCAGGCCAACGTTACGGATATCACGCAGACTTAGTATGTAGGTGCGCACTGCAATCGCATAGGGCTCAAGTTTGGTTTGCATGTTTATTTTATCGAACATTTTCTTAAGGTTAGTATATAACATCACATGGTTGTCTGATATACTCGTATCTGTTAACCACAGTTTTAAGGCGATAAATAAGGGGGCGTAGCTCAGTGGTTAGAGCAGTCGGCTCATAACTGATTGGTCGTTGGTTCGAACCCAACCGCCCCCACCAAGACGCCATTAAGTGAAGTAAGCGTTTTTCTTAAAGAACAACGCTTTATTTTTATACCTTCGTAAAAACAACAATTATATAAAATTGTAAGCCAAAGATCTCGTGGGCGCCTATCTAAGTTCCGTGTGCCTTTTGATGAGTTCGGCTATACTTTTCCCTATAGGCTGCCCCGTATCGTCCTCGATAAATGCCCATTGCCCATTGGCGTTAATCTCTAAAAACCACAGCTTACCTTTGCGATCCATGACCAGATCAATCGCACCAAATTGTAGCCCCAGCTTCTTAACAAGCTCCACGCACGCCTTACGAAGGCTCGGTTTGAGTTCATATTTTTCAAAGCGTTTTCCACCACTATCAAAAGCGTACGGAAGACGCCAGTCTCGAATTCCCGGAAAACCCGCTATACCCTCGTCCTGAATGATAGCAGCATGCACATCGCCGCCGACAACCGTGATTCGAAGGTCGGCTTGAGCGTCTATTGCTTCTTGGAAAATACTAGGAGCGTAATGAAGACCCTCTAGTTGCAGCTCATCCCCTCTAGCTATCTTAGTTGTAGGAAACGTGGTACGCCCATCGGACGTTAATGGCATCAGCGATAAAGGTTTTACGACTATAGTGTCATACTTTTCTCGAAACCTACGAGCCGCGACGGCGCTAGACGTCATGAGCGTATCGGGTATATTAAAATTTAGCTCTCCAGCGATAACTTGCTGAAGCGACTTGTTTTCAGCTCTTTGAATAGCGTAATAGTCTGATATCCATAGAGCATCCTGGAAAGACACTCTAAGAGCACTAAATAATCGCTCAATGCCACTGAGGCTATATTCTTTGTATTTATCCTGGAGAGACAACTCTAGCTCACGAATTCGTGTCGGCTTTCTGTACCATACAGCGCCTATATTAGATAGCGCTCGATCATCGTAACGGATAGTTGCAGCTCCACTACCCCACGCAAAAGATAGCTCGGTACCTTGGGATACATCCGTAGGGTCAATAACTATAAAGGGATGATTAAAATATGGTTGTACAAATGGAATGTGTGAGTCAGTACGCCCGCTTATAACCAGAGCCCTATGCTGGGTCGTCATTTTTAACGTCTGTTTCAGCGGGCCTATTGCTAAACTGACTAAGATACTCTGTGCGTTTAGTGCCTCCGGGTGGAATAGGCGTAATATGAGGATCTGGGTTACCATTCTCTATCATAAGCTCAGTGACTCTCCTGCCAATGTCTGCGCCAAAAGGTATAACAATCTCGGCTTCTGTGACCTCCTCTGAAGAAGCAACTTCTTGCTGGAATACATCAGCCCAACCATCAGTTTGTAAATCTTCAGGACTTTGCCCATCTATTAAGCTACCCGCTTCAAAGGGCGTATTCGCTTTTATTAATGCGTCAAATTCACCCGAGATATCAACATCTAAAGTTTCAGTCATGCCTCGCAACCCTTTCTACACACATCTATACGCCTATTATTAACTGGTTTTGCTAGTTAATCAAGGATTGGGCCTAAAAATAAGATTAGTTAGCGTCGCGCCGTATAAAAAGCAGAGCGCTTAACACCATACCAACCAGCACATACGCGAGTACTACAAGTGCTTCGTGGCCTGCGCTTAAATGATTGCCCAGGTTATCTGGTGCAGCAACTGCCTGCACGGCGGTAAACGGCAGGTATTTTGTATTGTGCTTGAGTAGTAATCCTAAGATATTTTCGCCAATCAACGGAACTAACAGGAAAGTTACAATCGCGCCGACTTGATTGCGTAGAACGGTGATCAAGATAAATGCATACATTGCATAACCCCAACCGCAGAACAGACATCGCCATAGAATAGTCCAGTAATCATACGCTTGCGGGCTAACTGTGTGCCCGTGCAAGTGGACTCCAATGATAGTACAAAGGGGTGAAAAAAATGTCACCATTAGGCTGGTAATCAACGCAAATGTACTGACTGCAATCAACTTAGCAAGCAGTACTTTGTAACGACGATTGGCCGCAGTTAGGGTATACATAATGGTATTGTAACGATATTCGTGCCCCACCAGCAGCAGACCGGCGAAAGCCAAGATTAGCCCCACAAAGACAACCGCGTTTGTTGATTGCTCCGCTAGCAAAGTTGGTGAGCGCAGGTCGGTTGGCACCGCCTTAAACCCACTGATGAAACCAGCAAAAAACATAACAATAAGTAACGTTGCCCCTACGATAAAATAAGTAGAACGCACCGAGAGCAGCTTACGAAATTCGGCTTTTAAGTCTGCAATCATGATTTCCCCTTCTTTGTAGCAAATTCTTCACTACCTGCGGTTAGCTCAAGGAAAACTTGCTCGAGCGACGCCTTTTGCGGCGACAGTTCATACACCGGCACATTATTTTCAAAAGCCAGTTTGCCCAGTTGATCGGTAGTCATACCCGAGACATGCAATCCCCCGTCACCGGATACCACCGTAGCCTTGTGTGATTTTAGCGTACGCTCTAATGCAGAAAGTTTTGGGCTACGCACAAAAATCCCAACATGACCCTTTTCGGCTAGCAGTTCGCTAATGGAAGTATCAGCTATAAGACGACCCTTGCCGATTACCACTACATTGTCGGCCATTTGCGCCATTTCGCTTAGGCCGTGACTAGAGACAAACACCGCATTACCTTGATCAGCATAGGACTTTAGAAATTCACGTAGCCAAGCGATGCCCTCGGGGTCCAGACCGTTGGCTGGCTCATCAAGCATTAGGTACTTTGGTTTGCCAAGTATGGCCGCTGCGATGCCTAAGCGTTGGCTCATACCAAGACTGAATTTGCCTGGTTTGCTTTTGGCTACATCTGTTAGGCCGACCTCCGCCAAGACCTCGTCTACCCGAGCGAGCGGTATACCACCAGCGCTAGCCAAAATCCGCAGATGCTGTCGGGCAGTTCGCGTAGGATGAAACGCTTTAGCTTCGAGCAAGATGCCAACCATCTGCGCAGGTCGGTCATATTCGTGCAGCTTTTTGCCGTCAAAGGTCGTTTTGCCTTCACCGGAGTCTAGGCCAAGCATCAGGCGCATCGTGGTTGACTTGCCAGCACCATTGGGGCCCAGAAATCCAGTTACCTTGCCCGTTTCTACTTTAAAGCTTAGGTCGTTAACGGCTCGTTTCTTCTTGTAACTCTTTGCTAGGTGTTCGGCAACTATCATATCCCCTTATGATAGCGGGATAGCTGCCTACTTTCAATCTTGCGCAGTAGCCATGGTTTGTAGTAGCTCATCGGTAGAGGTGCACGCCATGAGCTGCTCACGTAATTCTTTAGCACCATCAAAGCCGTTAATGTAGATCTTGCAAAAACGGTTCAGGGTTTTAATATTGCGTTCCTGGTGTTGCCAGGTTGCCGCAAACAAGCTTACCTGTTTTTGGTACAGCGCTATACGCTCTGCCTTGGTTTTTGCTTCCCATGGACTTTTAACGGCAAAAGCGTATGGATCATGAAACACACCACGACCGATCATAATACCATTCAGCCCATATTGCTCCGCTAATTTTTGACCTTCAGCTCGGTTCATTACATCCCCATTACCTACCATGAGCGTTTGTGGTGCAAGCCGATTGCGCAGCTGCACTACTTCGCCAATCAGATCCCAGCGTGCCGGCACCTTGCTCATTTCTTTGCGAGTGCGACCGTGCACCGTGAGCATCCTAAGGTCTTTGCCAAGTAAAAATTCAAACCAGGTCATATCTACCTCGTTAAACCCAACCCTTGTTTTAACACTTAATGGCAACCGGCCTGCTAATCCTTCTTTTGTGGCATCAATGATATCGCCTGCCAGCAGTCTATTCTCTACTTTAATGAGCGCGCTACAGGCGCCGTTTTGCACCTCGCTTTTAGCAGGGCATCCCATATTTAGATCAATGCCTACAAAATTACAGCCAGCAGGCAAACCAAGTTCGTGAGCAATCGTGCCGTCGGCGATTTGCTCGGCAACGGCCTTAAAGTTTTCTGGTTTTAAGCCCCAAAGCTGTGCGATAAGGCCCCTTTCGGATTCAACGAAACGGAGCTTTTTAAGGAGTTTTGCTCGACCTGGGCTCATCAACCCATCAACGTTTACAAATTCGGTAAAAAACAGATCTGGCGTAGCTGCATCAGCAATAATCTGACGGAACACGGTGTCCGTCACATCATCCATTGGCGCCAACACAAAAAAGGGCTTTGGGAGATTCAGATAGTCCATACTATTACTATTTAGTGTCCGCTGCGCTCTCGCCTCGCCCGTTCCTGCGCTATAGCATGGAGCCTAGCTGACTCTGATTGAGGTTCACTGTCTTTACGTGTGGTCCTAGCGCGCTGGAGTGCCTCCCTAGCCATACTAATGCCCCGTACGTATGCCGCACGCGCTTCGGGGACTGGTGGCGCGAATCCCGTAATAACTACTGTGTCCGTTTCACAATTAGGTTCTACGGATTGATCCCGGCCAGAGAAGTATCCCTCCACGGCAGCCCGTGCCAAATAGGGCGAAAACCCATTATTTATTAGCGTCTCGAAACGCGCATCATCTTCAGCTCCCTGGGAACTCGAAGTTTCAGCATCAAACATACTATAATTATAGCAGAAAATCTAGACTAGTGCAATTTATCAGCCCGTCTACTCCCAGCGAAATACACGGAACGCAATAGCATAGATAATCACAAACCATACAGCCATAACTCCAAGCTGGGGGCCAAGGTCAAGCAGCGTCTTACCCTCAGTCAGAATCATACGCGCCCCATCAACTACCGGCGTAAGTGGCATGTAGGTCGTAATATTTTGTAGCCACTGAGGCATCAAAAAGCGTGGGAAAAAGACGCCTGTTAGGAACATCATAGGAAATACAATGATGTTGCCAAGCGGCGCAACTTGTCGTTCATTCTTCGCCCATCCACCCAAGGCCAGGCCAATTCCTAACACCATAACAATGCCAAAGGTTACAAAGACAGCGAACTGCACAATGCTACCTACTGGCTTAAGATCAAACATAAAATGCGCAACTGCAAACATTACGCCAATTGAGAGTAACCCCGTTACCGCCTGCCCCATCATAGTCGAGAGGAAGTACTGCCAGACGCGCAGCGGCGTAGTGTGTAAACGACGCAATATTCCCATTTTCTTAAGCTCGGGGAACACGTTCATGGGACCAAATATACCAGCGCCCAAGATAGAAAAGCCCAATAAACCAGTAAAGGTATAGTCGAAAGCGCTTAGAGAATGTTCATTATTTTGCTTGCTACTTACTGTAAATGGTGTTCGATTAGCAACCAGCTTAGCATTCATGCCCTGGAACTCTGCTTGCAAAACTGAAACAAGTGTTTGAGCCGCTTGGACACTGTTTTGTGTGTAGTGAACAATTGCCTTACCGCCCGGCGTACCATTTTGTATATCGCCAAATGTCGCAGGGAGCTCAATAGTAGCGTCCACTTCGCCGCGGCCCATTCGCTGGTTGGCGTCAGAAAAAGATGTAACTTGTTTATTCACCTTAACGACCTTGCTTTTATTCAGCTGGCTGACGAACTGCTTGGCAAACGCAGAGTGCGATTCGTTAATAACTGCAACATTAAGAGACACTGAGTTGTTATGGCTTAAAGAACCAAAGACGAATAAGAAGATAAGCGGAAACAGGAATGTAAAAAACAATGCCAGGCGATCCCTAAAGACTCGGCGCAGATTAATCCGAAAAAATACCCAAACAGTAAACAGTTTTTGTTTTGTCGTCATGATCGCAGCGCCTTTCCGGTGAGGTCGATAAACACATCTTCCAGGTTTGCCTGCTCCACCTTTTGCTCCTTTTTAAAGCCACGAGACAGGAGATCTTTAATGAGGTTCTTTGGAGTGTCAAGCTTGATAATCTTGCCGTGATCCATAATCGCAATCCGATCACAAAGAACTTCTGCCTCATCCATATAATGAGTAGTTAAGATAACACTAATCCCTCGACCGCGAACCTCTTCAATTAATTCCCAGAGATTGCGGCGAGCCTGTGGGTCGAGCCCGGTAGTTGGTTCATCCAAGAAAAAGATTTTAGGATTGTGGACCAGCGCAGTTACGATACTAAATCGCTGTTTCTGCCCACCAGATAATTGCTCAACAAAGCTATCAGCCTTATCGCCAAGATTTACCTCATCTAAAAACTTTTTGGGCTTTACCTTTTCGCCATATGCAGCTGCAAACATCTCGATAAGCTCTGTAAGCTTGGTTTTGTCCTGAAAGCCAGGAGTTTGCGGCTGTACACCAATCATGCCGCGTACCTTGTAGGGGTTAGTCGCTACGTCTATGCCATCAATTGACGCGCTTCCGCCGTCTATTTCCCGGAGTGTTTCGATCATTTCCAGCGTAGTAGTCTTGCCGGCACCGTTTGGTCCTAATATTCCAAAAATTTCACCCTTTTTGACCTCAAAGCTAATGCCGTCAACGGCTTTTACCCCGCCATACGATTTCTGCAAATTTTCTACTCGCAGAATAGTACTGCCAATCTGTGCCATATACACCCACCCTACCATATTCTCTATCACAACACAAAACGCTCCGAAAAAATTCGGAGCGTTTCATACACTTTTAATGAATTGCTGAGCTTTTAAGCAGCCCGCTTAACGGTTAAGAAGCCGTTGCGCGGGTTTTCGTTGACTACGAAACCAGCTGGCAGTTCACAACCTTCTGGGCGCTCGTCCTTAGAAAAGTAGTAGATAGTCTGCTTCTTGCCACCGCGCAGGGTTACTTCTTTGCTGTTCAGATAGTAGGTGACACCCTTTGAGTTCGTATGCTGGTATGCCATAACGCATATCTCCCCTTATAACTAATGTTAGTACCCCTAACATACTCTCGTCCGATTTTGTTTGTCAACAGGCGCATCCTCAAAAGCATAACTGAATACAGCGAGAACTTGCCCAAAAAAGGTGTAATGTATTACACTTGTGGTTGTAATTAATGAGATCTAAAGGTGGTTAACAAATGGACTTTCGTCAAATAACCCAACCCGCTGGCAGCCGTCCTGCTGCTCCTGCTACTCCAACTCAATCTCCTCCCGAGCGTCAGGAGAGTAAGCAGAATACCATGAACAAGGGGAAATTTAACTGGTTGCAAATCTTTAACGGCTTACTGCTTATTGGTATTGCACTCCTTATCGGCCTGGTGGCACTCGCTATTACCCGTGTTACCAACTCAAATGAAGGTAAATTTGTTGATACTAGCAAATACCAGGCTGTCTTCTTAAATAATGGGCAAGTCTATTTTGGCAATATAACCAGCCTGAACAACCAATACGTTCGGATGTCCAATATTTACTATCTGACACAAAGCGCTAGCTCAACCAGCTCGACTAATAGTTCCAGTAGTAATAACTACTCTCTGGTGAAGCTCGGCTGTCAGCAAATTCACGATCCATACGACGCTATGGTCATTAACCGCGACCAGATCACCTTCTGGGAAAACCTGCAAGACGGCGGAAAAGTTGCCAGTAGCATTAAGCAGTTCATAAAACAAAACCCGAACGGCCCAGACTGTTCACAGGTGAGCTCTCAGACTCAAGCCAGCAGCAGCTCGACTCAAGGAAACACAAGCACTGGTAATTCAACCGGCAGCAACGGTACCAAGTAGAGCCAAAAGACTAAAAAAGGCGCCACCAGTGGCGCCTTTTTTAGTGGCATATTAACACTCGTTGATCGTATTTAAGCACCCGCTTAGATACGCCTTGTCGGGAGACTACAAAGTGTCACGCCCAAAAGGCCAGTCTTTACCTTATATTCTCTTAGCCTTATGCCGGCTTAAGAAACATAACCTTTCAAGGTCTAGGAAAAGTCTATAAATATTTCTTAGCCCACCACTGATATGGTGCAGCTACAAGAAGTCCCAGTAACGCCAAGCATGAAAACAGCAAACCCCAGCCAGCTATATCGAAGGACCACTTGGCGGAAGTAAAATCAAATTTATAGAGGCTATCTGGAATAGGCGCCAGTTGGACTCCGTGGTCAGAGGCATACTGCTGAATACACGATATAACCTCACTGCCAACCTGTGTCTGCTGCTCGCAATAGTTTTGCGCCTGGCTATAAAGCGCACTATTGCCCCGCCCGAGTGCATTCTCCTGCGCTTGCTGCAAACGTTCATAGGTATATTTAAGCTGGATCGGTGGATGAACCGCGTTTGGGCCACTAGCCAGGCTAGTATTCATATGGCTATAAATATAAAGCCGTAGCTGGCGAAGCGCCGTTTCTACATCCCCATTGTTTTTATCAGCTGCGTAGACGGCATCACGAAGCCGTATCATGTGCTCATTATTATGTCGAAGGCTTACCAGGCTTACAGTGCCAAATACAACGATAGCCACTACAAAATACCATGGTTTTGCCTGTCGATAGAGCCGCCAAGCATGGTGCAAACGCCGTTTATTCATCTTACTATAAATTATACCGCAAGCCGTTAAGGCAATTGGCAGAAGATGCTCGGCGCAATAGATGCTACACTGTTTGCATGCATATTTTCTTTTCAGGGATTGGCGGCGCGGGCATTGGACCACTCGCTCTGGTTGCCAAGCAAGCAGGTTACGAAGTATCCGGGTCAGACAAACAGGATTCGCAGTATATTACCTACCTAAAAGCTCAAGGTATTGCCGATATCACCATTGGGCAATCTGCCGAACAAATTGCAGCTACACACGATCGGTCGCCTATTGACTGGTATGTTTACTCGTCTGCAGTAGCTATTGAGCAGCCGGATGCTCCAGAGTTTGTCTACTGCCGCGAGCAGAACATTCATATGAGTAAACGTGATGAGCTCCTTAATCAAATTATCGCTGATAAAAAGCTAAAGCTCATTGCCGTTGCCGGTACACATGGCAAAACCACTACTACAGCAATGGCCATATGGCTTTTAAAGCAGCTTGACGTACCACTCGCTTACATACTACCCGCAAAAAGCAGCTTTGCTGAGATGGGCGCCTATGAACCCAAAGCCGAGTATTTTGTGTATGAATGTGACGAATTTGACCGTAACTTTTTAAGTTTCGAGCCTTATATCAGTTTGATAACTGGCGTTGATTGGGATCACCCCGATATCTACCCCACCCGTGAAGAATACTATGCGGCCTTTCGTGAGTTTCTAGAACAAAGCCAACGCGTATTACTCTGGCAAGCTGATGCCGACCGTCTAAGCCTCTCTGAAGACGATGCACAAACCCTGCTCGACGATACTGATCCACATATACAATCTGACGTCTTGTTGGCCGGCCTCGTGAATCGACAAAACGCTTGGTTAGTAGCCCACGCAATGCAAAAACTAACCAATAAGCCACTTGCGGAACTTCTAGGGCACCTCAATCATTTTCCAGGTGTTGCTAGGCGATTTGAGCAAATTATACCCGGTCTTTACAGTGACTACGCCCACACGCCCCCTAAGATACGTGGGGCATTACAATTAGCAAAAGAAGTGGCCGGCGAAAATGTCGTCGTGGTATATGAAGGCCTCCACAATACCCGTCAGCATTTTATTAAAGATGAACTGGTAAACCTGTTTGATGGTGTCAAAAAACTCTACATTGTACCGAGCTATCTGGCACGCGAAGATCCATCTCTAGAGCTTCTCACGCCAGACAACCTCAAATTACTTCTGAGCGCTCAAACGCAGACAGTCACTGAAGCCACAGCGCTCGACACGTCTTTACGAGAACATATTGTGCGCCATTTGGAAAATGGTGATACCGTGGTCTGTTTATCCGCCGGCGGAGGCAACAGCCTCGATGAATGGCTACGCAAAGAATTCGCGTAAGCCAACACCCGACTACTGCGTAGGTTAGATTACTAGCGTAGAATCAGTACCAAACTGATAATGATCGCCAGTAATGCCACCAACCATGGCCAGAGCGGTCCAGTAGTTTGCCCAGCGTTAGTCTTAGCGGTAGGCCTTACAGCCTTGGTATTGACCGAAGGTGGTGGACCTTGAGTACTCGCACTTGGCAGTCCAACTGGCGGCAAGGACATACTATCACCTGGCAGACTACTATTTTGCTGCCCCGCAGCAACAGGGCGCGCTATAGTCTCTCTAGTTGTGGTACCGTCTTGTACGACCGGCATACTTTCTTGTGCACGCTCTTTGTGATATTCCTCGCCATAAGCAAATGTAGGATTCTCCACCGGGCGACCCGTCTTAGCGTCTATTTCTATACTGTGCCAGGCACTAGCCTGCATATAATGCTCGGGCGGCACCTGCAGCGATTCTGCTTCTGCTTGCTTGGGAACAATTACCGGCTGCTTTTCAGCATGAGCCTGCTCGACCGACTGCTTCTGTGGGCGACCTTCAACCTCGCCTATTGCAGGCTCGGCAGTTTGTAAACGACGTTCAAGTTCGTTGTTGCGCTGTTCCTGCTCTTCGGCATGGATCTTGCTCGTCTGTTCTGCCTTTTTAAATTGTTTGGTTTGGGCTCGATACTCTTCTTCGGCCTTCTTCTCGCGCCTTTTATGTTTGAAGTGCTCGTAGCCCGCACCAACTAGCAAACCGGCCGCAACCCCACGATTTTGGCCAGCTTTCGTGGCATAATATACTGCATCATCCAGCTCCTCTTTGGTCACCCGATCTTCGGCCTCCACAGCTCGATGATTTACTATTTCGGCCGGTGCTCCATAATCAACGTATATATTGCGCTCCCGTTCTAGTCGGTTGCGCATGGCCGTAAAGGCTTCAGCAGTCGTGGAACGTTCTGGCGGTTCATCGGAGCTAGCACCCAGCACTTCAGGCGGCTGCGGTGGCGGCAAGTCCCCTCCGCCAGCCCCAGCCGGAATAGGCGCCACTTCGCCTGTGGCAAGTCCCGGATGCTCTGTTGGAGGGCCCGCCTCGGTTAACCGAGCAGTACGCCGAACTGGCCGTCCAGACAGTTCGACCACCTTTTCTGGGAAGCTTTCGGAAGAAACAATGTGTTCTTCTACTGGCCCGCGTAAACTAATGACCACATCGCCAATAAACTCATTCGCACCAACTTCATAGTCGTGCAGCTGCTCATAGGCCATTTCACCACTTTGTACTTGTTCTTCTTCATGGTCGTCTTCACTGGATTCTTGGAGCTGTTCTATTGTGGACTCGTCTTTGGCGACCTCTATTGCAGCATCGCCTAGGAGTTCCGATCTATCGACAGGCGCATGAGGCATACCATCTTCTGAAAGTATCTTATCGGTCTCAGGCTCGCCTTCTTCCCTTGAACCCCTGCCTTCCTGGAGTTTTCTTCGAACCATCAGCTTCACTAGCTCACGGTCAAGACTAATCGGCTCCCTAGCCCCTTCTCTGGTTGGCTTTTCTGAGGCGCCTTCAACAGAAGCACCGTCAGCCCTTACCATTGGGCCTAGCGACACATTAACACGCCGTTTGCTACGCTTTTTGGAGCGTTTAGTGCCCCCTTCGGCCGGACTCATCTCTGGATTTGGACCAGGAAAGTTTTCCATAACAGAGTATATTCTACAATTTTTAGACTATTTCTTCAATTGTTAGCATAACCCAACTATTGAGACACCGACGCTAGCGATTGTCGCCACTACCGCTAAGAGCTCCCCGCTCCATACGACTACGCAACTTCTCTATGTTTTTAGCAGCTACAGCATCTAAGGATATACCAAGATCATGTGCAACAACGGCAATATACCACAAAATGTCGCCCAGCTCTTTAGCTAGATTGTCTGTGTCTAATGCATCAAAATCGGCGTCTTGGTCACGGATCCACTTCTTAAATATCGATTGGACTTCTCCGGCCTCGTCAGCCAGGCCAAGCACTTGTTGCATCAGTTCCTTGAAACGGTCTTCTTTAGCAAGATTGGTAACGATTGCCTTCTTCTGGTATTCATCAAATGTCATAGCTTAGCTTATTCTCCCATTTTCATCTATCTTTACGGCGCCTTCACGTACCACCTCAATGGCATCATCAATAATGCGTATCACTGTTGACGGTGCGTGGTCTTTTATAACACCTCCATCAACATAAAAATCAACCGAATCGCCAAAATAGGCCCGTGCCTCTGCCAGACTATTGGCTGGCGGCTCGCCTGGTTGATTAGCACTCGAGGTAAGGAGTGCAGCAGTACGCCCAATAAGCTCTTGAAGGCTCTTGTCTGCCGTTACCCGGACCGCCAAAGAATTCTTGCCCTGATGCAGATATGCTAGCCCTGCGTCAGCGCACGGTATGATAACGCTTAACGGATTTGGCCAATACTGCTCCACTGCCTTTAGGTATCGGGCACGCAGTCCCAGATCTATTAACTGCTGCAAGCGTCCAGCAATAATCGTTCCGGGTTTGTTTTCACGGTTTTTTAGAGCGTACAAACGAGTAACAGCCGCCTGGTCGGCAGCACGACACGCTAGTCCGTAGACCGTATCCGTAGGCACAACACCAACCGCACCCGCTTTAAGGAGCGTGGCAAGCTCGGGATCGGCTAAGCTTTTAAATATCTTCATCTTTCTGATACCTATTTACTTTTTAAGTAAGCGCAGTAGGCAGCCACTACCAACCCAGCAAAAACTACTGTAGACAACACAAGTGCTAGTACAGGCCTTTTGGGACTTACTTTTGGCTTTGGTGGCACTGATGGCTGCGGCAGCGCAGATGGTACTAGTTGAGGGTTTGGTTGTGGTTGCTCCAGTATTTGAGGTGGAGCAGCTTGTCCGACCGGCGACTCAGTATGCGTCGCCGGCGGTACAGATTGCGTTTCTGGTGTAGACGCCACTTGCTCTGGCTTTGATTCCATATGGTTTATTGTACTGGCTACAGATGGTATTGGCCACCACTTTGCTGGACCATGCCTTCGTTTATTAGCTCGCTCAGCACTGCCAAGAGTCGTTCGTCAGTTATAACCTTTTGCAACTCATCCACCGTCTGCGCACCAGCCCCTAAAGCACGGATAACCTGACCGCGGACCTGACGACGCGAGCCAACAAAGCGTGATTGTTTTGTATAATGCTTGCTTATCTTATTCACATTACCAACAGTCGCCTTCAAATAGGTACCGTAATCCATGAGCGCCCAGTAAAACTCCCGCGGGTTTTCTAGATCAAGCGTCTGAGCTACCAGTAGTAGGATCTCTTTATCCGAAACGTCTACTTGGTCTGCAAAGAAATGGTGGATATACACAGTACGGATATTTGTTTCTATAAACGTGACAGGGGCATTATAAACATAAGCCGTAATTGCGCCGGCAGTATTTATGCCAATGCCAGGCAGCTTCACCAGTTCTTCGGCGGCAATAGGAAAATGCTTAAGGTTGTCAACTATTTGTGCAGCCTGCCAGAGATACCTAGCACGACGATTGTAGCCGAGACCCTGCCAAGCGCGCAGCACATCACCTAGCTCAGCCTCGGCCAGATGATGTACAGTAGGGAACTGGGTTAAAAACTCGTGATATTTGGGAACCACCCGGCTCACCTGGGTTTGCTGCAACATTAGTTCGCTGACCATAATTTTATAAAGATCAAAATTGCCATCCGGCTCGGGAGTACGCCAAGGTAGTTCTTTGCGTCCAGATTGTACATAATAGCCCCAAACTGTCTCTAAAAACTGTTTCTTTTGGTGGTGAGTCAGGTCCATCATTGGTATCATAAAGGAAAGTAAGTAAACTACCTACAGCATGAGACCTCTTCTCACTCGTATTGCAAAGCGCCTAGCCGTATTACTGGTTGGTGCGCTTTTTATCTATATTGCCGTTTGGCGGGTATTTCCCTTTTTTAATAATCGCACTCCTGTGGCACTAGCCCTTTTCATTACGTACGTCGTAATGGCTTACGTGGTAATTCCAGTTTTGTTCCGCGTTTACCGCTTATTTTACCGGCCAGTTCACTTGCCGCTCTATTGTACAACGCCCGACGGCTTTGCCAGTGACCCGATAAATATTGGCCTAATTGGCACACGCGAACAGGTGATTACAGCTATGCAAGCCGCTGGGTGGACGGTGGCAGACAAACATGCGCTATTTAATACGCTGCGGCAAGTACTTGCCGCTATTGCTGGCTGGTCGTATCCTAGCGCCCCAATGAGTCGATTGTATTTGTTTGGCAGAAAGCAAGACCTGGGATTCCAAATACAAATCATGAGTAGTCGAGGAATGCGGCATCATGTGCGTTTCTGGGCTGCAGATCCCCACTTAGCGACCGAGCTGAAGCATCATGCCCGTTTCTGGAACCGGTTTTATAAGCCCACAAAGCATGCACCCAGCACCCAATTCTGGGTCGGCGCGGCGAGTAAGGATGTGGGCTTTGCGCCAATTCGCCACAATGCGCAGGTGACCCACATGATAGATCCGGACACCAATCGAGAGCGCCGCAAGATTGTGCACGATCTAAAGCGGGCTGGCAAGCTAGCCGGCAGCCATACTATGACCGTGGACCGACCATTTCGTTTGCGCAACCGCGCTTGGCGCGGCTATCTGCAAAGCGATGGACACATCACTATCTGCGAACTTCTCTAGTCTGGCAGTTTGGGAGGACAAGCCTCACTTAGCGCTATAGAACAGTTAGCTAGAAGGGCACATTTGTAACTAGCTATCTACAAGCCTCCGTAGCCGCCGCCATAGCCTTGATAGTTAATAGCTGGCTTATAGTAGTCAGTAACCTTAAAAGGCGTACTGCCAGCAACCGGCATAATATATAGTTCACTACTGCTCTTGGAGACCAATAGGTAATCATCCGTAAACCAGCCGTAGGTATTGTAATCGCTCAAGGATGCAATCTGCTTTTCATTCTTACCCTCAGCATCACCCACAAATAACGTGCTCTTGCCATCACGCTGATCACTCCAGAACGTGTTATTACCTGAAGGCGAAACTAGGAATGTAGTACCGTAGTTTACCGATTCGAACTTCTGCTCGGTCATGCCAGTGTCAGCCGTAACCTTACCATCTTCATAGTCATAGAAGTCGGTAGAATTATCATGCGTGAAACTAATATATAACCCCGAAGGCTCATATAAAACAGTCGAAAAATCTAAACTGGAATAACCGAACCCACTTACATTGCTAGCTGCGAATGCCTTAAGTGTCTTGTGCCCTGAGCCACTAGCACTGATGCTGTCGAGCTCGGCCGACTTGCCGCTTAGCACATTGCTACCAAAGCCGGACCATGTCTTTGAGTAAACTACTTGGTCGCCGATCAAATATGTAGCCGCAAATTGTTGTCGGGCGTAGTCATTTTGACCAGTGCCGACACCTTGAGTCTGATCAAGCGTCAATGTATCGCCTGTAGTTGGGTCAAACGATTTGAGTGCTTGGGCATTTGCTTGCCAGTTTGAAACCGAGCTGCGATCTACCCTGTACACGAATCGGTCGCCACTCCAACCCACCAATGTAAAGCTAGCATTACCTTGGTCTATAGCACTTAGCTTATCTCCATTAGTCGTATCAATAAGATACACACTCGCATTGTCACCAGAGCGCTTAGAAAGAAGCGCTAAATATTTCCAATCACGGGAAGCTAGCAAGGAAGTGGTATAACGATCTTCGTTACCAGTACCCGCAAGCACCGTTTGCCTGTCGGAACCATCCAGATTTGTTTTCACCACATCAATCTTGCCACTAAGATTCGACAGGAAATAAAGCTTTCCAGCAGGGGTAATACTAAAGGTGTTTTTTGCCATATCACCGGCAGCAGTAATAGCTATGTTTGCTGCATTAAAATTGTCAGCACCAACACTAGCCGGCTGCACCGTTGCGTTTGAAGCTAAAACTACTGTAGCCATACCATTAGCAGTTGTCTTGGCCTTGGTGCCCTGCACTGTTATGACTGCACCAGCAACGGGCTTACCCGTTACCTTATTAATCACTTTTACCTGCACACGATGACCCAGTGCCGTCACCGCCGTCCTAAAGTTATTACCAGATAGTGCTACTAGCTTTGTTTCGTTAGCACTTCGGTAGTACTGCTTGGATATTTGCAACGATCGGCTGCCTGTATGAACCTTTACAGTTGCCTTACCACTGGCATCTGTTTCTGCCGAAATACCTCCTAGTTTTACCGTCGCACCACTTACAGGCGTGTTCGTTTTGTCATCCACCACCGTAACCTTAACTGAAGCCCTCATCACTAATCCCAAGACGTTATAGCGCGTAAAGGGCACCGCACCCACAACTACTAACGCAAGGACCACGGCACTGATAGTACCATTGCGAGTTCGTGGCTTGGACCACCAATTTATCCAAAAATTCTTCAGACGTTCGCCAACACCCTGTTTCATTACTATCGGCTTTTCGACAGCCTCATCTTGAGCCTTGAGCGCGGCATCACTATCCGACTTCACAATATCGTCAACTGCTGCATCGACCACAGGATCCTCATGCTCGGCCTGCCCATTCGTAGGCCCTGCTTCAGTAGATTCGACAGACTCAGATTGTCCTGCTGAATCGCTGCCAGGTTCAGCCTTATTTTCTAACTTAGACCTAAAGATCTTATTTGTTTTGGATTTTTCGGAATCATCTGTATCCGCCATATATGCTTATCCTTACTTCAAAGCTACTATAGCAAAATTCCAGGTCAATATATACTAGTTGTTGTGCGTATAAGCGATACAGTAGCCGAAGAAGCAGCTCTTTATCTAAGCGAACACGACCCAGTTTTGCGGCCGGTAATTGAACAATCAAAGCGATGCACCATACGCCAGCACACTAACTATTATCAAGAACTCGTCGACAGTATTATTAGCCAACAGCTTAGTATTTATGCTGCACAAAGTATCGAAAAACGTTTCCGCGATTTATTTGACGGGCGCTTCCCTACTCCCAAAGAAATATTAACGACAAATGTCGAGACACTGAGAAGCCTTGGTTTTTCGCGTGCCAAAGCTAGTTATGTATTAGACTTAGCACAGCACATAGTAGACGGTAAAATACACTTTGATCACCTGGATGCGCTCTCTAACAATGGAGTGATCGCCGAGCTTACTGTTGTTAAGGGCATCGGGGTCTGGACGGCGCAGATGTTTTTGATGTTCTGCATGGGGCGAACCGATATTCTGCCAGTAGGCGATTTAGGTATCCGTAATGGCATGCGCAAACTCTACAATCTGGAAGACACGCCAACGCCACAACAAATTATCGATATCGCTACAAAAAACCAATGGCACCCCTACGAAAGTATCGCCAGCTGGTATATTTGGCAGTCGCTAGATAATACACCAGCCGTTTAGTTTATGGTCAGCGACTCAAGTATATTTAAAATGGCTGATTTAAATTGAGCATTTTTCCAGCTATCAGCCTGCAAAACCAGCGGAGTTTGTGTGCTGTTTTTCGCGCATACGCTATCACTGCAACTGGCAAACGTTACGCTAACCAGAGGGTTGCCCTTAATGACATCCGCTAGCGGGATCGACTGACCCTGTTGGTAGCCAGCATCTCCGGTTAGATACAAAGCGTTAATAGTATTCGCGCTGCTAAACCCCAGGTAACTCAGATAGGTTTGGGCACGTTGCACGCTAGTAGGCTGCTTGTAGGTGAGTTTATCAGAAGCCAAGCTTGCCAATGCCCCAGCCGTTGGAAAACCAGATAGTGCTGTCTGCTGGTTCTGGACGGCTATAATGACGTGCCCGTTGATCTGTCCGCCCGGTGTGGACATCTTCATACTAGGAGAAGTCACGGTAAGCTTCTCGGTAGTATCTGACACTGCCCAACTATTGGGGTAATCCATGCCAATAGAATAGGCCGTGGAATCGTAATGCACTATCGGAACAATTGCGTTTTGCTTGTCATTACTCTTTGACGTTTGAGCGACTGGTTTTTTAGACGGAGTGGCAGCCTGGTCCGATCCAATCCAATAAACCACGCCTGCGGCAGCCATTACAAACGCTGCGCCCAATACGACCTTCAGGAACCGCTTAGGCTTATGTCGCTTCTCACGTGCATCTCCTACGTCAGGAGAGCTAGCACGACGCGCCTGTTCCTGATTATGCAGCTCTTTGGCCACTATTCCGTCCGGGTCTCCCGGTTCATGCCAATGTTCATTGAGTTCGTCGTCTGAGTCGTCTTCGTATACATCGGGGTCAGTGTGGCTTGCTTCCATATAGTTAGTATACTGCTATTTAAAAATCTACAATTGCGGGCGGTTCAGGAGGGTGGTTACCGCGGCGATGGCGCCAGTAAGTGACAGTACTGCCATCAACACTTGAGTCCAATTGAGTCGAAACAAACGCTGCTGTGTTGCTCCTCCTGTCTTTGCATCTACGGCCCTCAAAGCAGATCGAGGACTTATCGTTGCCGCTCCCAAGACTTTAGATGCGACCGTCTTAGATGTCTGCGCAGGTATTGTCGGCTGGGACTGGGTGTTTTTAGGTACTATCTTAGTGTTATCGATGTCGGCAACTGCATAGCCAGCCTCGGTTGTTTTTGGAACTCCGATAATTGGATCGCAGGCATCATCAATACCGTCATGGTCGACATCTTGTCCGCTAAGCGGCATGGCGCCGCATGCGTTTCCACCATTTAGCACGTCGGTGCTACTGCTGTCTTGGGCAATATAAATCAGCTTCTGGATGTCCACTGGCTCACCCGCCATATTGATAGCGTACACATGCAGCGTATGGTAACCAGGATCAATATCCGGCGGTATGTGCACCGTGGTCCTGATATTGCCATCTGCATTGATTCCACCTTCATCCAACACTATTGGGGCAGAATGCAACACTACCTGATACGCACTATATGGTTGCAGCGCCATAGCCGCACCATCTACAGCCACTTGCTCACTGTGGCCAGCTAGTGCAGCATCATCACTAATTGCAGCGTCATAAGCAGTAGCATGTAGTGGTCGGCCGGTTACTGGTACGCTCGCTAGCAATGGAATGTTGGGATCAAACTTAGGCGCTCCATACGCTATCGGCGTTGGCATAAGCGCAGTAAGATTATTTGTTTTCGCCGCGATGGTTCGTGCCAGCAACTCATACCCTAGCTGTGTCGGATGATAGCTTTCTGATCCAACAAAGTTGACGGTATGGTTGAGTATAGGCACTGTTACACCAGCATCACTTCCTACGGTAAAACCATTCATGGCCTTGTCGCCAGGCTCACACAGACGATGACCATCCAAAGCATGCTGCGCGTCGACATAGAAAACGCCAGCTGCTTGCGCTGCCCGCTCGACCACCTTATCCAGATAGTCTATCAGCTGCGAAGCAAATAGGATTTCGTCGTTGTTTAAATGCACATTAAGACCGCAATCACCACCAACTTTAGCAACTTGCGGATAGCCAACCACATATATACGTGCACTGCCGGATTGGTCCAGCAGCGTTGTGTAGGTGTTCACTAATTTTGAATACGCTGTATTGATGCGCTGGACAAGTTCAGCCCGATCTTCATAAGTATTAAAGCAAGTGCCACCACCACTGTTTGCCACGCAGGATTTTACGATATCCGCAAAGCCGATGTCATCGCCACCCACCGAAAGCACGATTGCATCGGGCAAATAGGTTGATGCGAACTCTTGTTGATAGATGTAGCCGGGTAGGAAGTTTGCTAGGATGTTGGGTTTGTTTCGGTACTGCTCTTCAACTCCTTTCTTTACTTGTCCTGTGTAGGTATCGAAATTAGCCTTAGTATCGAGTTCTTGGGAGATATTTCTAGTCGTAGCACCCGAACATGCAATAGAGTTATAAGAATTAAAGTACAACTTTCCCAGCAAGAATGGATAAGAAAGAGGTGAGATGTGGCATGTATCGTTGCCGTCATCACTTTCGGGCGTATATTTAAATGTCCCCTGTCCCGAAATATACGAATCGCCCATACCCAGTAATCCTAACTTATGAGTCGTTTCGCCCGGCGCGGTCACTGAAAAATGGGCTATCTTGTAAGCACTACTAGACACTGCGTCGTATCGGGCCACAAAACTCAGTGTGTCATCATCATTAAACTCTAACTGCGATGGGTGTTTTATACCAGGCCAAGTTTCCACTACCCCTTTACCTAATGGCTGATCTGTCAACGTTTCACCTTGCCAAATGTTTTTGCCCGTGCAATACATAGCGTGACTCGGCAGTACGTCTATTTGGCTATCGCAGGTAGATAAGTCATAGATCTTGAGGTTACCATCACCCCAGATATCTGTGTTGGCAGCTACGTACCGTCCATCGTCGCTAATTGCTAACGGTGGGCTGGCAATGCCCAAGAACCAGACTGGCTCAATTGGCGCAGCAAATAGCTTGACACTAAGGTCCTGCATATTAATGCGCACCAAGCCACCCTGGGGCATATTGGCAACCATCCATTCGCCATTGGCAGAGAATACTACGTCATTTGTATTAATTTGCAGCGGCTGATTTGTTTTAGGGTCACGGATAATCTCATCCGGCATTTTGCTAACCTGGTAATATATCCCTTGTCCGTCCGTTAGAATCAGCTGCATATCAGCTTTGGTCAAATGGTAATAAATGCCTATCTGATTGCCCGTAGTGGGTGCTGATAAGGATACGAGTCCAATTGAAGGGTTAGGCATCGGCATAAAGATCGACTGGCGGCTTGGTCCATTGAGCGGAACAAACGTATCAGAACCAGTCTGAATCTGGCCATCTGTAGTTAACACACCTAGCGGCGATGGGTAAGTACATAATGTTTGTGGAATTGTTTGACCGCTGGGCACATGCTGTATCTTGATGCAATGTATGGTGTAGGCATCCGGCGTGATATTTGCCGGCAGATCAATGGTTTTGCTTAGCGTAGGAGCGTTAGTCGTCAGCCAAGGCGAACCGTTTTGTGCAAAAACGCCTCGAATAGCTGCACTAAAAGCAGTCATTAGAAAAGCCAGAATCAGGAAAATCGGAAAGGCTCGTTTATAGCGCAGCCACACAGCAAATCTCCAGCTAGTTGTGAGCTAAATATAAACTATGGTTGCTTTATAGTCAATCTTATCTACTGGGAAATAGTCTGCCCTTGCCGCATCCGAACAGATAATTTCAGCAAACGCTGCGCTACCCTCCGGAGGAGCGCCCTGCAGTCTTATGGCTGCTTGAGCGCTTGCAGGATAATACTCTACACTAACTGAACACTGCGGAGCTTGTTTTTTAGAAACAGCCCAGAACAATGTATATGAATTTTGAGGTTTCTGTGTATTTAATTCCATGCCTTTAGCCACTACCCTCCTTAAGTCAGAGGCAAGACCCGCCGCTTGATATTTGTTAGCTCCTTGCATGGTAATCTCCAAACGCACAACACACAGCCTATTGCCCCGAATAAACTCAACCGTAGAGCTTTCATAGTAACAATAACTTTTAAAGAAAGGGTCTTCCATCAATTTAAGCTTATCTCTTACTGCTATTACATCCGCTTTTGCAGTCTCATATCGTTGGCGCTCAAAATGGATTTGCGTTTGCAAAATAACCCAAGAGCCAAAAGCCCACACCAGAAATATTAGAAGAAACGAAGTAAAAACAGCCGTAACTTTATGCCGGCCGAACCACCTTAGTGTTCGCTTAAAA
>CAYZGW010000022.1:0-2633 GCA_964478195.1 uncultured Candidatus Saccharibacteria bacterium
ACAGCTTCTCCAGCGGCGCAAAAGCAATATTGAGCTTTTTGGGGCCTTTGCCCTGGAAATAAATGGTGGCGTTTTCGCCGTCCAACTCCACAATGGTGCCGCTACCGAATAGCTGATGCCGTACGCCATCGCCAATTTCAAAATCAGGCACATAGTGCGGTTCGCCGTCATCAACTTTGGGTGGTGCCGGAGCTATGTATTGGCTGTCATCGTAGCGCTCTGGTTGATACGGACGGCTACCAGCCAAGCTCGAGCCAAAGCTTACGCCCATGGCCGTTTCTTCGCTGTAGGCCGCATCGATTTCGCTAAGGAACCGGCTTGGTACATTGTGCTGCACACCGCCGTAGAGCATTCGTGAGGTAGCGTATACCATGTACAGCTCTTCGCGTGCCCGAGTCATGCCCACATAGCACAGACGACGTTCTTCTTCCATTTCGGTTTGGTCGTAGAGCGCGCGTGTATGCGGGAAAATGGTTTCTTCCATGCCCGTCATAAACACTACCGGAAATTCCAACCCCTTGGCGGCATGGAGCGTCATGAGGGTTACGGCATTTCCATTCAGATCTGCCGTGTCCAGATCGGAAATCAGCGCAATTTCTTCCAAAAAGTTGGCTAGGCCCAGCTCTTGATAGCTCTGCGCTACACCCATAAACTCACGTACGTTTTCCTGGCGACTTTCGGCCTGCACGGTGCCGTCATCTAGATGGCCTAGATAATTTATACGGCGTACCAACGAATCAATAAGAGCAGCAGGCGGAACATCATCAATCAGCTCACGCAAAGATTTTATAATGTCACCCAGCTCTACCAGGCCTTTTTTGGCTTTGCCGGTTACGGTGCCGCAATTAGCCACTTGCATTAGCGCCTCGCTGAGTGCAAGGCCCAGACCCTCATACCACGCATAAAAGTTTTGCAAGCTTTTAGCGCCAATACCGCGAGTGGGAATATTTACAATCCGCTCAAAGCTGATGCGATCTTCTGGTTGATACAGAAGCCGCAAATACGCCACCAGATCTTTAATTTCTTTGCGGTCATAAAAGCGCACGCCGCCCACGATACGGTATGGAATTCCATATTGAATAAACGTTTCTTCCACGCTGCGGCTTTGGGCATTAGTACGGTATAGCACGGCAAAATCACTAAAGTGTCGACCACTGTCCACGCCCAATTTCACTCGTCTCACAATTGCTTCAGCTTCGGCTCGTTCGTTGCCAACCTGCAAAATTTGCACGGGCTTACCCTCGCCTGCGGCTGTCCACAGTTTTTTATCGCTGCGCTGCTGGTTGCGCGTTACCACTCCATGTGCAGCATTTAAAATATGACCGGTGCTGCGGTAATTTTGTTCGAGCTTGATAACGGTGCAGTTGGGATAATCGTTTTCAAATTTTAAGATATTGCGAAAATCGGCACCACGCCAACTGTAAATGCTTTGCCAGTCGTCGCCCACCACCGCAATATTGTTATGTTCGTTGGTTAGCAGTTTTACGAGTTTATACTGTGCAGCGTTGGTGTCCTGATATTCATCAATCATGATGTAGGCGAATTGGCGCTGCCATTTCAGGCGCATTTCCGGCACCGTTTGCAGCAGCTGCACTGTTCGGGCAATAAGGTCGTCAAAATCGAGCGCACCGCTATCTTTTAAAATGTTTTGATACAGTGGATACACTTCGCTGGCTGCCCGTGTAGCCGGGCTGCCGCCGGCTCGGTCATATTCACTCGGCGTCACCAGTTCGTTTTTGGCGCTGCTGATGAGTCCGGCAATCACACGAGGTGGAAAGGTTTTTTCGTCCAACCCCAGCCGTTTGCTAGCTTGTTTTACCGCGCTCAAGCGATCGGCTTCATCAAAGATAATGTAAGAACGCGGAATACCAATGTGCTCGCCGTCCATCCGTAAGATCCGTACGCAAATAGAGTGAAATGTGCCCATATAGGGCATAAAGCCGCGATTTTCAGCATCTTGGCCAAGCAAATGTGCCACGCGTTCACGCATCTCGCGGGCTGCTTTATTGGTAAATGTAACCGCCAGGATGTTATACGGTGTGGCTTTATGCGTGGCGATCAGATGTGCAATGCGGTGCGTAAGCGTTTTGGTTTTACCGCTACCTGCGCCGGCCTGAATCAATAGCGGCCCGTCGGTGGTTTCAACAGCGCGACGTTGTTCTGGATTTAACCCCTCAAAGAGATCTTGCATCACCTTATTTTAGCAAACCAACGTAATACTTAAGAATCCGAAGCTGTAGTAGAAAAGAAATGAGTATGTGGAAGAGTAAATGGTAACTTTACAAACCCAGCATCAATCACCACGTCAGCGAGCACGACTGCTAAGAGTACTCCAATAATACAGAGTAAAGCTACATGGATCCGTGACCGCCGTCGCTGCACGGCGTTAATGGGTACGTGATATTTGCCACTGGCAATAACTTGCTCTAGCTCAAGATCGCGCTTGGCCTTCGTTTCAGCCGCCGCGATTTCCTCGGCGCTTAGCTCGGCTTCGGTATCACGCTCTAGCCTTGGCCCGGATTGGTCATTCGGCCTCTCTGTAGCTATGGGCCGATCAACTACTTCTGGCCTTGCTGATTCACTGTCGTTTTTACTGTCAGACTCAGCTGTCGCTACTTGAGTGGTCGATTCGG
>CAYZGW010000022.1:2733-21344 GCA_964478195.1 uncultured Candidatus Saccharibacteria bacterium
GGATCGCTAGTCAGCATTGGACGATTAGTTACCACGATTGGCCGACTGGTCGGCAGCGGAGCCGTCTTACCCGGACGCTTTATGTCATCTATCTTGGTAGGTTTCTGTACCATGATTATACTTCAATACGCATGCGATACGCGGCGTCAACAATAGCTGCAAATTTATGGTAATTCAGGCTAGCAGCTCCTACGAGCGCTCCGTCTACACCTGGCACTTCCAGATACCCGCGCACATCGTGTTCATCAACACTACCACCGTACAGTATATATACATTATTAGCTGCTCGCTCGCCGTACAGTTCGCGAACTTGCAGGCGCATATAAGCAACCGACTCTTCGACATCTTTTGGCTTTGCCATAATACCGTCAAAGGTACTAATTGCCCACACTGGTTCATAGACTAGAATGATTTTGTCTAGTTCACGGCTCGTGACATTCATGAGCGCCGTGGTTAGCTGGTCATGGATCACCTGGCGGCCTTCACCAGCATCGCGGTCCTGTCTGGTTTCGCCTATGCAAATGATGGGAATAATATCATTGCGCACTGCAGCTTGGACTTTATCGCGCACCGTTTCAAGTGTTTCGCCAAAATAAATACGACGGGCAGAGTGGCCAACAATGCAGTATTCAGCTAGGCCTGCCATCATAGCAAAGCTAACTTCACCCGTAAAAGCGCCGTCATCGGCCGGATAGGCGTCCTGTGCACTCAAATGAAATTTACGGCGGTTAATTTGCTGCGCCAACGGCTGCAGCGATAGCATACTTGGAGCTAATACCACCTCAATATCACGGTGGATCTTGAGTCGCTCATCAAGCCGATGTACGAGCAGGCTCGATTGATGCACGTTTAAATGCATTTTCCAGTTTCCAACGATGATGGTTTTTTTGCGTGAATTCATAATACTTATGCTTAAAACTATACCACTTATTTATTTTCTAGGGCTTCTACACCCGGTAGTTTACGTCCGCTCATCAGCTCCAAGCTTGCACCACCACCGGTCGACACATGGTTAAACGCTTGCAGCATTCCACGGCTTTCAATGTAGCCCACCGTATCACCACCGCCCACTAAGCTAAATGGTCGATTACCAAACTGCCCGGTCATTGCCTCGACCAATAACTCTGTACCATGCGCAAACGGCCCGATTGGCCCCTGCAAACCTGGCGTTTCAGTTACACCCAATGCACCATTCCACACCACAGTACCAGCTAGCTGCAGGGCACCGGCAATAAAGGCCCCGCTAAATGGCCCTACGTCCAAAATCATTTCGTCGTGCCCCACTTGACCGCTATCGTGTTCGGGCCGTTTAGGGTAGTTTTCGATACTAGCAATCACGTGCGCGCTCCAATCGACAATCCGGGTTTTGGCCGTTTTATCTACTTTGCTTGCCACGACGCCATCTTGTGGCATATAGAACACAAACTTACCATTACGAGATTTTTCTTTGGCAAGCTCTAAAATCTGCTTAGCAAGTGGGATATCGTCTGGCTCAGTCTTGCTTTTGCCAATCTTAAGACCGGTAGCTTGCAAAAAGGTGTTCGCCATAGCACCACCCACTGCAACTACATCAGCAATGTCAATAAAGCGTTTTAGTACATCAATTTTATCGGCAATCTTGGCACCACCCACCACTGCAACCAGCGGTTTGGTAGGGTTCTCCATTACGCTAGTAATAATGTCGACTTCGCGCTCCAGCAGCAAACCGGCAACACTGGGCAAAAAGCGCGTAACTCCTTCGGTGCTAGCATGCGCCCGGTGCACCACCCCAAAACCGTCTTGCACAAATATTTCCGCAAGGCTGGCAAGCTTGCGAGCAAAATCCGAATTGTTGGTCTCCTCTTCTTCGTGAAAGCGCAAGTTTTCAAGTAACAGTACGTGTCCCGGCTGCAAACTTTCGGCCGCCTTTTGGGCACGTTCACCAATACAGTCAGGCGCAAACTCCACATTCATGCCAAGGAGCTCTTTAAGGCGCTTGGCTACCGGCAGTAAACTATACTTTGGATCGGGTTTGCCATCTGGCCGACCCAGGTGCGAACAGACAATTACCGAAGCGCCCTGCCCCAGCAGAAACCGGATCGTCGGCAGACTTTGCTGCACACGATAATCGTCGGTAATATCGCCGCGACTATTCAGCGGCACATTATAATCTGCGCGTAGCAGTACTCGCTTACCGTTCAAGTCGATATCGCGAATTGTCTTTTTATAGAAACTCATGCCACCCCCGTTTCAAGGTTTTTCGGCTAGCTGGCAGGCATTGCCATATTATTTTGCTTATGCTTATAACTATAACGTAAGCGAGGGCAAACTAAAAGTTAGGCATTAAGAAGCGCGGGCAGCACCTTTGCTTTTTGAGAAGGCTAGATAGAGTGCGACCGGACTCGACAATTACTGAGCCCGCAGAAAACGGCCTCTTAGCGTAAAACTTATGCCTTAATCAAGCTGACGAACTTTAATAGTATCCGTCGTGCCTACTACACCCGGATACTGGCCGCTGGCGGTCACCACGATATCACCCTTTTTTAGCACCTTGCTCTCGCGCAGAAAATCAGTTAGCTTAACTGCCGCCTCACGACTTGCAGGCCGGACATAGCTTTTTACATTGTAGACGATTGCCAACTGCTGAGCAGTTCTGGAGTCATCCGTTACTGCAATTAGCGGAATCTCAGAGCGCTCGGAAGCAATTTGTAGTGCTGTCGCCCCAGATTTGGTTTCGGCTACAATTGCCGCCGCTTGGATACTGGTTGCTAAACTTATAACACCCCGGCTAATTGCCAATTGCCGCGACATAGCCCGCCCGTCTTGTTCGGTAAAAATCGCCTGCACCGATGCGTGCGCCTGCGTATACAAAATGACTCGTTTCATAATCTCTACAGCCTCAATCGGATACTGGCCGCTAGCGGTTTCGTCACTGAGCATCACGCAGTCGGCGCCCACAAGCACGGCCGTGGCCACATCGCTTACCTCAGCCCGAGTTGGCTCTGGCATCTCCGTCATACTGGCTAGCATCTGGGTCGCCACAATAGTTGGCTTACCATATTTAATGCCCAGACCAATAATCTGGCGCTGCACAATCGGTACACTTTCGGGCAATGTTTCTACTGCCAGGTCGCCGCGAGCCACCATCGCCGCATCTGCCACTTGCATAATGGCCTCTATATTTTCCACTGCCATAGGTGTTTCAATTTTGGCGATCAGTTTACGTGGGCTACCGAGGTTTTTGATAAGGCGCTGCATGTGCTCGATATCTGCCGCCGTTTGCACAAAACTCATGGCCACATAATCAATGTCGTATTGGCTCCCAAACGCAATATCGGTTTTATCCTTTTCGGTAATTACATCACCAGAAAAATCAGTGTCAGGTAAATTCATACCTTTGCGGGCAATTAAGATGCCATTGTTCTCGGCTTCGGCATACACAATACCGTCTTTTACGCTAGTAACCTTAGTGCGGACTTTGCCGTCGTACAGATATAGTCGCTCGCCACGCTTGATCTTAGTACTCAAATCGTATTGTGTTGGAATAATGCCGCTCGCCACCCAATCGGCTTTATACCCAAAACGCAGACTCTGCCCCTTTTGCACTTGAATAATATCGTCAAAATCCCCCAAGCGTATCTTTGGACCTTGCAGATCCTGGATGATTGCTACCGGCTTCTTTAGCTCCTTACTGGCTCTTCGGATCCATTCAATCGCCTCTGCCTTTTCCACGTGCGTACCGTGGCTAAAATTAAGCCGCAGGCCATTGGCGCCACTAACAATCAACTGCTTAACTGCTTCATAGCTATGCGTCGACGGCCCAACGGTGGCAATGATTTTGGTGCGCTTGTATTCCTGCAGGGGCACCACCCGCGTGTGTTTTTGTTCGCTCATGTACCACCCAAGTGTACTCGCTTACATTTGTTCCACGCAAGATCTGTCGGAATATATAGCAGCAATGTACTAGTTGAGTGTTTTTACTGCTTGGGCCTCAGCGGCAACCCCGAACTTGCAAAATAGCTTATAGGGCCAGCTAGCCAAAGCGCTATTCATCCTTTTGGAATCATCAGTACGAACACACATTCGTATTAGCGCGCGGTTAAAGAATTGGAAGTGGTAAGGAAAGAGTAGCAGAGGAAACCTCTACTAAAATTTTATTACTGCCTCGACAATTCTTTTAAAAACCGCTACCTGGTTTTGGTCATGTGACCTACGTATCCAGGCTATACGCCCCTCGCTTCCGCTACCACATCTGGTAGGGTTACGCCTGCTGATTGCAGGGTTAGGTACTCCGGGGAGAGTAGTTGACGACGTAAAGCTCACACAGACTTGCGTCTGCGGGTTAGATGAATGAGCCGAAGAGCTTCATTCATGATCTCCACTAGCGCAGAGACACTACTGTTTGCCCCGGTTACCACCGGCGCCGCTGTTCTTGCGGGTCTCAATGCGCTGCGTTACTGCAGCGTCCGAGCGACACCGCGAGTCGTGCTCACCACCATTACTGGTGGGGTTACAGTTGCAAGGCGGAGCGGTCATCAGGACCTCCTCAGTCATTGGAAGAAGCTTCTGCTGTAAAAGCTCGTATAATATTATAATATATAAACCTGTTTATATCAAGTTTTGCTTGTGCATGTTGGCAGTGAGATTACCCACCCTAATAACCTAGATAAAATGTGGCCTATACAGAGACCCGACGTTTTAGGTCTCTGACAGCTCAGTGTGTTTGGTATAAAGCCGCTAAGATATTAGCCGCAAAAGAAAAGAACACGCCGGTCAAAGCGTGTTCTTTTTGGGCCAACAGACCTATTACATTTGTGTCAATTCGTACACACGAGCTTCGCAGCCGGCGTTGTTGGCCATAGGACTCTGCTTTACCAAGGCTACCGCAGCATCAAGACTTTCGGCCTTGATGATGTAGTAACCAACCATAATGTCGTCGCTGGCGTCGCTTACCTTACCACCACGAACTGCAGCTTTGGTTGGAGCAATCGGATGGCCGCCATCAACAACGGAGCCACCTAGTGACTCAAAGTAGGCACCCCACTCTTCGCGAGTACCTGTTGCTGTAATGTCGTCGCTAAGGCCAGCGATAAGATAGTTTTGCATAAAGTTTCTCCTTATTTTATTACTTGGAAGGACAGCCGAGAGCACATTGCTTAATGTGTTCTTCTTTAGTTTGTTATTTCATGGGCGTCCTCTCAAAGTTCGGTTTTATTTGGCCACACATCTATTTTTTTGCCCTTTTATTAGTCAACCCGTCAATGTAGTTATCGAGTGTTTCGTCGTCACGTCCATATTCCACGTGATAGGCCATAATCCAGTCTTGTGCGGCAGCAAGCGAAGCGCGCTTGATGGCCACAAAATTAACCCTGCCAACTTTGCGGCGCTGAATCAGCTTAGCTTCTTCGAGCGCCCGAATATGTCGATGAATCGATGGCAGCGAAAGCTTGTGTTCTTCTGCCAACTGGCCAACCGTTGCCGGTCGATACGACAGAGTACGCATTATCGCGCGGCGCTTCTCGTTACCGAGGGCCAAAAACACAGCGTCTAGCATTTCTGGATTAGTATCATTACTTAACATACACGTTAAGTATAGTATGTAGGTTTGTTTATTTCAAGATCTTTTAAAGTGTCCCGAAGGCACTTCCGGTTAGCATTGTCTTCTGGCGAGAATTACAAAAATCGCCTACAAAATAACTTGTGGGGTCAAATGTTACATGTCAGAACTGAAGTATTGAACGGGCGAATTAAGCGTAAAGACTAGCGCTCAAACGATTCTTCGTGAAACAGCTGCCTGTTTTTTCTGAAGCTCTATCTTTACTTGATAGCCATGCTTGTTAAACAGATACATTAGTTGCTCGCCGTTGATTAGCGCCAGGGGCTTATCCTTGGCAAAATCGCGAGCTTCAGGACCATAGTAACTGGTGGTCACTAGAATACCCTTTACCGCTCCTTCGTTCATTACTGTGCCATACAAATCGCGTACCGCGCTCACTGGGACAAGATTGTTGTACCGCTTCGCCTGAATAACAAACTTGCCGCCACGTATTGGGTCAGGGTCGTATGCAATCGCGTCTACACCTTCATCGCGTGAAGCTTGTGTTACCTCAACTCTCACACCGTCAGTACCAAACTCCTGCTGAAATAAATCCCGAACTAGAATCTCGAACTGCTGCCAGTCCATAGTGGCTAAGTTCTGTGACTCATCTACCCCGTCCAGTACAGCGTTTGCTTTAATAATGCGCTTATCATTGGTGTCCAGTTGCAGAATTGGCTTCACGGGCGCAAGGTTAACAAGCGAACCAGCAGATACACCTTTCAAGTGTCTGAAGCAGTCTTGAGGGCTAATATGGTCAAGCTGTAATTCTTCGAACTCTGGTCTATTAACCTGTAGGCTTAGTACGCAGTTACGGAACGCCTTACCTGTCTTTGGGTCAAAGCCTGAGACGTACCCATTGAACCCAACTGTATCAACAGAGTGAATATAATCAGCTTCGAAGACTTCATGTAATGTACGTAACGCTATTTGGTACAGAATCGAATTGTAATACTCCTCAAATTCCCGTATTTTCATTTCCTTGGGCATAGTTGCGTCTTTGGTGGGAGAATACGCATACTCCATTACATGTGGCACTTGGTCGGTGTTGGGCAATTCAACTTCTACGAGCATGAGCTTACTATTCGGTTCGTACTGCACTTGCGGTGTTAGGCTAAGCGACGACGGATACTTTGAGCGACCAAGTACAAGCTCAATATACTTGACGACAGCTTTGGGCGCTTTACTTTCGTATGCCGCCTTCATACCGTCAACCTTTTTGTTGAACTCTGCTTGTTCGGCTAGGTAAACTTCCTTGTCTTTTTCATATGCTTTCAGCGCCTGGTCGTAAGCCTTCTTCGCTTCATCATCGCGCTCTTGCTTCGCCTTCTTACCCATGAAGAAGCCTGATAGCTTTGACACATGAGGCGCAAAATCTTCCCATGCTGGTGCTTTCTTGAATGGTTTCTTGTCGTAAAGTTCTTCCCAGTTAATACGATCATCGTGGGAAAGAGTAGCGGCCAGTAGGTGGCGAAATGCCGATATGTCAGCTTGTGCTTGTTCGGTAAGGTCTTGGGCGTTCGCTCTACTTAAATCCTTCTCCCAACGTGCTTGGAGCGCTTGCAGCTTGTTGGTGAGTACAACTTGTGTACTGCCTGTGACGGTTATCGTTTGTCCGGTTACTGGGTGCGTAACAGTTTTATAGTAGGTCATTTTAGCCATACGGAAGTTCCTTTTGATAACATCATACCAAATGAACACCGACTCCTTGTAGCCCTTTACTGCACGCCTGAATATCAGCGGTAGCCTTAATCTTGTCGTTGCCCTTCACTAGAGCAGCAGCAAACGCTTAGCGGGTCTGAGTATGCACTAAACTTTATGACAAATGTCGTCAAACAGTGGTCTGATGCCAACCTAGAGGTTAACCAATATATCCAAAAACTCATATTTCCTGACGGATTTGTACTGTATTTGAGCCGAGGATGAAAGCGGTGGTTATACCCAATGGCTATCATCGGTCAGGCATGACACGATGACCCTAACACCCGCTGTAAGCGCTTCTATTGTTTGTCCCACACCAGCTGATATACTTGGGCGTGTAAAAAAACACAAAAATCCTAGGAGGTTACAGGTGCCCATTAGTTTTATTGACGTGCAGTCACGCCAACGCCTACAGACATTTATGTCCCAAATGGAAGACTACTTTACGACATACATAGGCTTCCCTGCAACACTTGATTTTGACTACAGCGAGCTATTCCCTATCATGAATATTTTCCTCAATAACATTGGCGACCCGCATGTCAGTAGTTGGTATAAAGCACACACCAAAAACTTTGAGCAAGAGGTGGTGGCATGGTGCGCTAATTTGTTCCGCGCACCAACTAATGGCTACT
The DNA here is from genome assembly GCA_964478195.1 of uncultured Candidatus Saccharibacteria bacterium. Lineage (GTDB taxonomy): Bacteria > Patescibacteriota > Saccharimonadia > Saccharimonadales > UBA4665 > JAJZCD01. The sequence goes on from CAYZGW010000022.1 coordinate 10,645, forward strand.
GGGGCTACGTAACAAACGGTAGCACGGAATGTATACTGTACGCACTCTATGTAGCCCGTGAGAAGCTACCAGGAGCCGTCGTTTATTACTCTGATGCCGCCCATTATGGGGTACCTAAAAATGTCCACCTGCTCGCCATGAAAGGCATACCTGTGCACACGCAGCCAAGTGGTGAAATGGATTATGAGCACTTGCAACGATTGCTAGCCGAACGACAGGGAGTACCAGCAATCGTCCTAGCTACTATTGGCACTACTATGACCGAAGCTTGCGACAATGTATACACTATTAAGCAACTTCTGCAGACTACCGGCACACCCCATCATATCCATGCAGACGCAGCACTAACGGGCGTTTACGCGGCGCTGCTTAGGCCTCGTCGTCGTTTCGATTTTAAGGACGGCGCCGATAGTGTCAGCGTGAGTGGCCATAAATTCTTTGGCTCCCCAGTACCTTGCGGTATCGTCGTAACCAAAAAACAAGACAAAGAATTGCTCGCTAGTGCATTCAATTACACCGGCTCAACTGATACCACCATATCTGGTTCGCGTAACGGCCATACTCCGCTCCTCCTGTGGTACGCTATCCAGCGCTTCGGCATTGCAGGCTTCCGTGAACGAGCAATCCAAGCCCAGAAGATAGCTGCGTATACTCATAGCCAACTCAAACGTATTGGTTGGGATAGCTGGCGAAATCCGCAAGCACTGACGGTTATGCTATCAGCCCCACATCCTAAAGTCATCAATAAATGGCAGCTGGCCACATATGACGGGTGGAGTCATATTATATGTATGCCCGGGGTTGCGCGCACCCAAATAGACGAGCTTATACAGGATCTAGCAGGGTGTAGAGATGTACCTAAGACCCTTCGACTTTGACCCAGGTTATTAACGATTCCCTATGAGAACGTATAATGGCAACCCTAGGAATGCCGCAGGTCGAAACCCTCTTCGGTGGGTTGGAATATATTGGACTACGGGTGGAAGCACTCGACACTAGTTACGATGCATCTCTTTCAATCTTTGACACTCAGTATCTATAGGTTAAGCTCAACTATCTCGTCCACAAAACTACCCTGGCCTTTAACCATCGCACGCCAGTCAATATCATCTGGCATAGTCGGCAACGGACGCAGCCATCGACTGGCTAGTGCCATTATGTCTACTCGGCCGACCGCGTCACTGCCTTTTTTATTCTGGGGCGATTGGTAGAGTAGATAGGCTGCCTCAGCCCATTGTCGTACTGTAATAGTTTCACCCCTTTGATGAGCTCCTTCAAGTTGAGCAAGGTACTCATTGAGCGCTTCTCGGATGATCGCCCTATCTGCCTCAGTAGCGGTCTTTATATAGATAAAATTACCCTTATAATCGAACTGACTCGTATCGACACCGCTAGCCTTGGCACGTTCTATACCTTGACGATTATGCTCGTGCGCGGCTTCTCCGCGTAAGATGGAGTTGCCATCTACCTGCTGGCCGTTAGGCAGCCAGAGGTGGTTCTGTAATATATCCCTTGTATTGCCTTCTTCGTCGAAGCGGGCAGGAACCCAGACATCACCTACCTCGGCAACGAGCTGGCTGGCAGGAGTTTCCTCGCCCCCAGCATCTCGCCCCAGTTCTTCATTCCAGGCATAGCCATTGTGCCAAAAACCAACGTTAGAACCCACAGGGTCGATGTTGGGACTCTCATCGGTAATTGGGTCAAGAAAGCGACGAGCGCTTCGAGGCGCGGCTGCTCCGGAGCTGGCAGTGCCTTGTGCTACCGCGAGCTGGTATCTCCAATCCTCCAGTCGGCTATGATGAGCCGCGAATACTCTTGGCCACTCAGTTTCTGGTGTGGAGGCAAGCGCAGTATCAAGTTCGCGGGCTGCAAGGTTGGCGGCATCAGCTTGCTCTTGGGCAAACGGGGCTACATCTGCAAGCGTCAAATTATTTCTAAGAGCCATCCGTGGTAACGGAAAGTCTTCTGAGAAAACGAGTTGTGGCGTTCTTGAAGGATCGAGTTCATGCATACGGTTACTATAAATCCATACATCTGTATAATTTCAGAAAGCGTCCCTTGAAATCTCCACACAACATAAAAGCCATCTACTATGATGGCTTTTATGTTGTGTACATTACAATGGTGACCTCACGGAGAATCGAACTCCGGTTGCCGGGATGAAAACCCGGTGTCCTAGCCGCTAGACGATGAGGCCATCTGCGAATGCCTGGGCACAAGTCCCAATGCTTTGCCATTTTTATATAACAAAAACGACCACGAAATTATAACATAACAGATACCAAAAGAAAATCCCTTACGTGAATGTAAGGGATCAGGAGCGGTCAGTCACGATTGCTCTCACTAGCTCTTGCTGGCAAGCATAGCACAGATGCTTATAAATCACTAGTGTTTATCCACAGTCTTTGCAAATTTAGCAATAATACTATCGAACCCATCGCAAAACTCCTAACAGGGTCGGTTTCCCTTAGTGGGATCGGATCTCTAGTGTTAAGCAGGGGAATTACCCCATGGGTCATACTAAGTACTTAAACTACCCGCGATACAATTTCTTGGCCGCACTGCTCTCTGCGCCACCACGTAAGAATGGTCGCCCAAGCATACCGAATAGTGAGCTTTTGAGCGGTAACTTGTTCGTGCTTCGTACCGATTGTAGTTGGGAAGATATATCAGTCTCAGTTTGTCGGCGCCACTACAGTTCCAGCTGGCAGCGACTCCGTTTCTGACAAAACAAGGCTACGCTCTAATCTCTTGAATTTGTGTGCATTATCACTTTAGATACTCTTCCAATTTAAAACAAAATATGTTATTAATACTAAAGAGATCTCCTAGGAGACCCGAACGTGCCTTTGTGCACGATAACAGATTGGAACCGCTATGCTCCGCTCTTCGCTACTCCGCACAAAGCCTAAGGTGCGCCTGGAGGTCGTGTACACGGACGCCGGCTGTGTGGTGACGCTCACAACCTGGAACATGTTCTGGGACCTCAGCGAAGGCATCTTCCCTCTGGTGGCTATCACCAGCGAGAATGAAGCCCCGGGTAATCGCCGATGCATCATCACAGCGCAGGACTACCCGATCGCCGCGATGTCCATCCAGGACCTCATCGGTTGCTTCGGCAAGAACGACCGTGCCGAAGTCGGGACGTACATCATGGCGATGCGCCGCAACAAGCCCTCGGCCGGTCACTACGACATCGCCGCCGATGTGACTACGCTCGAGCGCAACCTCGGGCGACTCATGGCCAACGTACCCCCAGGCGTCTAGACCACCATCGCCATCGACGCTATGAAGCATGAACCTGAGAGCAGAACAGATGTTAGTGGTCGCGCAGGCGGTGGGAAGTCTGGGTTAAAACCCGACTATAGCTGTCCTTATGGACGCTACCCACCGCCATGCGCACTGCAGCTATTCCAATCTGTCCTCAACCAAGTACTTCAGACACCTCTGTAGTTTTTAGCTGAGGCTACAACCATCTACTTCTTACACTGCCACCCTAGGAGAGCCGGGTTCCTAATCGTATGCTTTTCGTTCTTTTGAACTCGTCAGCATGAATACACATTCATGAAAGCAGATACCTAAAGCATTTTAAGCGGGCATAACGCTCGCATAGATGCTTTAGGCGGCGAGAGCGCATGGATATTTGCGCCCCCGCCACAGTTCGTCGTCGACTTGTAGGACTTCGAACTACCGGTCATCACTGTCGGTCGAGACCATGACCAGTTGGCCGTCGAGCTCGGGATGTTCGGTCTCCTCAGTCTTGGTGAGCGTCTTAGCGACGACCACAGCATAGAGCAACCCCGACCCCAGGATGGGCATAAAGTTCACCCAGCCAGCAGCGGGGGCAGTAGTGGCACGCCACACCGCGAGACCGATCCAGGCAGTAGCAGTTGTGCAGCCCCAGCCGATCGTACCGACGAGGAAATGCTTGTCGAGCATCCCTCGGGTAGAGCCGGCGTTGCCTGTCGCTTGCCACCCCTTCTGGCGGCCGCGAATCTTGTCGAGCAAGGCGAAGAAGTGCGCCCAACCATAGATCATCTTGACGGCGAAGGCCGACAAGTCGAACTTGTTACGGTGCCACAGCGGCACCGCCACGAGCGTGTACACTAGGCTCGGCAGGATCAGCACGTAATTTCTCGCGTAAACCATACCGGGGTAGAAGGTGAGCAGCACCAGCGGGATCGCTGGGGCCACAAAGGTCAACGCGGCGGTATGGAGGTAGTAGCTGAAGCCCGACAGATACCCCGCGCGGGCGCGGAATGGCATCTTGAGGCTCCAGAACTTACCGCTGGTGAGGAGGCTCATCGACCCCATGCACCAACGATATTGTTGGGCCAGAAACGCAGAGCGTACTGAGGGGCACACCCCGGTCGACAGAGTGACCGGAATATACATCAGCCGCCATCCGAGCACGCGGAGGCCAAAGCCCGTGTGCACGTCCTCGGAGTGCTCGATCAGCGTCGTCCAACCGTTCTCCCTCAAGGCTTGTCGACTGTACATGGCACAGGTGCCAACGCAGATCGCAGCATCCCACCGCTCGCGGCTGGTTTGCGAGACACGATAGAACCACTCCTGCACGGCGCCCGCACCGCGCTCCAGCCAGTTCATGTGCGGACTCCACGTACGGAAGTACTGCGGCGTCTGGAGGAGCCCCAGCTTCGCGTAATGCCAGAAGTAGGGCACCATGTGCAGCAGCATCATGCTCGAGGGCACGAAGTCCGCATCGAAGATCACGACGAGCTCGCCGTCGCTGTAGCTGAGGCCGTGGTGCAGGTTGCCCGCCTTCTTCTCGGCACCTCTGAAGTTCAGGGTGTGTGCTTCGGTTTTTGCCGGACGGCGGAGGTAGACGAAGCCCATCTCTGCCGCTTTCTGCCGGAGGAGCTTCTCCTCGGGGCCGTCTGGGCCATCGTTGAGCACGTAGACCTTCTTCTCGCCCGGGTAGACGAGTTGACTGACGTAGTACCAGGTGTTGAGGATCACTCGGTTTGGCTCGCCACAGATGGGCAAGAGGATATCGACGCTGGGTGGTTTCACCCTTCTGCCGACGGTCACTCGCTCCAGCCATCTGTTTACCAGCTCGACGTGTCCGTCGTAGTCGAAGTCTCTCGACCCGATCGTCACCATCAAGCTGATGAGGTAGTAGAAGATCGTGAATGCCGTCAGCGGGAGGAAAGTGAACAGCGCCACGTGGCGCAGTCCGAATTTCACCTGTGAGATGGTGATGCACGTAAATGACACCATCGACAGCAGCACAAGCCCCCACAGACGACGCTGAACATACACCTTTCTTTCGTAGTGAGTCGGTGGCGTGGGCAGTCGCTCGCCTTCCGCCGGTGGATCGCGGAAGTATTTGGGCCGGGGTGACACTAGTACGCCTTCCTGTCTCGACTGCAATGACTTGTTATCACCCGGTGGGTGAATAACGTTGCTACGGTACCATTAAACCGGTGTTCACACAAGGATTACTATAGCCCAACCCCACATAGCTTTCGGGTCACCTATAGCACTTACATAACGCTGCGCTTAGCTTACTTGGCGAAGACGCATATATGAATCTGTGTAGAGTGTTGTTGCGTTAGAGTCAGAGGTACCCTGCGCCCATTTAAGTGCAAATGTACCACCTGTGGCACTCGTAATAAGAATGCCTGCGATATTTGCACCTGTCTTCGTTCCAATCCCAGCCGCACCATAGGTATCACCAGAGCCTTCTGATGCAGCACTCATCTTGACGCTCGCAACAGTGCCCGTCGTTGTCGACTGGAGTCCAGTACCTTGCCAATGAAACGTTGCGCTTGCAGGTACGTTAAAAGCAAACTGCCAGTCGCCTGTGGTCGCGCCATCATAGCGAGCAAAAATTTCAACTTCATAAGTTGCGTTTGGCTCAACGGTTGTTGTCAGATGAGGATCATCTGTAGGGCTAGCCGTTGTGGTCCGTGCCGTATCTGCCGACTTTCGAAGAAGTTGGTAGCCACCCATCGTTCGCGCTGGGCTGCTTGCTGCTCCTGTAGCATACGTCATGGTCGAGCCAAGAATAAGTTGTGTATTGTTACCACTGTTACGCAAACCTTGTGTAGCGGCATGAAGGTATGCATTATCAATTTGGGCAAACGAACAGTTGGTGAATTTTACACCATACTGTGGCGAACTAACCCCTGTGCCATCATCATTAACACCAGGGTAGCAGGTAATACCATTAATTATAATCGGACAGGTTGAGCCATTCGCTTCAAAGCCAGCATATGACCCACCGCCAAGCGAGGAATTGCGTCCATCACGACGATTTTGCACACCATTAAACAGTAACGGTGCCGTGCCGGTTGCATCGATATAAACGCCTGACTTTTCGTTACGGTCAGTGCTAATCCCATTGAAGGTACAACCACCATTGCCAGTACCTCCCGTAATATAGAACCCGTAGTTACCACTCCATTCCGCGCGGCAATTAGTAAATTCGCAGTTCGCCATACTAGAAACAAAGAAGCCATACACCAAATTCCCTATGGCTTCACAGTTAATAATCGTTGTATCAGTTAAAGCGGCGATCGAGTAGCCAATGTTGGCATTTGCATTCGCGATACAGCTAAACCAGTACCATGAATATGGATTACCGACAGTGGCATCTAAACGAGTATACGACGCGGCAGAAAAGCCATTCTTAGGAAAGTTTTGCACGCACACACGGTGCAACATTACATCACGGACGATACCCGTTGCCCGGATGCCGCTAATGTTCGCACCGCTTGCAAGCGCAGAACCATCAAGCGAGATATCATTAATACGTTGGCCACCATTATCGGCACTATATCCGCCCTCCTCTTTATCAAGTAAGCGCAGTGCAGCGACACCAGAAAAGCTCGCTAACGGTTTAATGAGCGTCGTATTCTGTATGGCAGTAGAGTATTGGATACGGTTACCATGCGTACCCTGCAATGTAATCATTGGTGGGATAACGAGCGGTGCGGAGATTGCATATGTCCCCGTAGGTACAAACACGACAGCACCAACCGGCGCCGTGTTCAGTGCATTCTGAATAGCGCTAGTATCATCGGTCGTGCCATCACCTTTGGCGCCATAATCCTTCACGTTATAAACCAACGTATTTTGTTGTATATATCGACTATCAAGATCGGTAAGTGGCAAGTCATCACCATGGATATACCAAACTCCTACTGAACTTGCATACTGTACTGTCACCGCCTGATTAATCAAACGGAGCGATACATTTGTAGAACCACCCACCTTATTAAAAACATCCGCACCACCCGCCATAACAGTGACAGTATTGGCGCCCCCTTGAGCAATCATCTTGACACTAATTATTGACTGATTCGCTGGCGCACTTGGTAAATTGACCGTTATATTACCATTTGTGGTATCAATAGGAATAAATTGTCCGACAGATGCATTGTATGGACTGGCTGTTTGAACCGCTACCGGCGCTAATGCCTGCGCCTTTCCAGCAAGGTCCGTCGTAAGGTTCGTAACCTGAGATTCCGTTACCTGAATTGCCACACTGCTAGCACTTGTAGCACGTCCTTTGGCATCAAATGTCACCTGTGTGCTATGGGAGGCATCTCCATAGATACCCGCGGTTACACCTGATGTTGCGAGTGTTGGGCCTGGATAGCTCCCGGTCAGATCCCCACTTGCACTACCGTTAGGCGGGAGACTGGTCACTGCGGTCCCCCATCTCACGCCATTCGTCTGTGTTGAATCAGCCGTAAGCACTTGACCATCACTACCAACCCCTTGTCTTGCAATAGTATTAGCTGCACTAGCTACGAGTAGGTCACCCTTAGCCGTTACGGTACTCGACTGAATAGCGCCGGTGATCCGTGTGTCATTACCAATAGCCACTGTAGAACCAGTTGAGCCAGTCGGCAGGTTTGCAATTGGCACTTTGCCGCTTCCATCAAGTGGCGCATAGCCACTAGCGGCACCCTTATTCGCAGTTTTCTCCGTAGCGGCCAGGTCAGCAGTCAGATTCGTGATCTTACTTTCAGAAATCGCCGACACATCACTGTCGACAATACTAAGGTTTGCTAGCTTACTTTTAGCAATGGCGGCCGTACTCGCAATATTGAGATCAGTAATAGTATTGCTTGCAAGTTTACCTCCAGAACCTCCCGTGATGACACCGGCAGTTATAATTGGTCCAGAAGCAAGTGAAGTACCACCAGAACCACCGCCACCGAGATCTCCAGCGAGCTGCACAATACCCTTAGCGGCACTGGTTGCATCGCTGACAGTCGTTGAGCTAATAGTAGCTGGCACCCAGGCATTCGCACTGGAGTCAAAATGAAGTACCTGACCATTGGTCGGGGCACTCGCATTCAGGGTCACGTTCTGCAATTTAGCAATGCGCGGTGCAGCACTTGTACCATTTAGATCACCGCCAACTTGTGCGGCAGTATTAGCAGCTGTAAGCGAATTCTGAACAGCACTTGCAAGATCAGCTGCAGAGATGCCTCCTTGTGGCTTCGTATAGAACGTTCCGTCTGTGCGTATCTTTAACGTACCGTCAGCATTATGCTCGGTGTCTAAGAATTGGTTGAGTAAATCACCCCATACATTATCATCAGAACCTGGAATGGGTAGTCTTGCAGCCGCCATAGTATTATCCCTGTTTAATAATATTTTAACATAAGCAGCACTAAGATTTGATAACAAAAGTCTCGTTGCGCTAAGGCTGAAAAGACTACCCGCTTATCATAATAGTCAGCGCTGTTTACCATAGCGGTCATACTGTGGTCACAAAAAGAACCCGCTATCGCGAAGATAGCGGGTTCTTTGCAGTTTGGAGCGGTCAGTCCAGTCTTGCTCTTTTTGCTGCCTCATCTACCAAAGGGTAGCTTAGCGGCGAGCAAGCTTGCGGCTCAAAAGCAGCCGATAGCTAATAGTACCGACAGCTACCACGCCAGCGAAGATACCGATGACATCACCCGCACCTGTGTTTGGCAGGTTCTGAGGAGTTGTCGGCGTAACCGGTGGGGTTACTGGAGGTGTTACAGGTGGCGTAGGTGTGCTAGTGAAAGTGACACTCTGTGTACATGCACTGCTCTTGGTTGCACCACCAACGCTAAAGTTGGCAGTAGCAACAATCTTGTACGTACCGTCTGCAGTGTACTGGTGGTTCTGGCCGACCAGCGTAGTCAAAGGACTAGTAGTAGCCTTGTCGCCCCAGTCGATAACTGCGTTCTGGAACGTAGCACCACCGGTAGCAGTAGTGTTGAACTTGTCAACAGTTACTTTGCGGGTAGCGTTGTCAGTAACAACGTGCAACAGGTCACAGTTGTAAACCGGAGTAACAGGAGGGGTCGTTTGGCACGTTACCTTAGCGGTAAAGTTCACAAACTCAGTGTCAGAACCAAGCAAGTCGCCAATATTTACGCCATTCTTGGTTGTAATGCCGTCAGGCAAGGTCTTAATGAGCTTAGCACTGCTATCGTACAGACGAGTCGAACCCGCTTCGTACGTAAGTGTCTGGTTAGCTCCTACCGTTACGGTAACGCTACCATCAGTACCGGTCGTGCCACCACTGGCGGGCATAGCAGTCATGTCAGACTTACTAGTAGTGCCGGCTGGCAATGTAGCACTTACGACAATACTTGAAAGCTTGCTGTATTCAGTGTTGTGCAGTTCTGTACTGTACACCACTTCGTCGTTACAGGCAGTTGCGCTAGCAGTAGCAGCGTAGCTACCCTTTTGGGTTAGGTTTTTTACTAAGTAAGTGTTTGGACCACTTTGTAGCTGTCCGGGGCTGTCAGCAAAAACTGGAGCAGCGAAGGCAAGCATAGGAACCGCTGCGATTAGGGCAGCAATCTTGGAAAATTTAGACATGATGTATGTCTCCTTCCTTAAAATTATCAACTAATTAATTGTGGTACTAGGGTGCGTTGGTACGGTGTGGTGTATGTGAATAAATTGTTAACTTGCAATGCCACTTGTTTAAGATTCCCACCAACCACGCTAATGGTTGACTAGATTGTAGCATAATAGTTGAAATATGTCAAAGTTACGAGCTAGTACCTAGCGCGACAACTTCCTTACAAATCAGATCATTACAAAACATAGGGGGTAGTGCGGAGAGTTTTTGATGCCGTAAGGCAAAATGTAAGCGATGCTTACCCTCTCTCACACGTGCCTGTAACGCGTTATTACTTTTTCTATATGCTCTACACGCAACTCGGATCCCGTAAAGGGAGAATCGCGCGACTCAATGTCACTAACTGTCATCGGGTGGCCCCGGTGAGCTCATGGGGAATCCCACGGCCGTCTTCTCCCCGCCGAAGCGTGAAGCGGACGTCCGCTGCCGAAGCAGTGAGCTCACCGGAGGGCACTCCGTGTTACGGTCGGCTGGCGACCGGGATGACGGGGATGTTCGCCGTCTCCCGGGCCGACTGGCCTGTGGTGTCATCGTACACCGTGATGGTGATGGTGTCACCGGTCGGAACGACGTCGTTCGGGGCCGTGTAGACCATAGTGACCGTAGTCACGCCGGCGCCGACCGAGAACGATGTGTTGCTCATGTGCCCGTACTTCGAAGCTACCGTGACCGTACCGTGGTCGCCGGGGGCGATCTTGACGGTCACGTTGTAGGTCTTCGAGCTTTGCCCGGCCTCGACACTCTGGATCTCCGTGTGGTCGACGATGACCGGCGGGGACTTGGGCGTCGTGGTCGGGGGCGGCGGGGGCGTCGT
>CAYZGW010000023.1:0-17813 GCA_964478195.1 uncultured Candidatus Saccharibacteria bacterium
GCTCCACCAAAGAAAATACCCCATCTTAAAAGATGGGGTATTTTCTTTTTTGTATGATATAGTCTTGTTTATGGAAATTCTAAGAAGTAAAAGGTGGCCTCTACCTGTATCTGCGATTGGAGGAATCGCCCTCGGTGTAGCAGTTACCCTAGGTACGCAAGCGGCACAAGGTCCAAGTAAGGCTGAGCGAGCGGAACACGCCTACGAGCAGCTCTATACTGACCCAGGAAAATGTCTAAGCGGTACTCCTTACGACCCTGCGCGGGATGCGCTTATAGGTGTTACTTACGACCCGCAAAGTGGTGAAGAGATCTTGAGAGATTTGCCCTTTGCCGCCAACGCGTACAAGCCATCGGTATTGTTTTTTGCCATTAACGGTTCTAATCAAGTTAGTCCAGGCGATCAGCAGACAGAAGCCTTTTTGGACGCACACGCTTGCTCTACGCTGCCTCAAACATTGCCCCAGACATAGTAGAATATGCTGCAAATGACGCAGTATTTCGGTGCAATCAACTTTGTCTAAACTAATAAAATTACAATGTGTCGACATTATGATATATTTAGTTTACTTCGATTTATGGAGGACCCCCTGGTCACAAGGGTTTTGTGATAGCTCTCTAGCAGAAGGGTATGTGCCGTGCCGAAGGTCACTGTCTATACCGACAGCGGTTCGATGGTGAGTCGGGGCGTTGTTGGACATCTCCGGCCTGTCTGTCAGGAGATCGTTCCGGCTGCGCTCAACACGAAGCTGGGCAAGCTGACGCCTGGCAGTATCGTGTACATCGACCACACCGGGGCGGAGGCCGACCTGGGGGGTGTCGACATCATGGTTGATGTCGAGGCCTACGACTACCCCGACCGGGGACCGGCCGAGCAGCGTGCTGAAGTCATCAGGAAGGCTCTCGAAGGGCTGTTCCCTGGCTACGTGTTCGCTGTCTGGGTCAAACTGCTCAATGCCGGCTGGTCGTCAGGCGAGTCCGAGCCAGGGCTCGACGACGACATGTCCATGCGAGCAGCCATCGACCGAGCGCGTTACGCGATCGGTCGGTAGCACCGTCTCAGAGGGCTTCCAGGAGAGGAGGAGGTGACGTAGCGTCGATGTTAGTAGTGCTGTACGCACTCACGTCTTCACTATTTCATTCACCTTCTTTCCTGGCAGTTCCCTAAGCTCGGTTAAGCAAGCGGGTTTAGGGAGCTGCCAAGTGTGATAGTTGCTGGGTATAGACCTTAAATTGGACCATTTCAGCCCTGGCAAAGCGCCATTGCTTAATTGACTTATCGTAGCATTTATGCTATTATGATAGCACTTCGTTGAGTAATTTCTGTAAATTATCCCGAGGTACCTTAATAGTTTTCTGTTGTTAGAGTAATGGCTGGAAACAGGCCTACTATATAAACTAGTAGAGCAGGCTTATTTCCAATCATTACAAAACCGCCCAAGTTACTATATCCCTGGAGAGAGAATGCAAATTCGCACCATTTTCGCCCTGACGCTGATCGGCGCTCTGTGCGCAGCCACGGTCGTCATGAGCATTGCGTTCGCCTTCTTGGCTGGCACTCTGTTTGTACCCGTTGAGGTGTTTATCGGATTCATGACCCACGCCATATTGGAAGAAGGGATCACAGCCTCTGAGACGATGTCTCAGACTCAGACGCTCGTCCAGCCCGCCAGTACGGTCCTGGTCGCTCAGTAGAGCTTTGGCTCTATGGGACCAAGCACGACTCTGTTCTGCCTCTCGGTGGAACGATCGGCTTGTGACCGGTGCAACAGAGAACTGCGTTCGGGAGGGTGGACAAGTGAAGGGCGCAGTATGCGTTCGCTATTAATCACTTACTCCACCTTCCCGCAGTTCCTTATCACAAGATTACCTTTGTATAGTTTTATTTATCTTAAAAAACCAGCGCAGCCCAGGAATCTGTCTTTATGCCAAGTTGGATTATATGCAGCTAATGCATATAATTGTAGGGCACTAAAATGTCCGTTAAGGCTAGGGAGGGTATATATGCAGCACCTAACTAACAAGCGCTGGATTACTACAGGAGTGGCAAGCTTACTAGCGGCCTCGACCACATTTCTGGCGTCGCCAGCTTATGCGACACCCAGTATCGATGATCAACTTAACGTGACGTCATCAAATACAACCGTGCTTTCACCTAAAGAAAGCCAGGCTATTGCAGCAACCAAGGGAAAGGGAATACCAAGGGGCGACGAGTCTTGTCTGGCCGCAAGCTCAACTACAGGAATTACTACGCCATCACCGTTCCTAAAATTGCCGTTTCGCGAGCGTGACGGGGCGCATTCGCTGTGGGATAGCGAAGGCTGGTACACCTCCCCAGACGAGCTCAGTATAGACGGTGAGACTAATGGCGATCTACATGGTGCGAACGACCTTGAGCTTACCCGTCAGGCTGATCATGGCTACGGGATGCCAGTTGTGGCAGCTACTAGCGGCAGGGCATACTATAGCTACCAGTACATCAGTGGTAGCTGGACTGATCCTGCCACCGGTAAAACTCACCAAGTAGGCTGGGGCGCTGGTCTTGTTGCTGAAGTACGCAGCGCTCAAGATCAGCCAGGTAATTCGGGTTGGGTGACGCAATATATTCACCTTTCTGGGGTGGCGCCAGGTATTCCGTACCTTCAGGCGACCTCTACCAATGATCCAAATGACCCTTCGCATCCAGACTGGTATCCCGCTGGGCTTATTCAGGATGATAATACACTCTGGAACGAAGGTGTACCGGTCAAGCAGGGACAGATTATCGGGTACCAAGGAGATACGGGCATCGGCTTTGACTGGAAAGATAACTTCAATCCGGTAACGGGCAAGGTTTTGCCGCGTAATCGTGTGGCCGAAAAAGCATGGGACCCACCACAGCTGCACTTCCAACTGTATCAAGGACGTGTTAATGGCGCCAAGCAGAACATCATTGACCCATTTGGTTGGTATGCTCAAGTGTGTCCAGGTGAACTACGCTGGACAGATCTCGGCACTAACCCGTATACACCTGTTCCAGGTAAGGTGCGGGCTGCTTCGCAAGGCTCGGTCTTTATGAGCGACGACCACGGCAATTTGTTGTACGCTGCAAAGTAAGATTTCTATGATGGCGGTTAGAGTCTCGGCTTTTGAGACTCTAACTACCCCATCTCTATTAAGCTAAGCTGTATACTAAATTGCATGGAACAGAGACCGCTTGTTTTCATTGACGTAGAGACTACGGGTGGCATGGCCTGGAACAGTCGCATTTTAGAAATTGGTGCGCTACGTATAGAAAACGGCAAAGTGGTAGCCCGTATGAACCAGGTGCTTAACCCAGAGGAGTTGGTGCCAAATTGGATTACAAGCTTGACGGGTATTGAGCCGCACGAAACAGTAGGTAAGCCAGTATTCGCTGATCTTTTGCCGGAATTACTGCGGTTATTCGAGGGCGCCATATTTGTGGCACATAACGTAAATTTTGATTACAGCTTTTTTCGCGAGGAATATCGTCGCCAGGGCCGTGCCTTTTCAATGGATAAACTCTGTACGGTGCGGCTCAGCCGCAAACTATACCCTAGCGAGCGGAGTCACCGGTTGGATGAAGTGATCCGTCGGGGTGGTTATCAGGTAGCTCATCGCCACCGTGCATATGATGATGCGGAAGTATTGTTTAAATTCTGGCACGATAATGTAGCGCGCTTGGGCAGGGCAGAATTTTATCCACTAGCTACGCAACTTTTAGAGCCTGTTTGGCCGTACTAGAGTTTTAGTAAGAACGCTTATAGCAAAACTTCAGCTTGCAGTGCCATAGTATGTTTTGTAAGGAGGACCTTGCTATGATGACATACCGTGAACTTATCCGCAGAGTAAAAGAAGCCGCACATGTAAACGATGACTCTTCGCAGGACGCGCTGGAATTGGTAGTGGAAAATGTAGCAGTGCATCTCAGCGATCATACACGCCGCGGGTTTGCTGCGGCTTTGCCTACTGAGTTACAGAGCGCTGCACAGATGGTGCCTACCATTAGCCATCTTGATGAGGACATTGTGGGGCAACTAATGGATTTGGAAGATGTAGACGAAACAGGTGCGTTGGCTCGTATAAAGGCGGCGTGGCAGGCACTATGTGATATTTTTGATCGCCGCGAAGTAGACGAAATAACGGCAGAATTGCCCTATCAAATGGTTGCGGCATTAGAGTAAAATATAAGTACCAGGTAAAAGGAGACAAACTGCATGTCTATGGAAGAACGCAACCGTCACCTAACTCGTAAGGGGGAAAGTAAGGCGCACAGTCTAGCGCACAAATACGATACCCACAAAATGGCCACCGTGGTAAACCACAACCACTTTGAACGGCACCATGGATTCGAGAGTGCTAAGCGCTCGGAGCAGAAGCTACTTAAATAGTAGAATATTGCGGGATAATTGTTGCGAACGATGTTTGGATGCTTGAGGTTTGCGTTCTGTGTAATCTTAATTCGATAAACTAAACCACAAACAACAGCACCTAACACAGAGAACAATATATACACGCACACTGGGCGTAACCGAATAATGCTAAAGGCATCATGGCTACGCCCAGATAGGTGTCTCAGCGAATAGATATTGTTGGTTTTCTGCTATCGGCAGGCGGGTTGGCTCATAGTGCACTGCTGTAGTCCGAGCCTGGAGGCTAACCGATAGCGGCTGCGGCCTTTTCTATGGCGTCGTATGCTCGTGTGCCGAAGACCAGCCTGAAAGCCTCGGGATGGAGAAGGCTTGTGGGGCGGATCTCACGCATATAACCGGCGTAGCCACAGTAGAGGGGGTATGCGGCGATGGCGCCCTGCGGCGACGAAGGTGTCAGTCTCCGGCCCCAAGTCACACGCTCGATCTCTGCGGCCCTTGAGTCGTAGTGGGCTCTGCAGACCGGCACGAGGTGTGCACCTTCAAGCGAGTCCAGACGGCGTGTCCAGAGATCGGCTATGAAAGGGGTCAGGAAGAGGGCGACTACCCGGAGTCTCCCAACGGGGTGCTTCTCGTCGTGGCCGATGCAGTGAAGCTGAGCCTTGTTCATGGTTCGATTCCTTTCGGTGCGAGTTCTCTGGTGTACGGACTAGCGGCGATAGGTATTGCTCGAGGTATTGTTTGTATGTAGCCAACCAGAAGAGAGCGAGGATCATCATGTAGGATAGGTGATAAGCTGGTAATTCTAGTACTCTGCTTGTTGGCTAGTATGCTGCTGTTTGTGAAGGTGCGATTGGAGGGTTAGAGTAATGCTCTTGCTCGACAATGTACCGGAAGCTAAAGCTTCTGTGCGTATCTTATAATAAAATTGTCTTTCTATAAAGACTCTATCGTGGCATATATCGGGCATTAATAAAAACTAAATTGTAATGGGTATGCTTATGCTTAGATTCGCACAGCAAGTGCTAATAAATATATATTCCATATCCTAAAGATGCTCATACTACAAGATTATTCTTTAGGAAATGTCACATTTGTTTTACCATGGTATATATTGTGTAAAGCGAGAACAACGTATGTCAGAATACTCACGAATACAACCCACAGAGAAAATGCAAGAAACGGCTAAACGTCATTGGGATCGTGAGAAGGTGCGGATTGCGGCAGGGTGGGCATTTGGCTTTGGGCTCGTTGCGACAATTGTAGGTATGGGAGTAAATGTATCGCAAGATGAAGGTCCGGACCCTAACTGGGCGCCTGTGCAAATCTATGAGTTTAATGGAAAGTCTTTAGAGTGCGACGTAACAAACGACGCGGGCGGGGCAGTTTATGATTGTAGCTTTGGTTTTGAACTCTCTGGGCCATCCGATCTTCCTGTAATTCGACCCGGTACTTTTACGCCCATCGAAGTTCCCTTTACGGTAGGAGGTGTGACTGGCCAACGACTCTGCCTCGAGTATAGCCATAATGGCTATAAAGATAGGACATGCGAGGATATCGGGAATGTGCTAAATAATACTGCTGGGCAAATGCCGGCTTCCTCAAGGGGATAATGGGCTATGTTCGGTTGCGGGCTTTTCTATAGACAAGCCATTTTATCCTAGCTCGTAATGCTCTAAGAGATTTTAGATGCAACCAAAGAAAAAGACCTACAAATTTGTAGGTCTTTTTCTTTGGTGGAGCTACAGGGACTCAAACCCTGGACCTCTTCCATGCCATGGAAGCGCTCTAGTCAACTGAGCTACAGCCCCGCATATTTAACGGGCATAAGTATAGTATGTTTTATCTAAAATTGCTAGTGGTGGGCGCTGTGGTGATTGTGGCCAATGCCGAAGCGCAACATTAAGAATCTATTAACAGGGACAGTAATCATAAATGCCACAGCTAGAGATAACGCCATACTCCACCAGAAAAGCCAGCTGACGACTACAGCGTTGAGTGCACCAGGTATTATCCACTCCAGCGTGTTGTCGATGATCTCCATGGAAATGATAGATATGGTGTCGGTGCGTAGCGCAGTACCGCGTGCTGCTGCAGGGCTCAGGCCCATGCGGCGGGCGCCCCGAAAGGTTAGTCCGTAGCCAAACAAAAATGCAAGCACTATGGCGAGCGCAGTCTGGGCTATATTTGGCCATTTGAGACTGGCGCCGATGGCAGAACCAAGTACTTCACCAATCCCGCAGCCAACTAAGCAGTGCAATGTATGTTGGATGGCCTGTTTGGTGGCAAGGTCGACTTTTAGCATGGTTATTAGTATAGAACAAAAGTGAATATTAAAGTGCTTGTGGATTACTGAAGGGTCGCTTATAGTGAACCTATCTAACCGTAAATATAAATGGAGCCTAGAACTATGGAGCCACAGGGTACCCCTAAGCCTTCTGAACAACCTAATGGAAATTCTGAGCCGGCACCGTTGCTCGAGGAATCGCAGGTAAGCTCTACGCCTGCTGTTGAGCAGCCGAGTGAGCCAGTAGTGACTCAAGCGCCGCCAACAGTTGAGGTCTCGCAATCCGCGTCACCGCAGCCTGCTGATCCGGTACAAGTTTCTAGCCAGCCAGTTGCCGATACGTCTTTGTCTACAGCCCAGCCCGTTGTTGGTACACCAATTTCTCCGCTGTCTCCTACTCCATCAAAGAGACGGTGGTTATTGCCGGCAGTTTTGGTAATCGCGGTAGTGCTTCTGGGCGCTGGTGGTTACACATTTGCATTCTACATACCAAATCGGCCAGGAGCGGTGTACGCTTCGAGCCTAAAACGGACGGGTGAGGCGGTAGACACACTGGTCACCTATTCTAATAAGCAGGCGCAGAAGCAATACAAGAGCTATGGGGTGGACGGTAAAATTAGCGTCACTGCCGATAGTACTAGTTTTGACGCTACGCTTAGCGGCAGTGTTGACTTGCAGGCGAATGCCACGGCTACGCTGAGCGCAGGCATAATGGGTCAACACGTTAGCGTAGATCTGAAGAGCGTGCATGTCGCAGGTAGCTCCAGTCCAGATATCTATCTGCGTGCAAGTGGTGTAAAGACGGCACTCGACGCGGCTGGTGCAAGCAGCTTGGACGGACTTGATGGGCAGTGGCTTAGCATCGACCACACGCTGCTCAATTCTTACGCAGCAAATTATGGCAATGGAATGTCAATGGCTGCGAACAGCCTACCGACTGCCGCGCAGTCTCAAGATGCGTTGGCGAAAATTCAAACCGTTAACAAGCAATATCTGTTTACGACCAACAGCACCCATGCAGTTTTACAGAATAAGAAGTATGTCGGCAAGGAGACTAAAGATGGACGGAGCGTCTATCACTACACGGTTGGCTATAACAAAACGCACCTAAAGTCATATGTCGATGCGCTTAGTAGTGCGCTGGACGGTAGTAGCTTAAACAATTGGTCCAAGAAGGCTAATGCTGGCAAAAGTCTTAGCGAAGCTTTGGACGTTAGTTCGCTAAAAACGGCAGTTGATGGCGCCAAGGCCAATTATACTTTTGACATGTGGGTTGACACTAAGACTAAACTGGTTCAGTCGGTACAATTTGGTGATGTAGCTAGTCCTGGCTCAACGTTTACATTGGCACAAAACTATACGAGTGGTACCAGCTATCCGTTCACGTTTAGTTATCAGGGCAAGCTTACAGATGGCACCACGGAATCTAGTAGCCTGAAACTGACCGTTGATACGGCAACCGATAAAGAAACAGGTGTGGTAACAATGAATGCCGGCAGCACAAAACTTGGCCTTAACTTTACGGTAACGCCTTCGACCAAGGGTGTAGATGTAACGGCTCCAACTGGTGCAAAATCGGTTGCAGATTTGCTATCTGGGCTTGGGCTAGGGGGCCTCTAGCTACTCTTTTAGGGCGGTTGCAGCGTTAGGCCAAAAATGAAACAATACGTAAGAAGTATATGAATGTTCGTGCTATCTTCGCCCTGTATAAGTTGACGTTTGCGCTGGATGTGCTTGCCGAGCTTAAAAACCGGCGCTATTCTGGCTGGCGTCTGCTAAGCTGGCTATGGCATACTGGAACATTTGAAAGCGATGCCGAGCTTTCGGACGCCGAGCGCTCTATGGCAGTCTTTTTGGGTCTCATGATGCTAGGGCAACTAGCCCTGGGGGTCGGTTTTCTGGTAGAGTGGGCGCGCTATGGCACCGCCGGAGCGTGGGAGCTTGGCGTTGCACTAATCCTGTCTTATTCGCTACTGTGGGCGCATGTGGTTGTCGTACTGGCCTGGCTATGGAATCTGGCCTGGGCTATAACACATCCCAAAAAAGCTGCCCGCAACCTGGTGTGTAATGTGCTTGAATGGCAGGTACGCCAGTTGCGAGCGCGACATCATTTCAAAGTTATAGCCGTAGTGGGTTCGGTTGGTAAAACTACCACCAAATTGGCCATTGCAGACTTGCTGGCTGGTAGCGGTCTACGCGTTCGTGCTCAGGCTGGTAATTATAACGACCGCGTTACCGTGCCACTGGTGTTCTTTGGGCTGAAAGAGCCAAATTTGTATAACGTCTTTGCCTGGCTGAAGGTATTTGGGGTGACTCAGTCGGAAATCGCCATGTCATACCCCTACGATGTAGTGGTAGTAGAGTTGGGCACGGATGGCCCGGGTCAAGTAGAGCAGTTTGCCTATCTTAAACCTAGTGTAACGGTTGTAACGGCTGTTTCGGCAGAACATATGGAGTACTTCGGTACGCTTGATGCCGTTGCCACCGAAGAATTGCAGGTATTTAACTTTAGCAAACAGGTGCTCGTGAATGCCGATGACATTGCCGGTGAATACCTGGCAGGCCGGGAATTTGCCGACTATAGCTTGATAAGCTCGCAGGCTCGCTATCAGGCCAACGTTACGCACAAGGGTTTGGAGGGGCAAACGCTCGAGGTCCAGCTGCCGAAAAGCGCCTTTTCAGCCCAACTTCGGCATATGGGTGAGCAAGGGGCGAAAGCAGTACTGGCGGCCATTTCGGTGGCAGATATGTTGAACGTACCGAGAAAAGCTATATTGAGCGGCATGGATAGCCTCAAACCCTTTGCTGGCCGTATGCAATTGTTGGCAGGCATAAAAGGTAGCAAACTGATCGATGATACCTACAATGCCAGCCCTATCGCCGCTACGGCTGCACTTGATGTACTCTATGGGGCTCGCACCAAGCAACGGATCGCTATTTTAGGCAGTATGAATGAGCTAGGGGATTATACAAAAGCGGCCCACGAAGAAGTTGGCGCATACTGCGATCCTAAAAAGCTGGCCGTGGTGGTTACTATTGGACAGGATGCCAAGAAGTGGCTCGCGCCAGCCGCTCGTGCCCGAGGTTGTACCGTCCATTCGTTTATGAGCCCGTATGACGCTGGCGTATATGTTTCGCGCAAGCTTGAAAAAGGTGCGGTGGTGCTGGCAAAGGGCTCGCAAAACGGTGTTTTTGCCGAAGAGGCGCTCAAATTGCTACTTGCAAACCCCGAAGATACACAGAAGTTAGTGCGGCAAAGTAGCTATTGGCAAAAGGCTAAGACTCGGCAGTTTCCACCGCTCTCTTGATCAATATGCTATACTATCGTCTGAATTATTATGAGCAAGCAAGTACTCCTTAGTCTCAATCTCCTCGCCCACTAGGGCAGTATTTCTTTTTATCCAGTATAATTTCCAGTAAATCCACCAAAGGAGTTTTTAATCGATGCAACGATACAATCCAAAAGATATTGAGCCCAAGTGGCAGGCAATTTGGGACGAAACGGGCGTGTATACCACAGACCTGCAAAGCGGTAGACCGCATTACCTAGCCATGAGTATGTTTAATTACCCTAGCGGTGCGGGTATCCACATTGGGCACGCCATGAACTACACCATTAGCGATGTAAAGGCACGTTTCAAACGGCAGCAGGGCTTTGAAAGCTATCACCCGGTGGGATGGGACGCCTTTGGTCTGCCGGCTGAAAACTTTGCCATCAAATCTGGCGTCAGCCCCCAAGAAAGCATGGCTAAGATTATCCCAGGCTATCACAAACAGTACAAAGCTATGGGCTGGAGCAACGACTGGGAAAAAGAAATTGCTACCCACCTGCCCGAATACTACAAGTGGACACAGTGGATCTTTAACGAAATGTTCCGGCACGGCCTTGCCTACCAGGATAGTCGTATGCAGTGGTGGTGTGAAAAAGATGCAACGGTGCTAGCTAATGAGCAGGTGATTGACGGTAAGTGCTGGCGGCACGATAGTCCGGATGACCCATTGGTGGAAAAGAAAGAAATCAAACAGTGGTTTTTCAAAATCACCGATTATGCCGATGAGCTACTGGAGGCTACCGAGACCCTTGATTGGACCGATACGGTTAAACTAGCGCAAAAGAACTGGATTGGTAAAAGCAAGGGTGCAGAGATTACTTTTGACGTCGAGGATTCCAAAGAAAAGATAACGGTATTTACTACAAGACCTGATACATTGTTTGGCGCAACATTTATGGTTATTGCGCCAGAACACGCCAGTGTTGATCTTCTTACGACACCCGACCGTACAGATGCGATGCAAGCCTACAAGTTTGCTGCTGCAAAGAAGACAGAGGTAGAGCGCCAGGAGAATAAGGACAAGACTGGTGAATTTACCGGTTCATACGTTGTGAATCCGGTAAACGGCGAAAAGGTGCCCGTGTGGGTGGCTGATTATGTGCTAGCCGGCTATGGTACTGGCGCCATTATGGCAGTGCCTGCACACGATGAACGTGACCATGCATTTGCTGAAAAATTTCAGTTGCCAATCCAAGAAGTGGTGGAGCCGCAATTTGGTAGCGCGCAAGGTGACGAAAAGCATAAGCAAGCAATTATTGCTGTGGTACGTAACCCCAAAACAAATGAGGTGCTGGTGTTGGATTGGGGTCCACGCCGCGAAAACTGGGGCGGCAATCTGTTCATTGGCGGCGGCATAGAAGAGGGTGAAGATCCAATAGAAACAGCTGAGCGGGAAATTGCTGAAGAGACAGGCTATGCACACGTTCGACATGTCAAAACTTCGCCGACTTACGTTAATAATTACTTCTTTTCAAATGTTAAAAACCAGAATTATCACGCTCGATTCTTGCCTATGCTGTTTGAGCTCGTTGATGATGAACAGGTTGCTCGGCAGCTAGATGATAATGAAGATCAATTTACCATGCGCTGGGTTGCCGAAGCCGAGATTCCGGCAACAATCACCGATAACGCTCATTTGCACGGCTACCGTCTGCTGACTGAAGAGGTTTGCTATCACGACGAAGGTCTTATGGTTAACTCCGGCGACTATACGGGCCTAAGTTCTAGTGATGCTCGCGAGAAGATAGTGGCGGATTTGACCGCTGAGGGCGTGGCCATCGAAAAGGTTAACTATCGCATGCGCGACTGGAGCGTTAGCCGCCAACGCTACTGGGGTGCACCTATCCCAATCATTCACTGCGAAAAATGTGGCAATGTATCAGTGCCTGACGATCAACTGCCGGTAGTATTACCAGAACTGGATGATTTTGCACCTAGCGGTGATGGGCGTAGTGCTTTGGCCCGTGCCAAAGATTGGCTGACAGTGGATTGTCCTAAGTGTGGCGGTCCGGCCGAGCGCGAAACCGACACGCTCGACACCTACATTTGTAGTAGCTGGTATATGTACCGTTACATGGATCCGCACAACCAGCAGCAAATTTTCGATCCCGAGCAAGTTAAAAAGTGGGAACCGGTAGATTTCTATAATGGTGCTGATCACGCCACGGCGCATCTGCTGTATGCTCGCTTTATTGGCCACTTCTTTAAGAAGCTAGGTCTAGTAAACAATCCCGAGCCGTTCAAGCAGTTCTTGTTTAACGGCAAGGTTACCGCTAGCGATGGCCAGATGTTTAGCAAGAGTAAAGGCAATGGTGTCGACCCGCTGGATATTATCGAGCAAGGCTACGGCGCCGATGCGCTGCGTACCTACCTGATGTTCGCTGCACCACTGGAAGTTTGGGCTAAGTGGGACCCACAAGGTGTACCCGGTACACATCGCTTCTTAAACCGGATGTGGAACTTGGTTGGTGAGTACAATGAAGCGGCATCAGTAGAGTTGGCGTCTGAGCAGCAAAAGGCTATCCGCCGCTCGGCTCATGCCATGATTCGTAAAATGACCGAAGATATCGAAGAAAATCGTTACAATACTGCTATCGCGGCCAGCATGACCTGCGTAAATGAACTGTATAAGCTCAAGACTGGAGCATTTGGACAGAGCGAAGTTTGGCATGAGGCGCTAGCAGCATTAGTGGCATGTGTAGCGCCATTTGCGCCGCACACGGCCGAAGAACTGTGGCACCAACTGGGACATTCTACTTCTGTACACCGGGATAGCTGGCCGAAGTTTAACGAAGCATTTATTGCCGAGGACACCGTAACGGTCGCCGTGCAGCTGAATGGTAAACTGCGCGGTACGCTTCAGGCACCAACCGGTAGCGATGAAGCTGCAGTAGCGACACTAGCTCAAGCAGATACGAAAATTGCCGCTAATCTTACAGGAAAAGAGATTGTAAAAACAATCTACATTGCTAACAAGCTCCTCAATTTTGTTGTCCGCTAGCAGGGCTATTCGTGCATGTAGCAAACAAAACATCAATTTGTTGACCCGGCGCGCCTCTGTTCAATAGAAGGCTGTGGTCTTTTGATGCTTGACGGGCCAGCACCGTCTTTATAAAATCCATATTACGATGACAACTGGCGAAATGAACGTACAGCTTTCGACGCTAGAGGACAAGCGAAGACTAGCTGAATGCGTTTTAGGCCAGGGACTTCCTATATTAGAGGGCAGCCTTTATTTGGCACCAGCAGAAAATCAGCGCGGAGTTATGGGGCTTGCTTTTGGAGATGATGCTACAACGGATGCTATATATAGGGTAGTGTTTGACAGGCAAGGCGATCCAGGTAGGGGTGATACGGATTTTGTCGATAGAAGTGAACTGCATGTGATTAAGGCTCAGCCTTCAGGAGAGTTAACTACTCGAAAGCTGGAAATAGAAGGGGCTGCCACAAGAATAGGCGAGCTAACACGAAGATTGCAAGCTGGATTGTTTGCGGCTGGGAATAGATTTTGGGACCGGGCTGAATATATAGGAAGTGAAGATCCGACCCAGTACGCCAATGGTAGTTTGCATGCGGTTTATACTCATGCACATCGCTATCCTTCAGCACGTGATCCGGCACAGTATGAATACTGGTTTACCCTTGGACACGCAGTCGGCCCTGATATTGACAACCTTCGAGAAGTGGATACTCCCACTGTTAGCGTTGATCGTATCACTGGTAACCCGCGACTCGCCGATTATTGTAAGGAGTTCACCTATGGCCCGCAGCTGCCAGGCAATAAAATGTGGGTAGCAGTAGAACGCGCGTATAGCGGCTATTCTACTATTGCAGTTGCACAAGCACCACATACACTTGACGGCCCATGGGAGGGGTTTCACATACCCCTTCATCCTGTGACTGCCGCTGCACGGTATGGGAACTTCTATGGCAATAAAGAATTATCGGCAGAGGAGCAGCGTTTACAGTGGGCATGGATAGAGGACCATGTGTCACCATGCGCTTTTGTAGATATCCCTGACATATACGGGAAGGGACTCAAGGGTGCTATTGTAAGCGCTCGGTCTGCAACGACCCAAGACTGGAAACATGGACCCTTCCGGATTGGTGTCGCCTTGTTTGATCCTAGTGATGGGTCGTTCCCTTGGGTCGCACCTTTTCCTATGTTGTCCAGGAGGGCCATGTCAGAAGAGGGAGCCAATATCAATATTGAATTTGGTACATATTATGACCCAAAAACCCAAAGGGTTTACTGGCACGAGAACGACACAACTATCCATAGTGCTCCACTAACAGAAGAGATGTGGTTGCGACAACTGCCGCCCATACGACAGGTGGAGAAATATTACCGAGAAACTACCGGTTGAGAGCTTCCTTAGGAGATGCATGGCGGGTTTATGGATTATCCACATTCCCAAACCGTAACTGTAGGCTAGTTTATCAATCAAGTAAGGCGGGGGTTGATTCGATCTGCTCAGCTTCGCCGTAAATTTCAACAAGAGCGTCTAGCGGTAAAAATGCCGCTCCCGTTGCAACACGCCCCGGACGTTTGTCTTCGGGGATGCCGGCGGCATTGAGATAATCGAGGTAGGCTGTGTTAATTGCTGGGTAATCGCTCTTAACAGTGTGTAGTATGATCACGCGAGTAAGCTTAGCTAGGCTACTGCCAGATGCAGTAAGCACTTCCTCTAGGTGGCTCATAGCGCGTGTGGTCTGTTCTGCAGCTGTTGCTTCTAGCTCAGGCGGGCTACTATCCGGGATTATTCCAACTTGGCCCGAAAGAAAAATAGTAGGCTTGTCTGCTATTGTGGCTTGGCTTAGAAAAGGAAACTTGGGTGCTTCAGCCGAATTGACGTGTCTCATAGACGGGGCCTCCTATTTAATAGTAGATTATATTAATCTTAGTAAAATTAGCAAACCATAAGAATATAATTTTGTTCATAGGTTTTACGGGAATGTAAAAGGTTGAGACTTATGACAGAACAGGATATAATACAGGCTAATTACAAACGAAAAAACTCTAAAAGGAGTTAGTACATCATGGGTAAACCAAAGAAACGAACCAGCCCCCGCGCTACTGGTGCACGTCGTAGCCACCTTGTTCTAAAGCTGGCTCGCGCTGTTAACAAGAAGTCTCCTATTAAGGCGGTTACGACTCGCCGCGAAACTGGTAAGAAGCTTGCGGCTGTTAAAGTTGCTAAGCCTGCTAAAGCTACGGCTGCCAAAACCAAAGCCGCTAAACCTGCTAAGAAGAGCAAGTAAGGCTTAGGAGGGGGTAAAGCTCAGGCATGGCAAGCAATCGCCACCTCGGTCGTATTGTTGCGTTGCAAACGCTGTACGAGCAAGATTTTCGCCGTGAAGCCGGCGATGGCTCGTTTGATCTTGGCGTGGTACTGAAGCGCAATATTACGCGCTACGAGTCCACTGTCGATGACGTGTTCTTCATCGAAGAGCTGGTAAAGGGTGTCGCTAAACATGAAGCTGAACTAGACGACGAACTGCGCCCGCTAGCTCCCGAATGGCCAATAGAACAAATTGCGCGCATGGACCGTGTGGTGCTGCGCATGGGTCTATACGAGCTGAAGTACGCCAAGGATGTGCCGCCTAAGGTAGTTATCAACGAGGCAGTTGAGCTTGCTAAAGCCTTTGGCGGTGACAACTCTAGCAAGTTCGTAAACGGTGTTCTGGGTACGGCACTCAAAAGGCAAAACGGCGAATCAGGCGAGGCTGAACCTGCTGCCGACACGGAAAACGAAGAGGCGGCTTAGCATGAGCGCGCCAAGCCCTATGCCCCGGCTCCAAACCCAGCCAGCGGCATCGGGTAGCTTTTTGACGTGGCTGGCTGGCGGCTCTTATACACAAGGGGCTAGAGCATGAGTGGTATAAAACGTCGCCCACGTCCTGAAAAAGGCCCGGAAAAGCCAGAAGCAAATACACCGGTACCTCGGAATAATCCAATGAGCAATATCCGGAAACCTATCGAGGGTATTCGCAAATTCGTCACCCGACGCCCAGCTATTGAAGAAGTGGTGCATGAAACAACTTCCGGTGGTATCGTATTTCGTCGCAACCAAAAAAATAATGACCTCGAAATACTGCTCATTAAAGACGCCAAAAACCGTTGGACCATTCCAAAGGGCCATGTAGAAGAGGGCGAGGAGCCTAAAGATACGGCCGAGCGCGAAATCCGTGAAGAAACAGGTTTGCAGGAGATGTTAGTGCGCGATTGGCTTGGCAAGGTCAATTTTCGTTATCGTCGCAACCACACGCTAGTGCTTATGACCATGCATATTTATCTGGTGCAGGGACGGGGCAATACCGATCGGTTGCATCCCGAAGACTGGCTGAGTGATATCCAGTGGCTGCCGGCCACTACGGCAGTAGATAGCATCGCCTATGAGGACATTGGTAAATTAATGCTGCTGGGTATGAAGAAAATTAGAGACCAGAAATTATAAGAAAGGATATTTTAAACTAGCTATAGTTTCTCGTTCAGTGTTTATCGGTCTCACGGCCGTATACGGTAAGCGCAAAACGACAAACAATAGATCAACATACTTATGGACACGACCGCATATCAACAACTAGCAAAAGATAAGCTGGGTGGCGAATTCGCTAATCTGGATTTGCTCATCACAGCTCTCACGCACCGCAGTTATTTAAATGAGCACCGCAGTACCGTAAAAGAACATAACGAACGTCTGGAGTTCCTGGGTGACGCAGTACTAGAACTTGTGGTGACTGAGTTTTTGTATAGCAATTATACCGAGCCAGAGGGGATTCTTACCAACTGGCGCAGCAGTCTGGTGCGTACCGAATCGATTGGCGCAGCAGCTGATCGGCTGGGCTTTGAGGCACTTTTGCGCCTTAGCCGCGGCGAAAAGCGTGGTACCGAGCGGGCTCGAGCTCAGATATTGGCCAACAGCTTTGAGGCGGTAACCGGAGCACTCTATTTGGATAAAGGCTATGAGGCTGCCAAGACTTTTATCACCGATAATATCTTGAGTACCTTCGATGAGATCCTAAAAACGGGTTCCTGGATGGACCCTAAGAGCCATTTACAGGAAGTGGTGCAGGCACAGGGCGGCTCAACGCCACAGTACAGGGTAATAAGTGAAGAGGGCCCTGACCACGACAAGACCTTTACGGTAGGTGCCTACGTAGACGGCGTAATCAAAGGGCAGGGTGTGGGTCCTAGTAAGCAAGCAGCACAGGTTGCGGCTGCAACAGCAGCGCTTGAGAAGTATGGTAAGCAAATCAGATAATTGACAATAGGGGTGGTTATCTGTAAAATAAGATGCAGTCTAATACTAACAAGTAGTCTCCGTAGGTCTCCTGCGGCAGAAGATAAGAAGAGAGATTTGAGAGAAATATGCTAGCTATTCGTCTGCAACGTACCGGTCGTAAGGGCCACGCAATGTTCCGCGTGGTAGTTCAGGACAGCCGTCGTACCCCAACTAGTGGTAAGGTTGTTGCCCAGCTTGGCACCTACGATCCGCACAGCAAGGCAGTTACGTTGAACGCTGAAAAGGCGAGCTTCTATCTCTCAAATGGTGCGCAGCCTAGTCCACGCACCGTTCGCTTGCTTCAGAGCGAAGGTGTCAAACTGCCCAGCTGGGTGGCTGTGTCCGAAAAGAAGTCAGGAAAGATCCGCAATCTTGAAAAACTTCGCCGCAACCAACCAAAAGAAGAGGCTGTCAGCGAGCCTGTAGCTACCGAGGAAGAGTCGGCAGCTGCTTCAGCTGAATAGCCTAACGGCAAAGAAGCCGGTGGACGTGCTTCATTTATAAAATGTAATAATTCAGGCTATACTGCGCTGCGCTGT
>CAYZGW010000024.1:0-16088 GCA_964478195.1 uncultured Candidatus Saccharibacteria bacterium
ACCACATCCCGCAAGCATCAAACAGACGTCCGGGTCAACCTGGATATTCCAATCCGTCAGGGTAAGCAAGCGCCACGGGCTGAGCAAAGCTCACCCGTAGAGCGCCCTAGAGGATTGGAATATCCAGGTTGACTAAAAGGTACAGCTTCTTGCGTACCGCTTATCGTTATTGTTACAATACCTACCGAAATGGAAAAAACACAAAAACAGCACATCGTAGTCGTTGGCGGCGGCTTTGGTGGCGTAAAAACAGTACTCGACCTCGCCAAGCACTCCAAATTGTTTGACATCACACTTGTTTCGGATCGGCCAGATTTCTGGTATTTTCCAACTCTGTATCACACCGCTACCGGCGGCACCCGTGCCCAAAGCAGCATTCCCATTACGCACTTACTGAAAAACACCGCAGTAAAATTTATCGAGAGCAAAGCACTCAGTGTTGACCGAGCCACCAAAACATTAGTGCTTTCCAATGACACAACACTGCAATACGACAAACTCGTTATGGCGCTCGGCGTCGTTACCAATTATTTTGGCATCCCCGGTTTACAAGAGTTCAGCTACGGTATAAAGTCCATCGCCGAAGCCGAGGAGTTAAAACAACATCTTCATAAACAGATTGTCGATGAAGGCAAGCCTGATCTTAACTACGTAGTCGTTGGTGGAGGGCCGACCGGTATTGAGTTAGCTGGCGCGCTCGGTCAATATATGGAATTTATTATGAAGCACCATGGTATTACGGGCCGAAAGATGCATATTGACCTCGTTGAAGGTAATAAGCACCTTATGCCACGCATGCCAAAGAGCGTTAGTATTGCCATCGAGCGCCGTCTGCGCAAACTTGGCGTCAAGCTCTATTTGGGCAAAGCTGTACAGGGTGAAACAGCAGATGCGCTCACTGTATCCGGCAAGCCAATCCGCAGCCACACCGTTATTTGGACGGCAGGACAGGCAAACAATCCATTCTTCGCTGATAATAATTTTCAAATCAGCGAGCATCGCAAAGTCGTTGTAGACGAGTTCTTGCGTGCCGAAAAAGACATATTTGTTATTGGCGACAACGCTGATACAAAATATAGTGGCATGGCCCAAACCGCTATCTACGACGCTGAATTTGTGGCCCATAACTTTCTGAAAGAAGCCGAAGGAGAGCCAAAACTCGCTTATCGCCCTAAAAAACCTGTCTACGTTATGCCCGCAGGCCCAAGGTGGTCAGCCGTAGAATGGGGCAATGTCCACCTGTACGGTAAACTTGGCTGGTTCCTGCGCGAAGCGGGAGACTTTGTGGCCTTTACCGACATCGAGCCAATGCCTATCGCCGCCTTTCAGTGGGCACATGTGCTACAAGAACAGCATCTATGTAATGTTTGCGGCGCGCTGTCGTAAAACTACGCTACAGAGGTATACAGAAAATAAAACAGCCAGATTTCTCTGGCTGTTTTAGCGTGCTGTCTTACTTACTAAATTGTGGTCTTCTTGCGAAACATGTAGCTCGCGACGGGAATGCTTACAGCCAAAATACCCACACACCAAACAGCAGACAGCCACACTGTATTGCCCACAGGCAGACCATTCATAAGGTTGCGGATAGCATTCACTACTTGCGTAATCGGTTGGTTTTCGGCAAATACCTTAAGGCCGCGATTCATACCAGCGGTCGGTACAAAGGCTGATGAAGCAAAGGTGAGGGGAAATACTACCACAAAACCAATCCACTGCACACCCTCGACGCTCTTTGCAATAATGCCCATAATGGCTGAGATCCACGAGAAGGCTAGAGTAAACAGTAGTAACAGCCCGACAATCGTCAGCCATTCAGTGAAGCTGGCCTTCGGCCGAAAGCCAATCGCTAAACCCACTAGCACCATAACCGTGCTAGAAATCATATTGCGGAACAGATCAGCCACCACATGGCCATTCAGTACCGCCAGATTGAACATTGGCAGGCTCCGGAATCGATCCATGATGCCCTTTTGCATATCATTCGCTACCCCAATGGAAGTTACCGTAGAGCCAAAGGCAGCGGTTTGCACAATAATACCAGCCATCAAAAAGTTGATGTAGGCTTCGTGCCCGGTTTTAATGGCGCCTCCGAATACATACACGAACAGCACCAGGAACATAATGGGCTGAAAAAATGCACCCAACAGTTGATCGCGGTTGCGGATAATGTGCCGGCTACTGCGTCCGATCATCTCTAGTGAATCCTGCACGGCAAACAGCCATTTTGGTTTGTGGGCAAATTCTAACTCAACTGCCATGTTATTTTTCCTCCGCCTTTTCGGTCTTGGTTTGTTTGCCAGTGAGGCTGATAAATACATCGTCCAATGTGGGTTTGTGAACATTCAGCGACACGATGGGCAAATTGGCCTTACTAAGGCGCTCCAGCACATCTTTTACGTCTTTATTGGTGTCGCTGATAACTGTAGTTAGCGTGTGTTCTTTATTTTCCGTGTCGATCACTGCGCCATCTACTACTTTTGCAGCAGCCGCTAGAGCTTTTGCATCCTTAAATGTTAAGACCAGCCGGTCCTTGCCAAGCTTTGCTTTGAGCTCTTGGGCACTACCTTCAGCAATAACCTTGCCACCATCAATCACTACGATGTTATCAGCCAGCTGATCAGCCTCTTCCAAATACTGGGTAGTTAGCAAAATAGTCGTGCCATCCGCCAGCAACTGCTTAATAATGGTCCACATCGCTTGACGGCTGCGCGGGTCGAGGCCCGTTGTCGGCTCGTCCAGGAAAATCACTGGTGGCGTAGCAATGAGGCTCACTGCTAAGTCAAGGCGCCTGCGCATACCGCCTGAGTACGTTTTGAGCGGGCGATCGGCCGCATCGACTAAATCAAAATCACGCAGTAGCTCTTCAGCGCGCGCTACAGCGCTCTGCTTTGTCAGACGATACAGTCGACCCATCATGGTCAGATTTTCACGGCCGGTGAGCATTTCATCAACAGCGGCCGACTGACCAGTCAGGCCAATTACGCTACGTACTTTTTGTTGTTCAGTAAGCGCATCGTAACCTTCGATAGTTACGGTGCCCGCATCAGCTTTTAATAGTGTGCTGAGGATACGTACCGTGGTAGTTTTGCCGGCACCGTTAGGCCCCAGTAGTGCCAGCATCGTACCGCGCTGGACACTAAAATTAACACCTTTTAATACTTCGTTTTTGCCATAGGATTTTTTGAGTCCTTTGACGGTGATTACTGCGTCGTTTTGCTTCATATACTACGTAGTGTAACAGATAGGTTGCCGCCCTGTGGAGAGCTTTATGCTAATATGCTCGCCCCAGCCTAGTAGCCATGTAATAATAGAGAGCACATGGAGGAGTTTGATAAAGTTTACGATAAGCTGAATACGGCGCAAAAACAGGCCGTAGATGCCATCGATGGACCAGTGCTAGTAGTGGCCGGGCCGGGCACTGGTAAAACCCAGCTGCTAAGTGCCCGCGTGGCACAGATTTTGCGACAGACCGACACCTTGCCACAAAATATTCTATGTTTGACGTTTACTGAAAGCGGCGCAGCGAATATGCGTGAGCGACTGGTGCGCTTTATTGGTACGTCTGCCTACGATGTACAGATTGGCACTTACCATGCTTTTGGTGGCGACTTGATTCGCCGCTATCCCGAATATTTTACTGATGCAAGGCTGGAACGGCCAGTAGATGAACTGGGCAAACGGCAAATTTTATCACAAATTATTGACAGGCTTAGTTATCGTAGTCCGCTTAAGCAGACCCGACACCATCTGGGTGATCTAATGTCCACCATCAGCGAAATAAAACGAGGGCTGCTTACGCCTGAAGGCCTCCGTGATATTGCAGCAGGGAACTTAACGGTTATCGAACAAGCTAGCAAAGTCATCAGCAATAGCTTGGCCGACTATACCAAGCGACTGCCAAGCAAGCTCGCTGTAGCCGAGCCACTATTTGGCGAAATCTACGGCGAACTGGCAAGCTTAGCAGAAACCGCTTCCGTATTTCCACCGTTTGAAAACCTGGCAAAACTCGCCGCCGATGAACTGGAAAAGGCGCTTACAACAGCCACAGAATTAGGCAAGACTGCACCACTCACTGCTTGGAAGAATGCCTGGCTCGCCAAAAATAGTGACAATCAATTCGTATTGGCCGGAGCGCTGGAATCTGCCCGTATAGCCGAGCTTGCTGCCGTATTGGAAGCTTACGAAACAGCGCTAGCAGACCAGGGTTTGTACGACTTTGATGACATGATCTTGCGTGCCATCCAGGTGCTAGAAACTAATGACGACCTCAAATATACGCTGCAAGAGCGCTATCAGTACATTCTGCTGGACGAATTTCAGGATACCAACGCCGCTCAGCTACGCCTAGTAGAGCTACTGACCGACAACCCGATGCACGAAGGTCGTCCCAATGTGCTCGCCGTAGGCGATGACGACCAAGCAATCTACGCTTTTCAGGGCGCGCAGTACAGCAATATGCTTGATTTCTTCCATTTGTTCCGAGAGGTGTTGGTTATTAATTTAAGCGAAAACTACCGCTCGCGCGCCGAAATCCTGGAGACGGCCCAGCATATAACCGCGCAGATTACCGACAATCTGTCTGCAAGTTTTCCGGAGCTTACTAAAGCGTTGACCGCAGCCAACGACAACTTGCCCAATTGTGTCATTAAACGCACTGAGTACACCAGTGATGTTGCCGAACAGGCAGGAGTGGCCACGCAGATCAGGCAACTATTAGACGCAGGCGTGAAGCCAAACGAAATTGCCGTGCTTGCCCCCAAGCACCGCTATCTGGAACCACTGGTGCCATATCTAGACGACGTTCCGCTGCGCTATGAGCGACGAGAAAACATCCTGGAAGCACCCATCGTGCGCCAATTACTCACTATGAGTAAGCTGGTGCTAGCCCTGCATGATCGCGATTTTGCTCTTGCCGATAGTTACTGGCCAGAGGTGCTTAGTTATCCGTTTTGGGAGTTCCCGGTGAGTAGTATATGGAAACTTTCGTGGCAGGCTGCCGACCAGCGCAAACCCTGGAGCGAACTGCTACTCGACGATACCGGTTTCCGATCGGTGGCACTGCTGTTTTTGAGCCTAGCCGGGCAAGTGGAGACCGAAACGCTGGAGGTGCTACTCGACCGCCTCACCGGCACTGAAGCGGTCAAAACAGGTGAAGCTGATTTACCCAGCGTCCGCTCCGCACTTCGTGCCGCACTTCTAGACGGAGACAAGAGCGCACTCTATCAAACGGTTACCGAACTGACCGTACTACGCGCCAAGCTCCGTGAGCGCCAATTGCAACAGGAGGGCGCACTAGGTCTACGTGATCTGCTTGATTTTGTCGCCCAATATGAAGCTGCCGGTGAACAGCTACTTAATACCAGCCCATACAGTGAAGCCGCCGACGCAGTACAACTGATGACCGTCTTTAAGGCCAAGGGCCTGGAATTTGCCCATGTATTTTTACTATGCTGTCAAGATGATGTCTGGGGCAGCAGTACACGAGGCAACGGCAACAAACTAACGCTACCCGCAAACCTAGCACCGATCCGCCACGCCGGTACCACCGAAGATGAACGTCTAAGAGTATTCTTTGTCGCCCTTACCCGGGCGAAGTATGGGCTGTATCTGAGCAACCACGCCGGCACCTATGT
This sequence comes from uncultured Candidatus Saccharibacteria bacterium, assembly GCA_964478195.1. Classification (GTDB taxonomy): domain Bacteria; phylum Patescibacteriota; class Saccharimonadia; order Saccharimonadales; family UBA4665; genus JAJZCD01. Next base: position 5,637 of record CAYZGW010000024.1, read on the forward strand.
TGGTAAAAAACCGCCCCGCCTAAAATACTTGGCCGAAATTGAGCAACCGGACGGCTCAATTGTCAGCCAGACTCTCCCGGCGAATTACAACAAGCTCATCCAAGATGACACCAAAGTATTACCACTAGAGAACTTGGAAATCAATTGGCACGGCCGTCACCAAACGCTCAGTCCGCCGTTGCGCGAACTGCTCCGTGGGCGACTGGAGCGCTACCGCTTAAGCCCCACGCATCTCACCAAGTTCATTGATCTGGAGCATGCTGGACCGCAGAGCTTTTTGCTTGAGAACTTGCTGCGGTTTCCTACTGCGCCCAGCACTGATATCGCTTTCGGCAATGCCATACATGAAACACTAGAGTGGCTGCAACAGGAGACTAATGTCCATGGGATTACACCGCCGCTTGCCACCACCACGCATTATTTTGCATCTCGGCTGGCCATGCAATCCCTTACCGCCGAACAGTTAGCCTCGCAACAGGCTAGAGGCGAGCACGCACTAGGAATATTCTTGCAAACACACAAATTTATTTCAGGCAACCGCCCTGAATACAATTTCCAGGATGAGGGCGTGATAATTGGCATGGCCCGTATGTCTGGCAAGATAGACCTACTGGAGATCGACCAGGAAACTAAAACAATCTGTGTCGTCGATTATAAAACAGGAGCCCTAGGTGCAGACCCCGCCAAACGGCACCGCTACGAGCTCCAGTTATACTGCTATAAATTACTGCTGCAATATTCACATACCTTCCATAACTACACAGTAGACCACGGCCGCTTAGTGTTCGTAGAGCCAGATAACGAAGGAAAAATCCGCGAACATAGTATTACCTTCAAAGACGACGAATTGGAGCGCGTCCAAAGGTTGGTCGAAGCAATGTGGCAACGAGTTATCCAGTTGGATATGCCTGATGTTAGCGGCTATGCTGCCAGCCTAACAGGTATCAAACAGTTCGAGCAAGAGCTGCTGGCTAGCGTTAGCGTAGCGGGGCAAACTCAGAATCAGACACAGCTACTTTAGTCTTTAGCAGTGTTTACGTATGCCGGCAGTTGGCCCTACACTAGCATAGCAATCAAAAACCGCCGGAACTTCCGGCGGTTTTTACTAGAACAGCGTACCTATTTAAGCAGCGTTTGGATTACGGCGCTTAGTAGAAGATTTCTTCTTGGCGGCCGGCTTTTTAGTAGCGGCCTTACGCTTTGGGTCAGGTTTGGTTTCAGCGGCGACTTCAGCTTCGGCCTTAGCTTCAGCAACTACTTCTGACTGAGTTAGGCTTGCGTCAAGCGCGCTGGTGCGAGAACGCTCCATTGGAGACTCTGCAACTTCTGCCAGTTCAGTTTCCACGAACAGCAAATTGTAAAGGTTAAAGCCAATAATAGCGCCTAAGATTGGACCAAGTACGTATGTACCCCAACCCCACTGGTGCAAACCAAGTGCTACTGCTGGGTTCATAATACCAGCAGATCCAAGTGATGCAACTAGCGAACCGACCGTCAAAGCGCCGCCGATCATGGCTGCTTTAGCGTACAGCGGGAAACGTTGGTAGATCGCAGCTGCCCACATAAAGGCGAATACAAATGTACCAGTTACTTCAGCAACTAGAATACGCGCGTTGTAGGTACCAGTGTTGTGTACACCAGTCAGCTTGGTAAGGTAAATAAAGAGCTCCCAAGCTACCGCACCACCAAGTAGCTGCACGGCCAGGTAGCTAAGCGCCTGCATAGTGCGTAGTTTGCGAACGGTCCATAGACCAATCGTCATAGCAGGGTTAAAAACCGCGCCAGAAATGCCGGCGAGCGCCAGCGTCATCAGCGCCACCATCAATCCGGCTGCCGTTGCAATAAAGTAAGCCAGGCTCAGCTGCGAGTGGCTAATCGCCAGCACGATGAGCGTCAGGGCAGTAGTGCCCAAAAACTCACCCACGAGCATCGCGAGCTTGTTTTTACGAAACATATAGTATTACCTCCACTTTGTTTGTGATAGTTAAAGCGTACCGATATGCGTTAGATTTGTAAAGAGCACCGAATAGTACTTTAAGAAGATTTATAGGCTACTTCGTGATAGCTTGCCCTATACGGCCCAAAGAAGACTTTCATAAATAGGCGCATAATACTTACGCCTACTAGCAAGTAGGTTGCGCCAAAAAGCACTATTTGCAGTGCATGGTTTCTTGGGATTAAGCTAAGCATCACATCCTGCGCCAAGAAGGACGCACTAATAGGAAATGCCATGAACAGAAGGCACACGATAAAGAAAGTGTTGCCTAGCTTTTTGAAGGCATATATAGAGCCCTGGTAAGCGTCAAGCGTCAGTGACTCGCCTCTCATTTGCAAGTACCAAAGACCTGCGTGGCCTACAATAAATGCCGTTCCTACCCCCGCGCCGTAGCCAACCAAATATCTCCAACTTCTACCAGAGGCCAACCCCAAGAAAAGCGCCCCAAAAAGATGTCCTAACATGATAAGATTCCAGCCAATCTTGGCTGATTTTTTGGTTGTATATGCTCGTATATAAAAGGCGATGCTTATGGCCGAAGCTACCGTGGAAATAACCAACGTAGATCGAGCCGACATTACCTTTGAAGCAGTAACCCACGCAGCCGCCAAAAAAAGCACTGCAGCAACAGCCTGAGCATTGGATCCATCCAGAAAAGCAAACGTCCGCCCAACGGACTTCAGCGGCTTCCACAGATAACGGCTAGCGGCCGTGTTCATATTCCACTCTTTAACGCTCAAGACATAAATCGTGGCACGGATTTTCCCCAGGATGGTATTTTTGATTCTTAGAGGCGGTGGCACAAAGTAGAAAAATTGATCATGTACCAGGTAGCTGACAACCGACGGAGAAATGAGTAACTGGTACGTTCTGAGTGAAGCGTTGCTTACAAAGTGAATCAACGCCAACCACGGAAGCCCAATAGCAACCTCGACAAACATTATGCCAATCTGTGTAATAGATGCGTAGGCAATCTGCGTTTTGATAGATGATTGCACCCGGGTGATAGAAGAGGCAACGCCTGCCGTGATCAGGCCTACCGCCGCAATAGCAACCCGCAGCCATACACTACCTTGCCAGAGTGGATAGGTCCGAAGTAGCAAAAACAGTCCCATATGCACCGAGAGCGCACCATAAAAGATCGCACTCGACGTTGTTGGGCCTTCCATAGCGCGTGGCAACCAGTACGAGAATGGGAACTGTGCAGACTTAATCACTGAAGCTACGAGCAAAAATAGACCAAGCAAAGCCAGCTGGTTTCCATGCTGCGCGACCAGCCCCGAAAATTCAGAAAAACTGATGTTCTTCTCAAAAATATGATGCGCATACCAGATAGCACCAAGCAGGAAAGCGTCAGCAATGCGGTATACAGAAAAGACTTTTAATGCATTTCTGGCGGGCAAAAAGCGGTCCCTATAAAAAGCGATAAGTAGCACAGAACTTATCCCGATAAACTCCCATCCCATCAGCAGCACCTCAAAGTTGCCGGCAAGGATTATCAGCGACAGGCCAACAAAGAAGAGGAGTACCACAGAGTAAAACCGCTTAAATCCCGGCTCACGGTGCATGTAGTATTTGCTAAAGACAAAAACCAGAGCTGTCATAATCGCAGCCATCCCTAAAAATACTGCGCTAAGCCGGTCAAAATAGAAATCAAGCGAGAAGCTGTAGTTATGGCTCGCATACAATGTTCCGATGCTAGTAGATACAGGGACGGCACCGGCATTGAGCCATCGGTAGCCCAAAGACAGAAATGCTACCACTTCTAAAAGAATTGCAACGATAGCTACAAAAAAGATGCCACGCTCCCATTTATTCGGTACAAGGAGACAGCCAGCAAAGCCGAGGATTGGAATAAGTATTAATGCGGTAAGAAGTTGCGTTAACATATGGGCCTACTTGAGTATGTGCACTGGCAGGTTTTCCTGCGTAGCGTCCAAAATATGATTTGTTTTCATCTTGAGCGTAGTATTAAACATACCTGGCAAATCGTGTACGGTAGGTAGTTCTTTAGTGAGTGGGGCGTAGGGCACGAATTCTCCTTCTTCAAAGACATAGAGCACTTTCTTTTTTGGATGCAGCGCAATTAAATGAATCCACTCGTTATCAAACCATTCATAGAGTGCAGGGTTTGATTGTATAACATTCTTAACGACCTCAGGATAATGCTCCACGACCATCAGAAGTCGTACAGGATCATGCACCTCAATCATCTGCAGCGGTAGTCCCGAACGAAGGTCTCCGTCGCTACTGTTTGCAACACCTATGAGTCCCATGACATTGTGGGGCAGTTTGGTGCCAGCGCCTAACTTGTAATTATCCATACGTGAAAAGAAATATTCCAAGTTTATGCCACCGCAAACAACTCCAAGTGGGGCAAGAACACTGCCCAGTAATGCACCCTCTGGGTCGGTCGTATAGTCATAGGAATTCAAAAATGCCCGCCGGTCTAGGAATAGATGCTCTGTGAGACCTCGCCTGCCTACTATACATAATGCGTTAGTGCCGTGACCCAGTTCGGGCCGAGGCTCGTAGTAAGAGACCGAGCGCTTCTTTATATCCTTCCTGATCTTATCTATGGGCTGCGTTGTGTCGATTGACATAAATCTGCGTGAGCGCTCTTTGGCGTCTAGGTCAAGTGCTGCTTCAAAAACTTGTTTGTTCTTCGCATGCAATCGGCTGTTTTTGTCCGTCAACATCTCTTCATCATAAAACTCGATTTCATCGGCCGCTGTATCATGCATGCCACCGACAAACTGGGTAGTGTCAGGTATAGACAGCCCCCGCTTCTCTAGCAAATCCCGAACTGGTCGATAATTTGCCATATAAGCGAAGACCCGCGCATTAACCAGCCCAGGCCTGCCGCTGCATGCGCCGCAATCATGCGCGCCATGATGCGGGTTATTGGCGCTGCTTGACCCGTGGCCTACTACATACACAAGCGCAGAAAAGTTTTTAATAAGGCCAATGCATCGCAGCATTTTTTCGACACGATCAGTCATCTCTTCCACTGTAAAGCCTATTTGCAGGCCCTTTTCTTTGTCGTGCTCACCGGTATGCACAATGGTTAAGTCTGCATCTGGATCCATATGGGCAAATGCATCGGCAATCGCCGGACTCATCGTGGGGTTTATAAGATTAGCGATAAGCTTGCCTAGCGCCGGAATCCCAAGTAGATAAGAGAAGAAAAAGCCTCTCACTAATTTGTGAGAGTGCTTGGTGTACATGATCTCTTTAGCGTGAGCATGTGGATCATGCTTTGGAATTTCTTTAATAAGGTATTTAGGGATAGTAGGTGCGGGACAAAGTTTGTCGTAAAATTTTGCATTTGTCGGGCAGAAATAGAATTCAACCCCAAAGAATCCGGGCGCACCAAAGGTTTCGGAGTGCTTGTCCGTGCGCTCTACATAGGTACGCAGAGAATACTCCCGCTCGTCGATACAAAAAATAGACTGAAAACTCTTTTGGGCCGGTTTCTGTGCAGCCTTATCCGCAGGCAATGTTAGCAGCAATCCGGAAAGCACCGTATCGTAATAGCTCCACTCAAATGCATCCTGCCATATTTTGATAACTTCTTGTAGCTCGCTGTCCGGTTCGTCTGCGAACATATCCAGCGGTAGCTCGGAAATGTTATTTCCTAGTGGTTCCCATGCTTCGCCCAAGCGGTCCGAAAGCACATCGATCTCAAGCAGAAGCTCTAACATTATCATATCTCCCAGCGAAATCTTCTTTGGGTATAGCAATGTTTCTGGCTTTCCCTCCAGAGTCGATACCATGCCTGACCACCCCCGATGTGCAAACTGTTGGTCATACACATACTGTTCGAAGTACGCTTCCTTACCTTTGCCTACGACTATTTCTAAGAGTTTAGTAATAGTACAGGACTTGTCATGCAATAGATCGCGCGCCCTTTTTGTTTTGAAAAAGCTTACCAGGCTATGATCCTCTAGCTCACGGAGTGCGTTCAGGAGACCTTTGTCTTCAAATGGAAACGCCGAGATAGCAATGCCTTGGTCAATATAACTACAAATTATACGAAAGAGGAGCGGCTGCACCGCATTGTCCATATCAATTGGATACAACTCTTTCCATTCGCCCCTCAGCTTACCAACACGTGACATGACAGCCCAACTATACATTTTATGGAGCGTATTAAACTGCCACTCTTCAAAATCTCTGCGGCCTTTTCTTTCCCGTATTACTTGGTCTAAGACATTCGGAGTAATTCGCCCAATTCTGTATAAGTCCCTGTACTCTGTAAGCGAAAAGGTGGTTTGGAATCCGAAAATAGCCGACGCCTTAAAAATAGCGTCATAAAACTTCATATCCTGAAAGGCATGCAGCGTATTGTGATGTACGAAATCTTTGAGCGGACCTTGCGTGGGCAAATAATGCCTTAGCGTATCCAAAAGATGCGCCTCATCGAAACGAGGGTTAGATTGTTGAGACATAGTTAAGATTGCATCCAGTTCAATGCGACTTTGTATCCTTCGATTTCAATTCGTGGCAAACTACATTAGGAAGCAACAAACGACTTAGGCTATCGACATACGCAGGCGTATGTCATAAAGACAGCCGCATTATATCTAAAAAACTGCCTTCTTGCAATCACTATTAGACTTCGCGGCATCGGTTACGGCAAGAAATCTTTACCACATACTATGTAAAAACTATGTGATTTTTATCTTGCTATTTGCGAAATCTGGAGTATATTAGGCTTGTTATGAACACGCTTGTGGATGATGCCACTAAAAATGTGGCAGTTTTTATTAATGACTTTTACCCTGAGCTACCGCCAGCTCTTGAAAAATTATCAAAAAAACTAGGACGACCCATAAAAGGTGTCATGCTGGTAGATAAGACGGCGCGCGAACGCGATCAATACCACCCAGACAAAGAAGGGGTGTTTGAAACCATAGTCTGCGATTTCTCTGACGCAGGTTCTCTAAGAAATACCATCAGACAGCTTGAGGACAATCTTTTACTGATTGATACTACCAGCGAATGGGGCCAACCTTATTTCAAGCAGGTATTGCCTCACGTTGCCTATGTACCAACTCCCACCGAGAGTTCGTTAGAGTGGGCAACACACAAGGGTCAAATGCGCACCATTGTTGGCGCGTTCAACGCAGACCTAGTGCCTAAAGTTCAGGTTATCCATGATGATTCCGAAGACACCATCGCAAGCTTATTGGGCAGTCTAAAACTCCCCTATATTGTTAAGCCCACCGGGCTCGCAGCGTCCATTCTGGTAAATAAGGTGACCTCAGAGGCTGAGCTAAGAGAGACCTTGCAGCATAGTTTTGCAACCATCCATGACGTGTACGCCCGTGATGCTGGACGTTGGGAGCCAGAGATGATTGTCGAAGAGTTTATTGAGGGTGATATGTATTCTATCGATGCGTATGTAAGCAGCAGTGGCAAGGTGTGGGGCTTGCCGCCTATCCGCAGCAAAACTGCGCACTCACTTGGCATGGAAGGCTTCTACACGTATCAGAATGAAAGCTACTTAGAGATAGACGAAGCCACCATCGCCGCCGGTCAAGCCGCAGCAAAAGATGCTATTCACGCATTAGGACTTAGGTCATGTGCTGCTCATGTTGAGCTTTTTCACACAGCAACTGGTTGGAAAATTATTGAACTTGGTCCACGCCCTGGCGGATACCGTCAGTTTATGTATGCCGCCGCCTACGGCATTGATCATGCTTACAATGAACTACTCGTAAAAGTAGGCTTAGAGCCCGAGATCCCCACAGAAGCCATAGGCTATAGCCTTATTACTAATACCTACGCCGAAGAAGAAGGTGTTATTGAGGCCATAGAAGGTGAAGAAGAAGCACGTGCCATTGGGTCGGTGTCTGGACTGTGGGTACACGCCAAGCCAGGCGACTTTGCATTGCCCAGTGGCAAGGGCGGTAAGTTAATTGTAGATAGCGAGATGAGCAACACCAGCCAGGAGCAGCTGCTAGCAGATGCAGCCAAACTTCGCGAGTGCATCACTATTCACACCAAACAACCAGTAGCAAACTTAGTGTAAGTTTGCTACCAATTTATAGTAATCCAACGCCTTGTTCAGACCACAGTTTCTTTATTCTTAATTTTTAGGCTGAATTTTAATAGTAACGAGCTCCCTAAGACGCGCTACATCAGCCTCTAAGTATTCAGGGTTTTCGTTGCTTAAAATGGCATCCACGATCAGCTCGCCACCACTATCAGCAAACAGTGCCACATCACCCACTTGAGCGTTTGTGCCAAGCATTACTAAGCTTGGCAGTGCACGAGCGTCATCAATGCCGTCTAGCGCAGTAATGACTCCCTCTTCTTCGGCATAGATATTGACCCCAGCAGCATGCTTCAAAACCTGAGTTGGTATTTCTGGCTCAAGCCCAATACGCACTAAGAGATCGTTGTAATGATGGTCAATACCATACGCCTCTCGGTATAGGTCTTCCCGGTAGCCGCCCATGCGTGGACCAAGTTCAATAATTTTCCAACCAGTTGGCGATAAGAACAATTCAATATGCGCTGAGGTAGCACGCAAATTTAGCGCTCGCATCGACTCACGAGCTGCAGCGTAGGCTCGCTCCAACTCATCCTCAGGTAGGCCCGTAGGAATAATATGCCGATAGCTATAAAAGCCAGGCAGACCAATGGAATGGGCGGTAATAACTTTTACTGGCGGCAAGCAGTAGCTCTTACCATACGGATCCACATAGGCGTCGATAGAATACATATCGCCCTGGATCATTTCCTCTACGAGCACACTGGGCGTTCCGGTGCCATCGCCACGAGCATACACATCCTCGATCAACTCAAATGTTTTAGCTAGGCACAATTCTAGCTCCGCCCGGTCATTACAGCGACTTACCAGGAGTGACGAATAAAGCCCATTTGGCTTAACAATAACGGGGAATTCAAAATCTGCTATATCTTCGGAAAGTGCTTCGGGATTATACGACGTTACATTTACATAACGTGGAACTAATTCCGGATTGTAGGCATGGAGTCTATCCCGCATTAACGTCTTCTGGGTGCACCATAGAAGTGACGATTCACTTGGCGTACTTATATAGGGAAGCAGCGGGGTAACCCTCCGAAAATCTTTAATGGCTTCCTCCAAACGGCAGGTTGCCACTAACGCACGGTCCATATACGGCTTTAGAGCTTGTTGTAGCTGAGCAGCATCATCAAAATCACAAACGATTTCTTTAAAAAACCCAGTTTCGTCTCGTATGCGATACTTGTTTTCGGTTGCCCGAACATCAACTAAATCAATCCCTTGTAGCGGCCTACCCAGCCGCTTCTCAAGCTTTTTAGCCGCTGTTAGTAAACCCGGCTCCACACCTCGTACAGACACAATTACATCCCGCACCTCATCAAGGTACGCGTTTCCGTCTTTCATACAATCTTTCTAAAGAATAATTAATGCCATCTCTGGAGTTTCCACGTAGATTTTGCACCGCAAATAGTATGCTGTCAATGGTTTTTCGTGATGTTCGTCACACAAAATAATCACACCAGCCCTACGGGCATCCTCGCCTCAAACTTCTCGTTTAAGGTTTCTTAGCGTTTTTGGTGGTGACGTTTCAGACCGGCCACTTGCAGACGAACCGCGTGACGGTCCATCAGCTGCTGGGCATGCTCTAGGCTCACTTCATCCTTAGCTTCGGCCTTGAGCTGCTGAGCACGCTCCATGGCTGCCTCTGCTTCAGCTTCGTTGATGTCGTCGGCGTGATCGGCTTCGTCTACTAACACCCGCAGACTGTTATCGCTGACCTCGATAACACCACCGCTGATAGCGAAGAAATCACGGCTAATGTCGCTGTCCTTAGCTTCACGGCGTACGGCAATCACACCATTGGTGGCTACGCTCACCAGCGGCATGTGATCCTGTAACACGCCGATTTCACCCTCCAAGGTTGGCAGGGTGATTTCGTAGGCATCACCATCGAATTTGGTGCCTGTTAGAGCCACTAATTGAAAATGTATCATTTAGCTTACTTCTTAGCCGCCTTCACGACGTCTTCAATCGTACCCTTCAAGTTAAAAGCAGTTTCTGGGATGTCATCGTGCTTGCCATCTAGAATTTCTTGGAAACCCTTAATAGTATCGCTCAGTTTCACATATTGGCCAGGGTTGTTAGTGAACTGCTCGGCGACGAAGAACGGCTGACTTAGGAAGCGCTGGATACGGCGGGCGCGGCCCACCAGCTGCTTATCTTCCTCGGACAGTTCTTCCATGCCAAGAATAGCGATGATGTCCTGTAGGTCCTTGTAGCGCTGCAGCACACGCTGTACTTCGCGGGCTACTCGGTAGTGTTCTTCGCCGACTAGTTCTGGGTCAAGCAGGGTAGAACTGGAGTCCAATGGGTCGACGGCTGGATAGATACCGATCTCCGTCAGGGCGCGGTTAAGCACAATGGTTGAGTCCAGGTGGGCAAAGGTAGTTGCTGGAGC
>CAYZGW010000025.1:0-7025 GCA_964478195.1 uncultured Candidatus Saccharibacteria bacterium
AAAGTTTCGCTGGAAAAGCCAAGCCACAGTTTGAGAAAAAGGATATTCACAAACTAGAGGCTCTCGCGAAGAAGGGTAATAATTCGGTAATTGTATTTGCCACGCTAGCTCGTGAGCTCCACCCCAAAGACAAGAAGATGATTAAGGCGTTTGCAACTCGGCTTAGAGAATCTTCGAGGAGAAAGAATAATCCGCCGATAGTCATGGTACTGACTGGCAATGAGCTTTTCACTCATAAAGACCTAAAGGATAGCTGGTCTAAACTATCGGCTAAGCACAAAACTTTTTCACAAAACGCAGGTTGGCATGGCGTACAAGAGATGAGCGACATGACGCTCCAACTCTACCTAGATATGGAGAGTATGGGTGATTATTGGAATCGTAAATTCAAACTTGAAAAAAAGCCTCTTAAAAAGAAGTAGTCACTATTGCAATTTTACGCCGGTCAATGCCTCGTATCGCTTAGAGGCATCTGGGTCTTTCACTAATTCAATGAGTGCTAATTGTAATTTTTGATTTGCAATAGGGTCTGCCGGTATCTTTGCTTCGATGTTTTTCTGCAAAAGGATCGTGAGTGGTTCGCCGATAGCGCGTTTGTAATTAAAGCCAAGAAGTTGCATTATCGTGAGTGTTTCGACGGATAGCACGGACTTTATCTGTTCTACGGTTTCTTTTTGATTTTGCGGTATAAATTTGTCGAGTAATGGCAGGACATTATCCGTTATATACTTTAGCTCTTTCTCAGTAATCTTCTGCGACACAAACTCCTGCTCGTACGCCTGTGCTATGCGAGTGAGTTCGCTTTTATCACTTACTAACTCGTTGATGATTTCTTCTAGCGCTGCAATAGTTTTATCTTTATCTTTATTTGCATGGGCGGTCTTAACACGGTCAGCTACAATCGTTGCCGTATTGCTTATAATTACTGTTGCTAGTTGTTTGGCTAATGCAGAAAACGGTTCTTCCATTACTTTTTCTCCTCTACGATTGCAACCTCATCGGGCGTAAGGTCGTAAAGTTGGTAGACCAACTGATTAACTTCAAGGTCAATTTTTTGTATCTCATTGTGTAGTGCCAATAAATCGCTTCGGTACTTATCGTAGAGAGCTACAAATTCGTCCTTCTGAGTGAGTGACAGCTTATTACCAACAGCCTTGAGAAAAGCAGTTAGGTCGAGTGTCCACCAGTGATTTAATCTGCTTGGGAACTTATCCATGCGTAACTCTTGCATGACAATTTTTTGAAACCTGTCCGAGCTGATTTGCAGATTAGTGTACAGGTCCATGTATTCGTAACTCCTTTTTACGAACAGGTCAAAGATTTCTTTCGATATGTTCGGGATCGGGAAATTACCAATCATGTCCTTCGTAAAGGTTATGCCGCCGTTATAGCTCGAAGCACTGTATTTTTGCTTAATAAAATATAGTGGAAAGCGAGAATTCAATAACACAAGCAGAAACCTTAAATTTTCTATGTTTTCGCTCAGCAACAATAAAGTCGATTTGCCGGGCACTACCTCTGCATTGAAATCTGCGCTTAGGTCTAGTAGGGTAAGCCCTTTTATTATTAGCTTTGGTTGGATTGATTTTCTGTAATACGAATTGCCGAAATCATTTTCAAATCTTCGCTTGTTAATTACTGGATTGAGATATTTTTCGCCCAAATATGTCATTGGCGAGTATCCCCATCTGGATACGAATTTTCCGACTGTGCCGGTATTTATCATTCTCATGTAGCCATCTAGCGGGTTGGGGCTATCCTCGACCAAATCTTTTAATTTATATGCGTCTGATGTTGCACAAGCGCCATCACACAAGGCGTAGCTTGATACGGTATCAACATTTTTCTCTACCTTGCTTATGAGGGGTAAATTATTAGACATAAGAAAATCAAAGGTATAGGGCGGCTGTATTTGGTCTTTGTCTACCTCGTTAAGTAATGGGAAATCTGTTTCCTTAGCATCCAGTGCCGTAATTGTTTGAGATGGCTTTTTGTGTAGGGTGGTAACGATTGAGTCTACTTTAGCGTCGGAAAATACTTCGCGCCCGGCAAAAGCGATTCTCGTAATATAGGGCATAAAGTTTTTACGCGTAGATTCTCCGAATGGCTTCGCGATCCATTTGTCAGGTGTGATAAAAGATGAATAGCCGCCATCTTTAACAAGAAGCATCGAAAGCTCAATAAAAGGAATATATAAGTCCCAGTTTCCGGTAGTATTCTCGTAGTTTTTAGCTAAAAAGTTTCGCTGTTCAGGTATGTGGGTAGTCATTGCTTCTGAATCCACATAAGGCGGATTCATAACCACTACATCAAAGCCGCCATGCTTAAATACATCTGCGAATTGCCCCTGCCAGTTAAACGCCTTACTGTCTGCAATGTTTGGATCATCAATAAGACTGTTGCCGCATTTGATGTTTGCATCGAGAGTGGTTAGCTTCTTGCCCTTTTGTGCGGTCTTGAGCCACAAGGATAATTTTGTAATCTCTACGGACTCTTCGTTAAGGTCCACGCCATATATGTTATTGCGTAGGATGTCACGCACATAGTTCTCGCTACTAAAGAGCGAGTTACCTAAGATGTCGGTCACGCGCTTGTTTTCGGCCAGCAAATAGTCAAATACATAGACTAAAAATGCACCAGAACCGCAAGCCGGGTCTAAGACCTTAACATTCTGTAAAAAGTCTTGGTATTTGGCGTAGGCTTGTTTCTCGCGCTTCTCATAAGTCGTGTCTTTTATGTCGCCTTTAAGACCAAACTCATCCTTGAATCTCTCCTCATGCTCACGCAGGTATGATCCAAGCGAGTTATCTACGATGTATCTAACAATGTAATCAGGGGTGTAGAATATGCCATCTTTTTTGCGACGCGATTGCCCTATGGCTTCTACATTCTGGCTTTCATTTACTTTGTTTTTTATTTCTTCCAAATCGCTAATGGACTGCTCAAAAATATGACCTAGAATATTAACACTCAAGTCTTCGGCAAAGTTGTATGCGCCTAGTTCCAGAACCTTACGCAATGGCTCGTCGCTAATGTGTAGGCTGTCTAATTTATCATCACGCTTGAATAGACCGCCGTTGTAGCCGTCTGGTATTTCAAGCCTGTCGCTACCTACGTCAATGGCCTCAAAGAAGCCTTTCAATGTGTTCCACAGGCTACCACCGAATGCAGAGCTGTCGGCAGCCTTAATGACGCGTAACAGAGTATTATCTGGTAGTAGGCCGCTGTCTTCGGCAAATGCAGCAAATACTATACGGTCTACAATTTTTTGAGCCTTCTCAATACCTATGTCTATATTTGTTCTGATGTGATTATTGTGTTGATAAATATCACGCAGTAATTCCAGTCGAGCTTCTCGGTACACTTTGTAGAAGTTTTTGCTGATGTTGTCCTGCTCTACGCGTATATCACTGAGCAAGTTTTCAGTCTTACTTGTACCCTTACTGGTCGTGAAATTCTCGCGCCGTAATAGTGCATACCAAGTCTTAAATAGTATGTAATCGTCCGTAGGATCAACCAAGTCGTCAAGCGTCCATACCTCGTAATCAAGCAAGTTGTCGTGATATAGGCGGAACTCCCAGAAGTTGCTAACGATGACAAAAGGCACGGAACGATACTGCGTTTTGTACTTAAAGCCTTGCTGTACAGGACTAAAGTTACCCTCACGGCGTTGCGGGCGATCCAAGTCTATGGCCGCGCCTTTAAGCTCTACTACGGCAGCGATATTTCTTAGCTCGTTGGCAGTGTCGGTATAGCCAATAACTGCATCTGGCAACTGGCCTTTGTCGGTGGTTGCTTTCGGCTCGAAACTAAAAGGACTCGCTGGCTTTTCTTTGTAGCCTAGTATGGTTTTGAAAAACTGCTGGTTGTATTCCTGTTCGCGTGAGGTTTCTTTGTCGCGCTTGAGGGAGCCGTTATGATAATCTTCGTGCCATTCACGGACAATCTCGATAAAAGGCATGACTTCTGCGGTAACTATTTGCTGAGCGACACCTCGTAGCTTGTTTTTGCCGAATAAGTTAGCCATCTATTTATTCGCCTCCAAGAGTTTTAGTATATCCTCTCGCTTGTACCGGCGCTCTTTTCGTACACCGACCCGTACGGGCTTCAAAAGACCCTGCTTATCCCAGTTTCTGAGCGTATTAGCGTGTACGCCCAGCAGTTCGCTTGCTTCGCTGACACGCAAATATTCTTTTGGTCTATCTTTTTCGGCCATTAACAATATCATATAATACTTAACAACCGACTGGAAGGTGAAAAACGTAGTGATCCAAGAGAATAGCAAGGCTAACGATTATGCGTTAGCGAGATACCTGAATGAGCGTGTCGTAAAGATATTTGCTCTGGTTGCCGACCATCAAAAGCATGACCTGCCGGACTTGTCCGCTATTAACCGGAGCTATGTTCTGCTGGTCCATGAGCTCAAGCAGCTTTATGACCGCAATTCTGAACTGAGCAGCATTGGCGACAATATCTGCTGGCGTACTTTCGCCACAATAGATGCCATTGATCCATACACGCTCTTTGAATACAGTGATGACAACAGGAATCACGGCAACGACCACATCGCCAAAGTGAACAGCCTTTGCATAATTAGCGGCAAAGAAGAACCAGATATACCGTCAGAGCTAAATGTGGTGCTGGATGAAGCTACCAAAAACATGGTGGCGTTTGCTGAGAGCTGGCTCATACCCCTATACACCTTCGATATTACCGAAGCTGGTGTATTACTGGTGAATGGCGTGGAAGGTGTGATGAACGTCAGAAAAGTTCAGGCTGGCTCACCTACCGAATTGGCGCTGGCTCAGGCAAAAACTCGGCCAGATACCATCTTCAAGCCAGATTTAGGAAAAATTTCTGCATACAAGCGTGGGCTTACTGCGTCGCTAAAAGACATGGGATTCAAAGGCGCGATAGGCCAGTTATTCATGCCGGATATGGATGATAGAAGAGGCATTAGGTTTCGCCCGATGGTCACACGGACTCAGGCTAACGAGGAACTAATTGACCTCACGGAGCTGGATCAAAAGCTCAAGAGTTTTGGCGCTAAGACTATATTCGACATTTACGACCTGCCCGTAAAGTAGAACCTACGGAAAATCACGGAAAATAAGCGTGTGCTACGACATTTTACGGAAATAGTCGGCCAGTAAAAAACAGAGCTAAAGTTGCTGCTATGAAACAGCAACCTAAGCCGATCCATACCAGCACAGCCGTCACAGACGAGCCTGTTCTGGCAGCTGACGAAATCAAGCAACTGGCAAAGCTGCTTGATGTGCTTATGGAAGTTGATTTTATGCTGCACCGTAAATCGGAAGGGCTGGAACCCAATGAGGGTGAGTGAAGTAAACATCACGCCAGTCAAGCCAAACAACGGGCTTATAGGTATTGCCAGCGTCGTTGTAGATAGCAACGTGTACCTGAACTCAATAGCCGTGTATGTAAAGCTGGATGGCTCGTACCGTCTGTTATACCCCACGAAAAATGTAGGCGGTAAGTCGTTAGGCTGGTTTTATCCAATCAATCGTGAGGCAAGTAGAGCTATTGAAGCAGCCATATTTCAAAAATGTAGCCAAGTCTTTGAAGGACGTAATGATGATAGACACCGTGAAGCTGGCGATAGCATATAATCAACGTCCAAAGTGGCTGTATGGCCTTGAAAAGAGCCTGAAACACAACTCCAACACGGGCGGTGTCATGCTCACCATGAATCCCGGTCAGGGTTACAAGGCTACGGGAATCTATCGGCCCCGTCTGACTTACCGCGAACAGCCGACCAGTAATGGAGTGGATCGTAGGCTCCTGATAGAGTTGTCGTTACCAAAACTGATGTTTGGGAACAATTTTAGCGAACTAAGGGACGCTGATTTTGATGCAGTTACCGAAAAAATTTCGGCGGCACTGTGTGATACATACGGCCTAAATATTTCGCCCGATGAACTAGCGGTTTCAAATGTTACCAAGATTGATTACGGCAAGAATATTATTTTCGCCGACCATACGCCCATCTCATCAATCACAAATAGTATGCGTACTGCTGATATATCAAAGACTTACGACGTGCAAAGGACAAACTTCAAGAACGGTGGTCACATTTACCATATCCACACCAATAGCTTGGACGTGGCTATGTATGATAAGATAGCTGACCTCAAGAAAGAAAAAGTTTCTGCGAAGCGTAGCTATGAAAAAGACGGCTATGGTCAGATGAACCTGCTAGAGCCGTTAGGAGCTACCAAATCAGTTGGTGTTGCCCGCTTTGAAGTTCGATTAAATGGCTCTAAGAAGATACGATCCGAACTGAAAAATGTCAGTTTTTATGGCGGCACGACTTTCCGTGAGCTATATTCCACAGCCCTGTCCCGAAAGATTTTACTCAGTCATTGGACGCAAGTCTTTACCAAGATTCCAAAGGTGTTGCTCGATAGTGAAAACCCGACCAACTTGTTTGTTAGCATCGCCAAAGCAAACCCCGACCTAACTTGCACACAGGCGATGGCTATCGCTCAGTACCAGACCATGCTCAAGGATCACGACGAGCGTTACCTACGCAATCTGATAGAGGTTCTATTCAATCCTGCACAATACCGACGCTTGAAGCAGAAAAGCCGCGAACCGCCCCCTACATCACAGCTCAAGACCTTGCTGATAGTCACAGATGCGCTCACGGCGATGAAGCCAGTGAGTATTGATGACTATTGTTAAGTATTGGTAATTAAAATATAATGATGTAACCACTAGGAGTAAGAAAATGGCCGACTTAAACAGCGATACCAACAAATATAAAGGTGTTAAAGCCTTTTTAATCTCGCGAGTATCAGACCCTCGCCAAATAGATGCGTTACCGGCACAAGCAAGCCGTTTGGAGGAGTATGCCGAGCGCCTCAAATTAAATTTCGAGGAACATAGCTTTGACGAAACGGCATACAAAGAGGATCGTGCCAAGTTCGTGGATATTTTAGATGATGCGATGGCGTATACAGGCTTCTACATATTGGTGTTCGATAAAATTGACCGACTGACAC
>CAYZGW010000025.1:7035-15991 GCA_964478195.1 uncultured Candidatus Saccharibacteria bacterium
CGATGTCGTTAGGATGCTCAAGAAAGCCGTGAAAGAGGGCAAAACAGAGCTTCACTTTCCATCAGATGGGCTTGTGTACCACCAGAAGTCACCAGCACACGACAAAACTCGTTTGGACATGGGTATGGTTTTCGGCGGGTACTACTCTGCCGCCATTAGCGATAATGTCAAACGCAAAATAGAACAAAAACTTCGTGACCGTGAGTATCCCGGCAAAGCCTGTATCGGCTACAAAAATATACAATGGGAGATAGACAAGAAAACTTTCAAAGACATCGTACCTGATCCAGAGCGTGAGCAGTACATCGTAAAAGCATTTGAACTGCGTCTGGCTGGCAACTCATTCCGCACAATCGCAAAAATCCTCAAGAAAGATGGTCTGCGTAGCAATATCGCCCAATTAAAGCCCGTTGGTCAAAGTCAGATTGAAACCATGCTCAAAAATCCGTTCTACTACGGCGTGATGAGGTACGATGGCAAGCTATATCCACACAAGTACAGGCCAATCATCACCAAAGAATTATTTGACCTTGTGCAACAAGTAAACGATGACCGCAACACTGATGACCACACCAAGACAGACACTAAACAGACCTTCACCTTTAGCGGCATACTCAAGTGTGCTACCTGTGGCTGTAGCATATCGTCATACGTCAAGAAGGGTCATGTCTATATGCGTTGTACCAAAGCGAAACCGGGTATTCACTGCAACCAGCCTCATGTGGCCGAGTCGGAGCTTTTACCGCAAGTTACACAGCTACTTAGTGAGCTGGCTATAGGTCAGTCGGCGGTCAATCAGGTACTAAGCGTAATGAAGGAACAGCATGACAATATTGTGCTGTTCTACGACAATGCCATAAGGCAAAAACAGGATCAGTACCAAAAGCTCAAGGCTAGAATAGCCACTCTGTACGATGACCGCTTAGACGGGCGTATTACTACCGACGACTATGACAAATATGTAATTAAGTACAAGGTAGATATGGATAAAATTGATGCCGAACTAGTCGAATTGACTAACGGCAACAAGTCTTTCATCGTAACTGCCGAATATCTGTTAGAACTAGCGTCAAAGGCTAAGGTTCTGTTTGAAAGTTCGCAACCGGCCCAAAAGAACCGAATTTTACGCTCACTACTTGCGAACCTCACTTTGAACGAAAAAAGGCTTCAACTCAATCTGTTGAAGCCCTTCTTGGCACTGCTTGACAATGCAAAAACTCGGAATTGGCTCCGGGGACTGGATTCGAACCAGCGACCTAGTGGTTAACAGCCACCCGCTCTACCGCTGAGCTACCCCGGAATAGTTTTTGCTTGGGTATAACACCCAAGAACTTGCTGAATTATACCGAAAGAATTACAGAGTGGCAACAGTGTTTGTGTCTTGATAACATTGCCAAACGACACAGCCATCTACTGTGGCTTCATTGCGGCGCGAGCTTGCCGCTCTTCGTCGCGCTTTTTGAGCGTCTGACGCTTGTCATATTCGCGTTTACCCTTACCAATGGCAATGCGCAGTTTTATAAAGCGACCGCCGGTAAGGAGTTCTAGGGGCACGATAGTGCGCCCCTGCTGTTTTGCGGCCATCAGTGAGTCGATTTCGCGGCGTTTAGCTAGTAGTCTGCGCGAGCGGGTCTGGTCTGATTCGGATATCGGTACGCCATGAGTGCCATTGATGGTGCCATTTAACAAAAACAGCTCATTATTTTTGACAGTAACATAGGCACCACGAAGTTGGCCGTGCCCCATACGCAGGCTCTTTACCTCTGCGCCGGTTAGTTCCAGACCAACCACCAAAGAATCGCCAAGCTCGTAGTCGAACCGGGCGCGGCGGTTTTGGATGGTCTTTGGCGTCTGTGCTTTCTTTTTGGCCATAGCACTATTGTAAGCGAGTGCACGCATATAGACAAACAGAGGTAGCTCATGCTATAAACGGGGCTATGAGTAGACGACCTGGCGGTAGTGCATTTGCTGAATTTTTTAGTGCTGCTTCGCGTGGTTTTAAGCTGGCACCATGGCTGGACCGCAAGCTGGTGGGCGAAAATGTAGTGCCGGAAGGCTGGCATGTCCTGCGTGGTGTTCATGCTGATGCTGAACCCTTTAGAGGTCGTTGGCTTACCTACGATGGTGACGAGGAAGGCAGTAGGCTCCCCTTCCCGGCACGTGCGCGTTTTGTGGGTATGGCTGCGGTGAATGCACTGAAGATGGCTGAACTTCATGAAGCAAATCAACGTGCTCGGGACGGTGTAGCGGTGCGCCTGGGCAATGCGGTTGTGGTTGCTGCGCTGGCGGAGGGCAAAACATTTTATAGTTTTGAAGCCAACAGAGACACTGCGTTTGTGGGTGGGCGTATTCTGCGTGGTGATCTCGTGATGCTACCCGGCATAGTTATTGGAGACCCTAGTATTCTTCATGGTGGTGGCGTAGAGTTCCAACCTGCGGTTTCGGCAAGGCTAGTTGGTAGGTTCCCGATTGACAGTGTCCCGCCCGAAATCCCGCTTCCGTAGTTAGGGGCTTTAGATTTTACTCTGGTTACTATTGCAGCGAGGTTTGAAGTGCCCACTTGGCAGTATCCAAGCTTTCCAACCGCCGTAGCGTTTGATGAGCTGGTACAATTCGCGGTACATGGCGTTAACCCGGTTATAATGCCGGACGTCTACGGCCAGGTGTGTAACGGCAATACTCGGGTCAAATACGGTAACTAGTCCGAGTTCCTGGGCTTTGCGTGCTGGTGGAATAATGTCGTATTCATGGATATCGGTATCAAAGCCGCCTAGTTTTTCTAGCACGGATCGCTTCACAAGCAGGTTGCCTTCCAGTACCCAATAGGTTGCGCGGCGCGTTGGCTGCACGGCAATGTCGGGCCACTCGCTACGGGCACGTTTGGTAGTAACGCGAATCAAGCGGCGCCACCAAATTTTAGTGGATTGCACTTTGCCAAATACCTGCTGCATGGCCGCCGTCACCAGGCTGTACAGTGTTATAGAATCGGGGCCGTAACTCCAAATAGATTGTGTGCCATCTGCATCAAATACCAATCCGCCAACGAAAGCCAGGTTTGATTCGGCCATGAGTTTTTGAGCTGTTTTTGCTGGAGCCTTAGTTTCCAGACGAACATCGGCATCCAAAAAATGGATAATGCACTCTTCAGGATGGGTCTGTAAGATGCGGTTTCGATTGCCACCAGCGCCAAGGTTGACTGTGCCGCCTATCCAGTGCACGTTAGGACCAAACTTGGCTACCACGGCTTTGCTGTCATCGGATGAAGCATCGTCCAGCACGTAAATAGCATCGTAATCTGCGGCGACTAGCTGAGCGAGCAGCTGCGACAATGATTCGGCCATATTGTAATTAGGGATAGCGGCTATAACGGGGAGTGGTTTATTCATGCGTTAAAAATGGTTTTAGCGATCTCCCATACGGTAGGGTCGTGAAGTTTGACCATACGATAATACCAGTATTCGGCGCCCCATAGGTCAATGTTTTTGATGCCGGTTTGTTTGCTAAACTGCACGGTGCTTTGCAGAGTTTTAGCGTTAAACGTTTTATTTTGTTCGGACAGGCTGGTTTTGGTAATGTCTTGCCCGTTTGGCGGCCAAGGTTCGGTTTGCAGCTCGTGTATTACTGAAGGTTTACCGGTTAGGATTTGCTGGGCTCCAGCTAAAAAAGCGTAGTACCAGCTGGGAAATGGATACGTAGCGTAGCGGTGCAGCGGCCCTACCCAGACATGCCGATAGATAGAGATACCTACGGTGTCAGGTAACGGTTGCCGCAAACTGAAGCCGGCGTAATTATCACTGCGGCTAATAATAACGGGATGCTCCGGGTCTAGTTTTTTTACTAATGCCAACCCGCTGTTTAACCGGGTTCGGTCAAAGTTATTGCACTGGCCAAAACTATTAAAGAATTCGTTTTCCAGCTGGTAACTCTGCAAGGCCGGATTATGTTTATAGCGGTTGATAACAGTGGTCATGTATTGCCGGAGTGCTGGCTCCCAAGTGCTCTCTGGTTTGGCGGTATCAACCCAGCTTGGTGGGTGGCATTCCGGCCAGCGTGGTTGACGTAACCCAACCGCTAAGGATACTTTGGCGCCATGCGCTTGGGCTTGCTGCATTTCCCAGTCCAGCTCGCTGAAATTGTACTGACCCCGTGTGGGTTCGATATCGCTCCAATAACTTACCAAGCGCAGATGTTTTACGTGCAGCTCATCTAAAACGGCGGTGTAGGTTTTGTGTGTGTCTAAACCCAGGCTGCTGGCGTAGTCGGCAATAAAAGTAACGCCAAGCGTCGTGGGCTTCCCCTTTTGTTCGTGCTGATACCAAAGTGCAATACCGTACATGCCGCTACCGCAGAGCACGCCTAGCATAATCACTGTGGTAATGGTCTTGTGCCACCAGTCTCCATGCCAGTAAAGGCTCAGCTTTCGCCATAGCCACTTAGGCACTGTTTGAGTTTTCTTCAGGGTTTTCTTAAGATCTGCCATACAATATACGGTTAGTGAACAAGCAACGCATCAGTATTATCATACCCGCTTACAACGAAGAGCGCTATCTTGGACGCTGTCTGGATGCTATTGCTGCGCAAATCGAAAAACCATATGAGGTAGTAGTGATAGATAATGGCTCTGCCGACAAAACGGCCGAAGTGGCCGGACAGTATTCGTTCGTAACGGTTTTGTCAGAGCCTAAAAAAGGCCGTGTGTTTGCGCGCAACAAAGGGTTTATGGGGGCAACCGGCGAGTTACTGGCCCGGATTGATGCTGATGCCATTCTGCCGGCTGACTGGACTCAGCAAGTCGCTTCGTACTATACCTCCCCCACTGCTCTAAAAACGGCATGGACAAGCGGCCCACATTTTTACAATGTGCGTTTTCCGCGAACAGTCAGCCGTATTTATTCAATGCTGGTCTTTGGGGCAAACCGCTTCTTTGCCGGACACCCAACGCTATGGGGTTCCAACATGGTATTGCCTAAGGAGATTTGGCGGAAGGTTTCCGACCAAGTATGTCTGCGTAATGATATCCATGAAGACCTCGATCTAGCTATTCATGTGCACCGCGCCGGCTACCAGATTGTGCATAAAAAACAACCTACAGTGCGCGTGCAACTGCGCCGGGTGCGTTCTAATCGTCACGAACTGTGGAATTATCTACAGTGGTGGCCACGAACACTACGAGTTCACGGTTTGAAAACCTGGCCGCTCTGTTGGCTATTTGGTGATGTACTAATCTACTGCCTTACGCCCATCTTCGGGATTAGCGAAAGGGTCGCCCGCCTCTTCGGCCGCAAACCCCTTTCCGAAGACCAATTGTAGTTTGGGAGGACGGACCTCCCAAGGCTTCCGGAGGCGGCTATTGGTTACTGCTTTGCCAACGGCCGTTACTTTCCTGGTAGGGGTTGCAATTGCCCCATAGACCAAGCTTTTTGTCCTGCGCATTCTTTTCGGCTGCGCTGAAAGCAGTTGATTTGGTGAATGGGAACGATACATAGGCAAAAGCATATCCTTTGGCCACTAGGTCTTGGTCTAAATTAGTGCCGTCGGGCAAGTAGACATAGCGCAGCAGTCGGTTGTAGCGGTCGCGGTTAGTACTGAGGCTATCGGCCACTAACCGCACGTGTCCGCCCGCGGCTTTGATGCGGTTTTGCGTGTAGGCAGCTGCGGCGGGGCCATAGCATTGCACCGGCGTGTTGGGTTTGTGAGTCTCGGGTGTGTCGATGCCAGTAAAGCGCACCGTTTCGGATGTGCCGTTCATGTCTACGGCGATGGTGTCGCCATCCACAAAATGATTAATATGGTATAGTCCTGGTTGATTGGTGAGAATGCCCTTTTTGATAGTGATAAACGAACCCTGACTCTGGCTGATGCCGGCGGGGATAGCCAGTAACAGCACAATGGTGCTGATGATGATGTGTTTGCGGCGTGGACGGTAACGCATAGTATAGGTAGTATAGCCTGCTAAAGAAGCGGCGCTTAAAAGTCGATGCCTTTATTAGCTAAAAATTTATCATCAAAGTGGTGCTTTATCTTGGTCATATTGGTGGCGATGTCGACATGTTCCAGCAGCTTCTTAGGAAAATCGCGGCCGGTTAGACAGAGGCTGGTGCCTGGTGCACGTTTAGCAATCAACTCAGCTAGCAGTTTTTTCTCGAGCAGACCATCGTGCACGGCGTTGTTGATTTCGTCGCAGATAACAAGCTGATAGTTACCACTGGTGGCGCATTCCAAGGCCTTTTCATAGGTTTCCAGTGCTGCGGCTTTGTGTTGTTCGGGCGTGACTGCTTGCGGACTTAACTCACCAGCGCCGTAAAACCCTTTGCCGCCCTTATAAAATAACAGCTGATCCTTAAAGAGTGGCATGATGTCGCGGATAAACACATGTTCGCCCACGCCCCAGTACTTTATAAATTGGATAAACGCCACGTTCCAGCGATTGCCCAACGCACGCGTTAGTAGACCCAAGCCGGCGCTGGTTTTACCCTTGCCCTCGCCGGTATATACGACTACAACAGACTCTTTGGTTTCAAAATCCTCAAACGCCATATCAGCTTCGTAGTATAGCTTAGGCGGCGTTTCGAAGCGATAGGTTGCCGACGGCTCTAGTTTCTATCATGCGCATAAGCAGCAGCTCCAAGTCTCTGGCACGCATTGCGCGTCCTCGGGCATCTATGTCCATATCACCACCTCGCCCGGCGTATAGGTCGTGACGCTTTTGATCATTGCGGATTCGCTCGTTGGTAGTACGGTCATAGTAGAAAAACCCTATGAGTGAATCCTGGCTGCCATATTCGGTGAGTCTACGCCACATGTCCCAGGTGTCGGCTTCTTGGCTTTGTGTGGGGTCTTCGACGTAAGCTTGCAGATCTACAACATACGTTTCTGGGTTGTTCCAGAGCCGAGTACAAAAAGCTTCCAGAGCTGTTCGCTGGGCATCGGGAACGTCATCTTCAATGACGAACCCCGGTATCGAGTCTTCTCTGATGGTTAAACGTTCTGGGCTGGCAGGCTTCTCTGCTGTCATAAAACCTCCTTGGGCGACGTACCCACGATAGCCGTACGACTTAGCTACTAAGCCGGATACTGGAATTCCTATCAGGCTATGCTAACTAACGAAAGTTGGCAAGGTGGGTAGTGTTTTATGCGGCTTCTAGGGCTGCGTCGATTTTAGGGCGGTCAAAACCAATCACGATCTTGTCATTGCCAAAATCAAGCACCGGAATACCCATTTGGCCGGACTTATTGACAGCTTCTTGAAGCCAATCGCGGTTGGTGTCAACGTCACGGTATTCGTATTTCACGCCCTTTTTGTCGAAGTACTCCATGGCGACATGGCAAAAAGCACACCATTCAGCGCCATAGACAATAATAGGTTGAGTTTGAGCCATACTGCTGGTATCCTTTCTGATCTTTCACTAGTAGTATAGCACTATATGTCTATACTATATATAGTATAGTGAAACTGTAGCAAGGTGTGGGTGGCAGCTCACGTGCACCGATTCAGGAGACCATTACACGCAGGCCGACAATCTGTCGGTCTGGCTGCATTTCGCCCTGAGTCTCCTGAATCGGTGCACTTGAACTGCCTGGCTCATTGCTATAAATACAGCTATTATCCAGCTTGCAGGGGTCACCCAAGGGGTGATATACTACCCAGCAAGGATGACCGGATCACACAGGCCAGCGATACAAACGCCGACTTCTGGCAAGCTTGTAAAAACGCTTGTTGATTCCAACCCACAAAATTCTACCCGTTCCGCTCAGCAAATGGCGGCAATCGCGCTCAGTATGAGCGGCCAGTTGGTAGTTGCCGTGGTGGCTCCTGTACTCTTCGGCCATTGGCTGGATCAACGCTATCACAAAGCTTCGTTCTGGACGATTATTGGCCTGGTTGTGTCGATAGCTGGTATGATAGCGGTGGTAATCCAGACAAATCGCCAAATTAACGAATATATGCAAACGAATACGAAGAAGGATACAGATAAATGAACGCGCTCATCTCACGTTTTGCTGATAGTGGCCCTGCCATTCATGTGGCGCCAGCGGGTGTGTTTCATTTGGGCGGGGTTGCCATTAGCAACTCGGTGTTGTACGGCTGGATCGCTGGCCTGATTATTACTACTTTTCTGGTTATCGTTGCTCGCAAAGTAACCATTCGGCCTAAGGGTGGCGCCATGCAATTTATCGAAGCTGGGGCTGATTTTATCTCTGGTCTAGTAGAGAACGCCTTTGATGACCGCAAACGTGGTCGCAAATACGTTCCCTTCTTTGTGACCCTATTCTTCTTTATCTTGCTGAATAACTGGTTTGGGTTGATCCCGGGTGTGGGCGAGGCCTTCCACCGCGGTGACAACCCACTTTTGCGACCGTTTACGGCTGACCTAAACGGCACGTTTGCCATGGGTATCGTGACCATGATTTACGTGTATGCGTCATCAATTCGCGAATCAGGTGGTCTCAAGCGCTACTTTGCCCACTTCTTTGTCGGCAGCCCGCTGAACCCGCTGTACTTTATTATTGGTATCCTCGAGATGCTCACCGACCTGACCCGCGTGTTTAGTCTGAGCCTTCGATTGTTCTTAAACGTCACTATTGGTGAAATTGTGATTGCTGTCTTTAGTTACCTGGGCCATGTGGCTGCGCCGCTGACGGCCCTGCCCTTTACGCTAGTCGAGCTGTTTATTGGTGCCCTACAAGCTTACATCTTTACGGTGCTAAGCGTGATGTACTTAGCCATTGCCGTTAACCATGCCGGACATCATGCCGATGAAGTCGAAGATATCGACACCCATGTTTTGACCCCTGAACCCACTGCACACAGTAAGTCGCCGAAAGGTAGTACCGCATAACGCGTGCGTAAGTTTGGGCAAAAATGATGATAGTAATTAATAAGGAGATAAAATAATGGATTTGTTTGCAGCAGCTGCTAGCACCGCCGTACTTGGTAAGGGCCTGATGATTGGCC
>CAYZGW010000026.1:0-15984 GCA_964478195.1 uncultured Candidatus Saccharibacteria bacterium
CATTGTTCATAGATAGAATTATATCAATTATCCACAAACTAAAAAGACTTCTTTCAAAGTCTTTCATTGTGCTTATGCCTATGGCTGGGGATGAGTCCGACAGATGGCACCCCTTGGTCGAGGATTTTGTACTCGTTGCTCAAAAGCTAGAAGGGCTAGGTTTTGGCTATCATCGCGGTAACATCATCATTGCTGAACTATCATATGGTGGTGCAGTAAAATGCCGGGCTCCTCTGCGGCCTATGGAATAATAGCGGGTCATGAACTAGTGCGTGCGGTATGGTTTTTCAGCCATAAAGCGATTTCTGGTATGTCTAAATGATCCGTGGCTGCCTTAACGGCGAAATCTTCAATTTCACCGTTCTCAGCGGTGAAAGTGTGTCCGTTGATATCTGAAAAGGTCAGTGCTGCTAGAGATGCCGTTCGCTTATTTCCGTCGGCAAAAGGATGGTCGGCAATAATTCCGCGCATTATAGCCGCGGCTTTTTCATGGATAGTCACATATAGCTCTTCGCCAAATACATTCTGTGTCTGCGTAGCGATAACAGACTCAAGCCTTCCAAGGTCTAGAAGTCTGTCGCTACCACCTGTCTCATTTATGACAAGCGCATGAATCTCTAATAGGTGCTCAAGAAAAAGGTAGTTCATCTCTTAGCGAGATTTTCAAAGTCTTTTTTGTATTTTGTAAGAATATTCTTTGCTGCAGCGATTACTTTCTGATCTTCACTACGAACGCCATGAAGAGGCCGAACAATAACTTCGACTTCATCACCAAATGTAATATTCTGGCGCTTTAACTCCTTGGCAGGTATTGTTACGCCACCGCTTGTACCGATCTTTATAACCTTTTGAATGCTCTGAATCATGTAAGTATTGTAACGTTATTATAATGAATTGTCCACGACGAAATAGGTGTCGTAGCAGTTTTAGGGTTCGAAGCGAGACATACGGCCGGGGTGAGGGATTCGAACTCTAAAATAACAGAGATGAAGATGCACAAGTTTGTGCATCTTCATCTCTGTTGATTAATCTGGCTGACGAGGTTGCCCTCAATTGGAACACCATTTACCCTAGTTTGATCCGTATGGCTCAGAAATTGGAGAGACTTGGCTTTATTTACGATGGCAATGAGGTTCTAGCCCTCGAATCTGGCTAAAAGCACCAGCTGCTATATAATAACTAAGATAAAGCACGCCGGAAGGGCAATTGATAGTGACAGAAGAACAAGCAAAACAATGGGTCAAAAATAAGACCAACCAGAGCAAAGTTGTTGATCTGTTTTTCGAGACAAATAAGCCGGTGAGCACAAAGACAGCATTCTTCATGGCGGGCATCCCCGGCGCAGGCAAGACTGAATTCACGGAAAATACTCTCAAAGTGACACCTGGCCTAATCTCAATCGAGCACGATCAGCTTGTTGAGTATATAGATGGATATACACCAGAGGAATACTATAATTACCGTAAGGCTGGTAGTGTTCTCGTAACTCGCATCTTTGATGAATGTTTACAAAATGAGTATTCATTTGTCTTCGACGGTACGCTTTCTCACGAGAATGGTGTTAAAAATATTGATAAAGCGTTAAAGACGGGTTATGAAGTGATTGTCGTCTATATCGTCCAAGATGCCGCGCTCGCTTGGAAGCTCACACAAGCACGCGAGTTAGTCAAAAAGCGTGCAATTGAGCGCACTGGTTTCATAGAAACATGTAAGAAAATCAATCTAAACTTGTTGAATATTTTTAAGAAGCACAAGAATAATGTTAAGTTCAGCTTCTGGCTGATTGACAAGCAGGGGCGACATGATATGCAGAAAGCAGTAGCAATCATGCATAGTGCTACGTTGGATAAATCAGGCGAGATTGAAAAAGCACTCCAAGCAACCTATAATATAGATTAATCAGGTAGAAAAACTATGGAATTAACTCTTACTCAAGAACAGAAGAAATATCTCAACGAACACGGACCCATAAAAGCCGACACTCTTCAGAAGATCTACAAACAATCTGTTAAAGATCAGCAGAAGACCCTAGAACAAGCCGAAAAGATTCGGGCACAGAAGAAGGCCGCTAAGTAGTAGACTGTAACTCATTCACAGTATCCGGCCTAGCTGTTCTTTAGTGGCTTGGCTCGTAGTATCCGCCAGTTATTTTGCTGAGCCTCCATAAGCAACTTTGGCTCAGGGTTGACAGCGACGGGATTTGATACGAGATGGAGCATGGAAATGTCGCCGGCACTATCACCGTATGCGTATGAATCATTTAGATCCAGATCATGCTTTTGTACAAGCTGCTTGATGATGTATGCTTTGTCGCTTTCACCATCTGGATAAGTGTATTGGCCTACGTATTTGCCCGCATGATCAAAATTAAACTGCCACCCCCAATGAGTACCAGCTTCTACTAGTTCGGCAATCTTAGCTACTGCTTGCTCGGGCGATTTAGAGATGAGGATAATAAACCGGCCTTCAGCCTGATGCCTTTTTAGCTCGGTCAATGTTTCTGTGTAAAAGTGAGGATAGGCATGATTTGCTATTCTTCGTCCTGCTTCCTCAAAGACGCGCTTATCGACTCCAACGAGACGGGTATCGTAATATTGATCAAAGTATCTATCGTAGTAATCAGTTTTTTCGGATGATTGAGCCCACGCTTCGTACTGTTTAGTAAACAAAGCTTGATTTACTCCTTTTATTGCGCCAAGTGCGGACATTTCTTTTAAGAATTCGACACCCAAATGAGAATTTGACAGCGTTCCGTCAATGTCCAATATGGCAATTTTCTTCATGTAGCTCAGTATAGCAAAAACAGTAGGTAGGAAGGATACGAACACATGTTAACAGATATAAAATATGTGCTAACGTTTGAAACTAATAGTTTTAGGAATAAAGTGATCTGTAGAAATTTCGAAAAACCATTGGCTGGGAGTGAGTCTGACGGATGGCACCCCTTGGTTGAGGATTTTATTCTTATTGCCCGAAAACTAGAAAAACTTGGCTTTATACATAGCAAAGGTGAGGTGGTCATTATTGATCCCGATGAGGTATCTCATGTCGGACGTTAATATTCTTGCAGGATTTGCTCAAAATCCGCTAGTTGGGCGATTTGCTTCCAGGCATGCGTTTGAGCTCCAGGCTCACCACCAAGCAGTACGCCGCGATTGCACGCTTCGAAAAGTAGCTCGTCATTTTCGCCATCACCGACAATCAAACAGTCTTGCATCTCGAGATTATTTGCCTGACAGAACTCGCCAAATTGTTCGAGTTTTTTGGCTGCTTGGTTTAGTTCATAATCCATATCGACGAGATTACCGTCAGTATCCCAATGCAGGGTCGTATTGGCATGCCATTGGTCAATACCAAGCTTTCTTGCAACTGCTTCGGCATACAAATCCATCGAGCCTGTTATTAGGCAAACGATACGGCCTAATTTCGCTGCTTGTACGATCTTTTCAGCGACAGGATCAAGCGGAAGCGCGTCAAATAGCTGAACGAAAAAAGCTCTGTTGGCATTGCCAGTTGCTCGCCAAAGATCAATTAGTTGTGCTTTTGAAGTTGGATAATCAATTTTGCCGTTCTTGTAATCTTGATAAATCTGAATATGCCGCTCGACAGGTGCGCCTAAGTCACGCGTCAATGCAAGCCACGAAACCTCAGGTGACAAAGTACCATCAATATCAAATACAACTGCTTCAGCTTTGCTCATATCAACCAGTGTATCAGAGTTACAAAGATGAGGGGTGCCAGATACGGACAAGTGCCGCGAAAAATCGCGGCACTCTACCTCTGTTATCAAATCTGGCTGGCCATTATCGCCCAAGTTAAACACCTCATTGAAAGCTCGCCACAGATGGTGGCCTACGTCTCCTAGGGGCGTTTCCTACATAGTTTAATCAATGGCGGGGGGTGGGCATATCGCCTTTGCTCAATAACGTAACGATGGGTTCAACCCAAAAAAATTCCCAGAATTTTGGAAAACTCTTCCAAAATAAAAATGCAATACGTCAACTCCCAAACTTTATTTTTCTGATGCAATCTCAGCTTGAGAATTGATTCCGGCGTGGTTGAAGACCGGAATTAAATTGTCGTTGTGGAAACTCCAGCCACCTATTTCTGTTGAGGCCTGCTCCCAGATATTTTTCCTGAATTCATCAAACGTGGCCTCTTTTGTTATCACCATTAGAGCTTTGCAGAACTCTATTTTTTTGAACTCGGCAAAGAATTCCGGCGCGTATTGAGTCCACGAGCTTAGCAGTAGCAATCCTACCGCCCAAGGGTAAGTGTTGAGCATAAAGTAGCGCAGCAAGTTGCCGTCAATGTACGCTTGAAGTAGGCGCTTTTGGTCGTTAAATCGTCCTTGGAGAACATGTGTCATAGGAATGACGTAGTTCATATTTTTCATCTTTTTGTAATAGGCATACATAGCAACGGGTTGGTCAAATAATCTGTTGAGATTTCGGGTGTCAGTGTAATTGTCTGACCGCTTGAGCTTAGCCGTATTCATATCTTGCATAGCCGACCACAGTTTTTCTTGCGCGATACATCCAAGTATCAGAGAGGCCACCTCATTAGCAACTAACACCGGGTACTCTTTCGATGTATCGTACATATGTCCGTTGTCTTCGGGAACAATATCGTAATATCTAGTTATTACCTCAAGCGACTTAAAAGCGTAGAGGAGGACTTCGGTGTTCTTGTACTCAGCCGCCCGCTCCAGCACCTCAAACAGCTCAACAGTAATTGGCTTCGTTTTCTCATACGCCTCGTAAACCGCCGCACCGTATTGCTGTATGTCGCCGCCCTTGTATCTACCAGGTGATAAGTTTAAATAGCGGCCGTAAGTAGTTTCAAAATACTTATTTGCCAGGGTACGGGTCGGTTTTTCGTTTTCAACGGCGTATATTAGTTTATCCTTAGAAGTCTCTGATTCCTGCTGTTTTCTCTCCGCGTCCAGGGCATTTAGATGGATGTTGATTGCTGACTCCAAAGCTGCCTGTAATTTTGCGCCTTTGAGGTCAGATTTAGGCGAGAACTGAATTACGCGGTGATGAGAAATATCGAATGGCAGGTTTTTTATGTCGCCCAGGTCAGTGTTTGCCACCATCATCACACGTGATTCAGAGTGCTTGCCTATGGCAAAGCCAAGCTCAAACATAACATTCTGATTAACCAAGCTTCTCCCTGACTTAGCCGTATCAACGAGAGATACATCGGCAAGAAATATGCCGCACGCCTCAATCTTTTTCTTGATGGTATCGACAATATGAATAGCGCCTGCGGTACCCTGGGTGTCTTTATCGACTCGTGGAGCGAGTTCGATATCAGGATTGTCGGCTATATTTTTGACAGCTCCTTTAAGTGCTTTCTCAACAAAGCTTCTCGTTTTGGAATCATCTGATTGCCAGGAATAAAAAATGGTCGTGTCCATGTCTGCAGAAAACAACACCTTTCTAATATAAGTATGAGGTATGCAAGGGGTGGCCGCAAGGGTCTGACGTTATTGGCTAGCAGATTGTGCGTTAAGCTCGTCGCATCGTGCCTGAACCTCGGCTACGACCATTCCGATAATCTCTTTACCGCCGTTATTCCAATAGCTTTCATATTCCTGTAGCCACAGCTGTGCCATTGCTTTGCGAGTGATTTCGTACAAGTCGTCAAACGTAAGGTATATCAGCCATGTGGATGACGGGTCGCCGCGGTGCAGTTCGTGATGCAGTGGTACCTGACTGGCATCGGGTAGAGGCAAATACTTGGCGGCATGGCTAAGTTCGTCGCGCAGCCCTAGCAGGAAATCTACACGTACTCGCACCTGTCCGTTTCGGTCTTGGTGTTGAGTTGGCTTAAAACTGGCAGGGCGCGGGATTTTGTTAAGCAAAACAGACCGACCGTCGTCATCGAGGTGGTCTTGGTAGAACCCGCGTACCTGTCGCCCCATGCCGTACTTATCGTTGTATTCTTCAATCAATTCATCGAGGACTATAGCAACGGTATCGGTGGTACTAGCGGCCGCGAGCCTAGTTTTGGCATCGTTGCTTTTCAGGAAATCTTGCAGGCTTTTATGCTTGCCTTGCTGTACGGCGCATTGGACTGCCGAAAAGAGCTTACTAAGGTCTTTTGTTTTTCGTGAGGCATCCAAAAACTGAGTGCTATCAAAGAAATTGGACATGCGACCATCAGGCAGGCTGAAATACAGGAATTCGTGTTTATCAAATACTTCAGGAAACTGTGCGGTTATATTGCGCTCGGTCGCGTCAGGATGTACCCACATGACACTAAGCCCGTTCTTCTACTATGTATTCGCCCTCTTTAAGTGCGTGTATTGGTAGGCTTTTGTCGCCGTATGCCGCCAGATCGTTGTATGCTTTTTGCCAGTCAATCGGCCCGCGCGGGTCATCATTACCAAAGTCTGACCGGTAATGCGGAATAAACTTAATTGGCAAGATGCCTAAGCCATCAGCACAAGCACGCCAATCACATGTCCAGTGATGGGTGGCCAGCATATCGGAACTGGCTGAATTAGTGGCAACTACCTTATCCTTAAACAATTCTGCCAGATTAAACTGCTTCATCCAGTATTGCAGTAGATGGTCATCGCCACCGTGGAAGTAAATAACATTGGCTCGCTTGCATTGCTCTACAAATTCAGCGGGCATAGCAAGTTCAAATGATGGTTTTACGTCCTCTGGCATATCTTCGGTAATAGCGTCAGAGTAGCCTTGAAACTTAGGCTCCCAGTATTCGCGGCCTTGGGCAAAGTTACAAAGCAAAAATTTTGGATTGTAACCCAAGCCTTTTACAAGTTCCTGGTGGAATTGCTTTTTTAGTTCAGGCTGACGCTTGATACCGCCGGAGTTGAGGACATATTTAGTCATAAGATAATGATAGCACTAGCAGATTAAATAAGGAGGAATGGTATGGACTTTTCAGATAAGGAGTTTCAGTGGTTTATGAAGGCGGCAAAAAAGAATGGGATAGAGCTTGAGACCGAAGAGCAATATCGGCAGATGCAGAGAGACCTGTATGCGCTAGCTGAACTTACCTATGACATGTATAAAATCCAAAAGCAATTCGACGCAAGACTGGAACGCGAGCCTGGCGGCTACTCATTTCCGGCCGACGGTAGAATATGCACGCTCTGCATGGGAGGCGGCTCTGGCGACTTTTGGTATGACCAGAAAGGCATGCGCTGCATGGATTGCCAGACGGCTCATGTCAAGAAGATAATCCCAGGCTACGTTTTTACCGACAAAGACAACAAACGTCACATCACGGAGACGAGATTGATTGTCCGGCATAATGCCGACCGCAAGGAAATTCGGAAATACATTAAGGAAGGTGTACTAAGGGTTCGGCGTATCGACCATGGGCAGTTTCCGCCTACACTAGTATTTCTCAAGCGGGATAATCCGAACCTTACCGTCTGGGGTGACTAGCGTCTGTCTATACGTCTTTCCTTATGCCCACGATATAGCCGAACTTGCTTCGCTTTTCGGTAAGCTCAAAACGCTCAAAAACCTGAATAAGAACCCTGCTCATCAGGTAGGAGCGTTGCGCTGTTACGTCGCCGACATCCGTTAACCATTTTGGCGGGTTGGCAACGTACCTCTCTAATAGCTCAGCAGTTTTTGAAAATGCTCGAACGCTTATTGACAGACTTCCCGTGCGCACTGCGCCCTGGTCTTCATTGCCCAGGGGCGATAGAAGGCTTAAGTTGGGCATTGCCTGTGTGTCGATTACGACCACCTCTGACTCAGAGCGCGAAAGGTAACTAACCTCGAATACTGGTATCTGTTTCTTCCCAACTTTGTACACGCCCGCGAAGCCATCTAGTTTGGCTTCGGGTATATCAATTTCAGCACCACGCCACTGCGGGATGAATTTGTCCGTATCTTCGTACCTAAAGAGGCTGCGTGTTGGGGCGAGTATGATTGGCTGGGCGCAACTTTTGACCGCTTTCTCGACGGTGTCTATTGTCTTACTAGTTCTTAATTTCTTTTTAATTTCTTCGAATAAATATAGGTTCTCTGACTGCGCTAAATCGCTACCATACGTCTTACCCCAATCACCATATGAGACGTACCAGTCGTCAAAGAATACTGCTTTCTCGTCCACTCTCGATATGCCGTATAGTTGAGTTTTGCCATTGTATTTTTTAGCCGTTTCATCAACCAACTTTCCATAATGGCCAAATATTGAACGTACATGGGCTTCTTTTGAATGTGCTTCCGTTACCTCATCCCGGAACTCTTTTACCTTTGTTGGGCTTAGCGGTTTGTTGTTTTCAATTGCCTGGAGCTTAGTCTTTGCCTGAGAGTTAAGACTGTCGAGGGTCGGTATAAGTTTGTTAATGATTAGGCTCTCGTCGATTTCCATGGCGGTTAGCAGTTCGCCGTCATCTTGTATGGCGCTGGCAATTTGTTTAAGGCCATCGATTGAGTAGGTTACATCACTCAATCTACTAGGGGTCAGGTCAGCAAGTTGCGCATTATCGTTTGGATTGCGTGAGATGGCTCTCAGGAGGAGACATAGAAAATATCGTTTTGCATAAAGCTCGCTGCCGTGGTGACCCTCCCAGAAGTTCATGTTTCGCTGGAACAGGCCTTGTCTAAAATAAAAGTTAACGACACCTGATGCTGTTTCGGGCTGAATGTCATTGCCGCCCCACGATGCGTCGGAGTCGGCGGGTTGCTTGTAGTCAAAGATTTCTTTAACGAAGTCATAACGCTTTCTGAACATGCAGTAGGCACCAAGCGAAAATATAAGCGCTCGAAGGTTGGCGTGTTTATATACCTCCTCCATATCTCGTGACAGTTCGTCAACAAGCTTATCGGCTTTTTGCTTGCCGTCAGAGCTGAGCAGCGGGCGTACTACTTTTCTAAGTTCTTTAAGCCTTTCTTGCCAGTTGCGCACTTGCTCCGTTGTGCTTACGGAACTCATGGAGTTTTCTAGCTCTTTCGTTATCTTTTCTATTTCGTCTACCTTGCCGCTGTCTCTATATTTTTGGAAATTCTCTTCCATTGGCAAATGCCCAAGTTCCCACACAGTATTTGAACGATAAGGTTCATGCAATCCGTCAACAAGATAACTTACGAACGCAGCGAACAAGGTCTTGTAGTTGTCGTCGATGATGAATTTAAGCGTTGAGTATAGAGCCTGGTTGAAGGTAACCAAGTAATCGAGCTGGAACTCTTCTTTGTCGGTGCCGAGTTTATCGAACGCAACAGTCGTATACCATTGAGACGCGGCCGCATACATTGACCTGTCATTGGCTTTCGCGGCCTGTCTTGCGATTTCGTATAGGCGACGAAGGAGTAGCTCAATATAAAATCCTCGTTCCTCCTGTTTTGAGAAGTAGTCCAATATTCGCACCAGCGAGTAAACTGCTTGGCTCGTAAGCTCGTCGTTCCCGGTTCTAAGTCCTTCTTGGTGGACGCGAATGATTTGTTGAATAGTAGACAGGTACACAAGCATGTATCGGTCAGGACTAAAGTACAGGCGGAATCTGGCCTCCTGCTCCCAATCAACTTTTTTCTCATCCACGCCAGCAATGATGGAATCCGCTGCCGCCTCTTCTGTAGTGTCATTTGTAACGGGCTTGCCTTCGCTTTTTTGTTTCTTGCCGCGGTTCGATACTTCATAGAACTCCTGGCTTAGAATAAACTTTTCAGCATCTTCAAGGTCGCCTTTCGGAACTATCTGTTTAATTTTGGCCTCCACGAATGGCAGACTTTCATCCATAACCGTCTTAAGGTTTGAGCTGCGAGTTTCGGAGACGATTAAGTCGCCGTATGCTTCGATTAGGTCAAGATAGTCGGGTTGTTTTCGTTTGTCGATGCTTCCTGTCAGCCTATTCTCAATTTCTTGCTTTAAACCTTTCGGGTCCAGCGTGTAAAAGTACAAGCGATTTAGATACCATGCGAAAATAATCAAGCCACTGAATAAGAGGATGAGGAGTACATAGCATACAGCTCTCTGAAGTTCAGGATGAGTTGTGTCCTCGATAAAAAAGAACCGAGACACGAGCGACAAGAGAATAGTGACCAAATAAAGTGGTAACATCCATTGCATCTGCTTTTCTCGTAATAGACGCTCGCGGATTATTCTTGATCCAGCATAGAATTGCGAGATTTTTTGAACGATGTCAATTCCGAGCGGTACCGCCATTGCGAGTATAACTCCCAGAAAAACACTCAGGTCGGTGATAAATTCTAGCTGCGGTTTTGCACCTAGAATATCTTTTGCAAGTCTAAGTAATGGTGTGGGCAGGCCTGGATTTGTGACGTTGATTTTGCATAGGACGTATACGACGATGACCAGCGTGAAGACCACTAAAGTCACCCATCCAACACGTTTAACAAATTCGGGAACTTTCATAACCTCACTTTACACCTACGGCCACAGTAATTATAGGTGTATGACGGCCTTTGTGTCCTAGTGAGCGATTCGATGCGGTTTGAGTCTATAGGCCTGATAGGTCGTCGTAGGTAATCTTTTTTCCACTATCTGCACGTTCTCTCAATGCTTTTACGAGCTTTCTGCGTTTTTCATCAATGTCATCGGCTCGTTTTCGGTAAAAAGCCTCGTGCTTATGTTCTGATATATACACCTGTGCCAACACGCCCTCAAACGCTATCACTATGCACACCCAAACCTGTACGGCGTTATGGTTGCCAATGATGCCGGGTATAACAAGAAATATAGTGACAATCGTGATGAGCGCAGATATCGACGGTGCCATATCTAGCCAGAATTTACGCGCAAACTTACCGCCTCCAATAAGAGATTTGTGGTCATCGGGGTCAGACATTTTCGCCTCCTGTGGCTGGTGAATAAAATGCGGCAATAATAAAAACGACACCGCAAGGTGTCTTACTACCATTCACAAGTCAGCTTTCGCCAAAATGCTTATGCGGTGCCGTTTTTGTAGGCGAACCGCAACAAAATTGCGTTCCTGACTTGTTCTGATAGTAAGACGGTTGTAATTATAACATTTCCAGCTCGGAAGTAAATTGCTGATGCTTGCGGTTGCCACGCTTATGCCAGACAATATAGGCAGAGGGTGTGGGTAAGGAATGAGTATGATTCAAATAGATAGGGTAATTAGTCTTGATGAAAAAGTTCAGCTACTCGCACGAGATATATACGACGCGGCCCTTTTAGAGGGTTCGTTGAGATTGGAGCAATTCACTCCATCAAAACAGCTCCAAAGCATACTGGATGAAGACGAGCTCAGCAAACTCATGACATATCTGTGGAAACATGATGTGCTTATCTTTTCATATCGTAAAATCTCAATCAGAACCCACAGTCGCGACCCGTTAAGCAACGGCTTTCGCCCTTATGCGCTAGATATCAATCAGTCCAATATCAGGCGTTTGCTAGGTCTTGAGAATAACACCAGCCCACCGGCACCGGTTGAAAGCGGAATTCGGCTACACCCCGAGTATTCATATTTGCTCATCGATGGAGAAAAAATTCCACTGGGCAAGGGTAAGCTACACAAAACTCTACAGTATTGGATATGCAATTTATGCCTGCAAAATCCTAATAACCCAGTCCAGGAAACGGATATTATGGCGATGTACGCCACCGACTACGACATTACCGCCCGCAGTCGCGCAGTCAGGGACGCCGTGTATAAACTCAATCCCAAAATTGAGGCTGCAACAAAAATCAACGAACTTTTCACATATAGCAATGGCTATGTGGTCTTCAATGCTGACAAGTTAAAAGAAGCCTAATTTTATTACAGTTATTCATGTGACTATGTGTGACTCAACTTCGTAAAACACGAAGCCACTAGACTTTTCTGTAATCTCGAACTCATGCGACTAAGCAATGAGCGTATTAAAGAATTACAGACCTTGCTCAAACGGCACCATGGCCTTGAGCTTGATGACCAGCAGGCCCAAACAGCCGGTATGGCCATACTTCGATTCGTTGCCGCGAAGTCGCAGAGACAACGTGACTTAAAAAAGAGCGAGGGTAATTATGGACAAGTACCAAGAGATAGTAGAACTGTTAAACAATAACAATGTGGAGTTCCGCGAGCATGGCGATGAGCTGAACCTGCGGTGTATATTCAATGACTGCGATGCTGACAGCCACGGTGGCGAGGCACATTTGTACGTCAACAAAGTCACTGGTCTGTATGACTGCAAGAAGTGTAATGAGCGCGGCAATCTAGTAACCCTTAAGAGGCACTTCGGTGTTGAAACGCCTTCGCCGAAAGCACCAAAACGCCTGCCGGTCAGCCTAGATAAGCAAGCCGCCATTTACCATGATACGATGCCGAATGACATTAGGGAGTATCTGCGCTCGGAGCGTTTGCTCAGCGACGACATTATTGACCATTTCCAATTGGGCTATATGCAACGCCGAGATGGTAACTGGATTACTATTCCGGTCACCGACCGCGACGGCAACGTATTATTTATGAAGCTCAGGCAAGACCCATACAGTCCCAGCGAAAACCAACCTAAATACATGTCAACAGGCGGTGAGGCTAGCATCTTTAATGCTCAAATACTGAAGAATAAGCCAGATGCCCTGGTCGTTTGCGAAGGTGAGTTTGATTGCATGGTACTACACAGTATGGGTGTTCCTGCCATATGCTCGACCGCCGGTGCGGGTACCTTTAAGCCTGATTGGATTAGGCAGCTGGACTTTGTACGTGAGTTATACATCGTTATGGATAACGATAAGGCCGGTCGCGATGGTACGAAGATGCTTCAGCTCCAACTTGAGGAACAAGAAATTGATATAGCAGTGCTTGTCGTTACCTTGCCGGATTCGGTCGGAGAAAAAGGTGACAT
This sequence comes from uncultured Candidatus Saccharibacteria bacterium, assembly GCA_964478195.1. GTDB lineage: Bacteria > Patescibacteriota > Saccharimonadia > Saccharimonadales > UBA4665 > JAJZCD01. The sequence goes on from CAYZGW010000026.1 coordinate 12,810, forward strand.
TACAGACTTCTTCCGTGCTGGGCTTGGAACTGTAGACGATATATTTACCCCATCCGGCAAATACGTCGAACATGCCTATGGACCGCGACCTATAGATGTGCGCCAATTCGATGACATACCGCTATCAGATGTGGTGGATACACTCGGATTAACGATTAAGCACGACAATGACAACAAACTGATTGCGTTCTTGTGTATGCTTTCCGCATACACGGATAGCAGCCAAATCAATGTCAGTTTCAATGCTCCGAGCTCAACCGGTAAGACATTCACGGCAACGCAAGTGGCTGCGTTATTCCCCGAAGCCGACAAGATAGAGTTGAGTGATGCCAGTCCAACCGCATTCTTCCATGGCGAGGGCGTATACGATAAAGAACGCGGTGCAAAGATAGTATCACTAGAGCGGAAAATACTGTTGCTATATGAACAGCCAAACCCACTGACACAGCAGAAATTGCGAGCAGTGCTGTCACATGACCAGCGTGAGCTTCACTACCGCATCACCAACAAAGACAAAAAAGGCGCGAACCGCGCCGAGCTAATCATCATCCGTGGTTTTCCGTCAACAGTGTTCTGCTCATCAGGCATGCGCTTAGACGAGCAAGAGACTACCCGCGCAATCTTGCTCAGCCCGGAAGTTACCACGGCAAAGATTCGGAAAGGTGTAAGCGACGAGGCGCTACGCAGCGCGAACCGAACTGAATATCGCGAGCGACTTGAATCCCAACCGCAACGCATCGCGCTCAAAGACCGGATTCTGGCAATAAAGCGTGAGGCGGTTGACGATATTATCGTGCCAAACCCCGACGAGGTGGTACGGCGGTTCAATGACCAATTCAAAAAGCCGAAGGCACGGCACATGCGGGATATGAATCACCTGATGAATCTGATTAAGTCAGCTGCATTGCTCAACGTGTGGCACCGGCGTTCTAACGGCTTGATAGTCGCCAACCAGGCGGATATCGACCAAGTATTCGAGCTGTGGGGCCGGTTGATTGAGGCACAAGATATGAATGTACCACCCGCAGTAATGAACCTGTATAAAATGTATATTTTGCCAGCATATCTTGCTAAGTTCCACGACCCCGATTTCCAGGCAGCTATGGAAAAGCGAAAGGTTGGTCTTAGCCGCCAAGAGCTTGGCGCGTACTATTTCCGTAAAGTAGGCTCACCGCTAAATGATGAGCATCTGCGAAAACAAATCCTGCCCCAACTTGAAGCAAGTGGCATAATTACACAGCAAAAACCTGAAGAAGGCGATAAACGGAGCCTACATATCTTCCCAGTATGGTATCCCAAAGATATCAAAGACCCGTTTGAGCCAAACTATACTGGTGATGGTGGTGGGGATATAGATTTAGGTGATGATGCCTACTCTGATTTCATGGCACCAAAAAAGTGATATAATAAGCACGTTCACACACCCAGTAATACGCGAGACGTGTTTTTATTTTCAGGCCCGAAAGGGCGGCTTGGTATCTGAAGGTAGCGTTTCGCTGCTGGATGTGTGAACAATCAAGCCGCCCTTTTAGTTTGGAAGATAAAACATGAGTGAACTTCGATACATCTTATACGCCCGTAAGTCATCTGAAGAGGATAACCGTCAAAGCCTGTCGATTCCTTCGCAGGTGCGCGAGCTCAAAACAAGATTTCCCAGAATTAAGATTGTGGCATGTCTGGAAGAAAGCCGTAGCGCATACGAGCCGGGCCGTCCAGTATTTCAGAAAGTAATGGACATGATAACCAGCGGAGAGGCTGACGGCATCCTGGCTTGGCACCCTGACCGTATTTCGCGCAATGAAGTTGACGCGGCACTGGTGACTTATGCAATCCGGCAAAACATCATTAAAGACCTTAAATTCGGCACTTATTTATTTGACAATTCACCATCGGGCATAATGATGCTGCAAACCATGATGAGCCAGTCGCAGTATTACTCTGCGAAGCTAAGCGTGGACGTAAAACGTGGCAACGCGCAGCAGCGCAAAAACGGATGGCTGACTTATCGGGCGTTGCCAGGCTACCTAAATGCCCGGAACCCTAATAATTCCGACCAGGGCATTATTGTCATGGACGATGAACGCTATCCGATGGTACGAAAAATGTGGGACTTACTGTTAACTGGTGCCTACAGCGTACCGATGATTGAGAAAATAGCAAATGACGAATGGAAATACCGTTCACCGGTGCGCCGGAGGAGTGGTGGCACGCCACTGCATCGCAACACGCTCTACAAGATGTTCACCAACATTCGCTATACCGGCCTGATACCTATACCTGGTAAGCCTGGCGAATATGAAAAGGCGCAGTTCCCAGCCATGATTAGTATGGAGGAGTACGATAAGGCCCAGCTACTACTAGGCAGACAAGGCAAGCCACGGCAATCGGTAACTAAAGAGTTTGAGTATCGTGGTTTTATATTTTGCAAAGGCTGCGGCTGCAAGGTTACTGCACAAGACAAGTTCAAGAAGCTTAAAAATGGTAAAGTGCTGCATTATGTCTACTATCACTGTACGCACAAGCGGCCGTGTGATAACCGCAAGACCGTCGAGGAGAAAAACATTGCGGCGCAGCTGTACGACATATTAGACAAGTACACCATCCACCCCCTATTCGAAGAATGGGCTTTGGAAGCCATGAAAGAAATGAATGGCGCTGAAGCTGAGGAGCGTGAAGCTATAGAAAACGCTCAATTCAAAAACCTGCAACAGCTACGCAAGCAGTATGACAAGTTGGTTGATATGGCAAGCAAGGATCTAATCCAAGACGATAAGTTTCGAGAAAAGTCAAAAGAGCTACTAAGTCAGATTAAAGATGCTGAAGAGTCTGTTGCTGATACCAACGACCGTGCGGCTGGTTGGCGCGAGGCTATGTATAAGACTATTGATGTCATTGCGCATGGCCGCGAGCGGTTCGATAATGGTGGCTTCATCGCCAAGCGCGATGTGTTGCTTGCGCTCGGAACATACCCGACGTTAGATAACGGCGTAATTGAATTGACGCCTTTTGAATGGCTTATACCTATTGAACAGGGGCTACCTGAGCTTAATGAGGCAATCAAAAAGGTTCAACCCCAAGATTTACAGATAGAAAATCCTGAACTTGAACCTGTTCGTACAAAATGGCTGGGGATGAGGGATTCGAACCCCCGATCCTGGGACCAGAACCCAGTGCC